>DASPXV010000172.1:0-5028 GCA_035637115.1 Vicinamibacterales bacterium
AAGGAAGTCCCATCGGGCCGGTCGCTGCGTCGTGTCCTTGGCAGGACCTCCGCGACGTTCCTGACCGCTGCCATGATCATCGGCACGGGCTTGTTCGCGGCGCTGGGCGCGACCGCGGAAAAAGCGGGCAGTGGACTGCTGCTCGCCATGATCTTTAGCGGCCTGGTGCCGCTGGCGACCGGATTGAGCGCCGCTTCAGTCGGTATTCATTTCCCGCAGGAAGGCGGCGGGTTCACGTGGTCGCGCAAGTTCGGCTACTCCACGATGGGGTTCGTCGCCGGTTGCGCCTACTTGGGCAAGGGCATCGTGTCCACCGTTGTCATCGCTCTCGCCTTCGCCACGTACACGGCGCAGATGGACGACGGACTGCCGCCCTACGGAATCCACGCGGTCGCGAGCGCCGCCGTCCTCCTGGTGACCGCCGTAAACTTCCTTGGGATCGAACTGAATGCCAAGGTGTTGATCGTCACGCTTTTCGTCGAACTCGCGCTGCTGGGTGTGTTCGTCGGCTTCGCGATTCCGAGTAGCCAGGCCGCACACCTGACGCCGCTGCTCGGGCCAGGTGCCCGCAGTCGTTCAACCGCCGAAATCCAGCTAGCAGGCCGGTGAGGCGATGAACCTGTTCATAATCCCGCGACTCGCCCTGAAGGCACTGCGCCAGAATGCCCTGAGGACGGGCCTGACGATGCTGGGCATCATCATCGGCGTGGCAGCGGTTATCTGCGTCGTGGCGATCGGCGAAGGCGCGCAAGCGAGCGTCGAACGGGCGATCACGAACATCGGCGCCAACATGATCTGGGTCGAAGCCGGGGGCGTGAATCGGGGCGGCGTCCGCACCGGCACGTTCGGGACCAGAACCCTCACGCTCGGCGACTACGAGGCGATCCGCGACCGCGTATCCCTCGTCACGAATGTGACCCCGCAGGCAGACACCCGCGTGCAGATGGTGTACGGCAACCAGAACTGGAGCACATCGGTTCGTGGCGTCAGTCCGGAATACCTCACGCTCAAGAATTGGAGCGTCGTGCGCGGCGGGATGTACACGGACGTCGACGTGCAACGCGCCAACAACGTCTGCGTGCTCGGCCAGACCGTCGTCGAACAACTCTTCGGGGCCCAGGACCCGATCGGTGAAACCATCCGCGTCAAGGATCAGATCTGCACCGTCATCGGCGTCCTGGAGGTGAAAGGCGCCTCCGCCACCGGGCAGGATCAGGACGACAACTTCCTGATGCCCTACACGACGGTGATGAAAAAGATCAAGGGCCAGACGTGGCTCGACGACATTCTGATGTCGGCCACGTCTGCGGCCGTCGTCGATCAGGCCGAACAGGAGATTGCCGCGCTGATGCATGACCGTCATCACATCAGACCGGGGGCCGACGACGACTTCAACCTCCGCCATCCGACCGAGATCGCCGAGGCCGTCAAACAATCCACTCAGACGATGGAGAGCCTGCTGGCGGCGGTGGCCTCGGTCTCGCTGCTCGTGGGCGGCATCGGCATCATGAACATCATGCTCGTGTCGGTCACCGAACGGACCCACGAGATCGGCCTGCGGCAGGCGGTCGGTGCGCGCGGCCGCGATGTCCTCCGGCAGTTCCTCGTCGAAGCGGTGATTCTGAGCCTCATCGGCGGCGCGATTGGAATTGGCCTGGGAATGCTGGGGGCGCGGACCATTGCAGAGACGTTTCAGTGGCCGACGCGAGTGTCGGCGAACGCGATCGCTGTCGCATTCGGCTGCTCGGCTGCGATCGGCATGTTCTTCGGCTACTACCCGGCACGGCAGGCCGCCAGGCTCGATCCCATCGAAGCCCTCAGATTCGAGTGAGGCCGCGACCATTGATCATCAAGGGAGCTTCTCATGAAGACATTTGCTGTAGCGACGTTCCTCGTTGCCGGCACGTTGGCGTTCGCCGCCGTGGCTGACTCCGTCAACTTCGACAACGCGCCGGCCGGCCAGGCGCCCCCGGGGTGGACGGCCACCAAAACGGGCAGCGGCAACG
This sequence comes from Vicinamibacterales bacterium, assembly GCA_035637115.1. Classification (GTDB taxonomy): domain Bacteria; phylum Acidobacteriota; class Vicinamibacteria; order Vicinamibacterales; family 2-12-FULL-66-21; genus JAICSD01. The sequence continues at coordinate 2,007 of DASPXV010000172.1, forward strand.
CAAAGTGGACAATCGAAAGAGATGACACGGCTCCCAGCAGGCCGAATGTCCTCAAACAGTCGGGCGTGGCCACGTATCCCGTCTGCTTCAAGGACGACACGAATCTCAAGGACGGCTTCGTGGAGGTGAAGTTCAAGGCGATCTCCGGCAGAGAGGATCAGGCGGGCGGCGTGGTCTGGCGGCTGAAGGACGTAAACAACTACTACGTGGCGCGTGCGAATGCACTTGAAGACAACGTCACGATCTACGACACCGTGAACGGACGACGGACCGAACGGAAACGGGCGAACATGAAAGTTGCCTCGAACCAGTGGCACACGTTGCGCGTCGACTTCCAAGGCAGTCATTTCACCGTGACTCTTGACGGCAAAAAGGCGATCGACTGGGACGACGAAACGTTCAAGGATGCTGGGAAAGTCGGCGTCTGGACGAAGGCCGATTCGGTGACCGTCTTCGACGATTTCTCGTACTCCCCATCGGCCTCGTCTTCAGTGAGGCTGCCGTGATACGACTGACCTTGGCTGGTATCGCGATCGCGCTCGTGTCCTTCCAGGCAACGTCAGGGCAGACGCCGTTGGCGCTCGTCGCCGCGATCGATCTCCCTGGCGTCGAAGGACGCATCGACCATCTTGCGGTCGACACAGGCGCCGAGCGGCTCTATGTTGCGGCGCTCGGCAACAACACGGTCGAAGTGCTCGATCTCAAGGGCAACAGACATCTGAAAAGCCTGCCGGGATTTCGAGAGCCACAAGGCATCGCGATGCTTTCCGACGCAAGACTGGTGGCCGTCGCCAATGGCCAGGGCGAGGGCGTGCAGTTCATCGACGCCGCTGACGACCATCTCTCGACAGCCGTTCGGCTCGGAGACGATTCCGACAACGTACGCTACGACCTCGCCGGCAAACGGCTCTACGTCGGATTCGAGAGCGGCGCCCTGGCGTCGATCAGCCCTGCCGACGGCAAGGTCCTCGGCGAAGCCAAGCTGGCCGGCCACCCAGAATCGTTTCAGCTCGAGCGCTCCGGCTCTCGGGTCTTCGTGAACGTGCCGACGGCGGATCACATCGCGGTCGTCGACCGCACGGGGATGAACGTCGTCGCCACGTGGCCGGTCGTGAGCGCGCAATCGAATTTCCCCATGGCGCTCGACGAAGCCAATCACCGCTTGTTCGTTGGATGCCGGCGACCCGCGAAGGTGCTGGTCTACGACACTGCCACGGCCAAGGAAACCAGCTCGTTCGACATCGTCGGCGACACGGACGATCTCTTCTACGATGCTGCCCGCAAACGGCTCTATGTGAGCGGCGGGGAAGGCTACATCGATGTGTTCCAGGAGCAGGATGGCGGCCGCTTCTCGCGCGTGACTCACCTCGCGACCGCAGCCGGTGCGCGAACGTCCCTCTTCGTTCCTGATCAATCGCGCCTGTACCTTGCGGTTCCGCACCGAGGCAATCAGAAGGCAGAAATCCGCATCTACGAGGCGCGCTGATCCGGCTACAGCCGCCAGGCGTACTGCAGCTTGACGAGCAGCTGATTCGAGTCGAGCCGCCATCGATCGAGGATGGATCGGACGTTGTGGTTATACACGACGAACAGATCCGCGACGGGCAGGAACGTCCAGCGTAGCCGCGTATTTGTGCCGACCGACTTGCTGTCAGTGTCGTATTGGACGTAGCTGGACAGCGACAGATCCGGCGAGAAGTTCATGCGGAGTCGCGTGCCGGCGACGGTCTGGGTGAACCGGCCGCTCGGCAGCCGTCCGATATTCCGCTCGCCGCTCAACTCCACGGTCACCAGCGCCAGCGGATTCCAGGCGCCGGTCCACTGGAACTGATCAAGCGTGCCGTCATAAAACCCGCCGAACCACCACGTCAGTTGCGTATAGAACCGGCGCTTTTGGGCGGTGCCGGCTTCGAGCCGATAGCGTCGCCATTGATACGACCCGGGGCGAATCACGACATCCGTTTCAACCTCGAACGGCTCGACCAGACGTTCGCCCGTGGGGTTCACGTTGAATTCGACCCGATCGCCGCTGCGGAACCGCCAATTGATCGGCGCCATGAACACGCGATAGCTCTCCCATCGTCCCCCGAGATCCGTCGCGAGCGACGGCTGGAACTCGAAGAACATCTGTTGAATCGGCCCTCGCGATAGTCGTGGGCTGAAGTCGACGCCGACGTTGGCCAGATGCACGGCCGATCGCGGCACGAATCCGATCGACGGATCGAAATCGCGGCCGATGCGCTTATAGGTGAGCGACGCGTCCCATAGGTTGTTCGGGTAGTCCAGCTTGAAGCCATGCGCCGTTGAATCGCGACCGAGATCGCGCCGGCCCGTCGCGAGCCCCCAGACGCCGAACAACAGATTCTTGTCGCCGCGGAAATGCGAGGTGGCGTACGTGAAGTCGAGACCGCCCAGCCAGCTGCCTGGCCGTCCCAGTGGATCGCCGACCGTCGCGATCGCCCCGACCCAGGACTCCCGCCAGAGATTGCGTTTCACGCGGCCGACCGCCATGAACGTGTCGTTGGCCACGACTCCCGGCTGTTCGCGTGTGCCGATTGCGAGCGCGCCGATGTTCGTGTTGCCGATGCGGCCGTTGACCTTGCCGCCGGCCGCAATGGGAACCTCGTGGTCGTCGATCAATCCGATGCGCCGGCTGAAGTACGGCAGGACATCCTGGTTGAGCCCGAGCCCGAACGAGAAGATGTCGCTGCCTTCCAGAAAGAACGTGCGCTTTTCGGGGAAGAACAGCGGGAAGCGGGTAAGGTTCGTGCGTCGTGTATCGACTTCGGTCTCTGCGAAGTCGGTGTTCACCGTCGCAGAGGCCAGAACGTTCGCGCCAAGCCGTTGCGTCACGTCGAGGCTGGGTTGGGCATCGCCTTCCACCGACGCGGACGGTGCCGGAATGCCGCCGCCGGCCGTGATGGCCGGCCGGACGCTCAGACCGCGTCCGAGATCGAAGTCCGGCAACTCCGTCAACAACCCCGCCCGGCTCGTCTGCGTAATTTGGTACTGGCGCGCGGGC
>DASPXV010000173.1:0-9753 GCA_035637115.1 Vicinamibacterales bacterium
AGCATTCACGCGGTCCATCGGCCCGCGCTTCGCTCGTTTCACCCAGACTTGCAGAACCGAACCATGACCGCCGTCCCTGGCTGTCGACGGGCCATCACTGCCAGCGGCTTGCTCGTACCCGTCTGTTGGCGGCAGCTCGAAGGGGAGCTTAGACTCGCGCGCATGGTCGGACATCTTCTTTCTGTATACCTCGTGACGTGCGTCGCGCAAGCCGCACCGATTCAGCCGCGGATGGCGTTCGCGGCGCCGGCGGTGGAGATTTCGGTCCAGTCGGACGTCGCATACGGCACGTCCGGAACGACGCGTCTCGCGATGGACGTCTACAAGCCGGCGGCCTCCGCCGGGTCGCGATTTCCGGCGCTCGTGTTTTTCAACCGCGCGACTGGCGCCGATCGCAGCGGCCGTTTCTATGCAGCATGGGCGCGCGCAGCAGCATCGAAGGGGATCATCGGCATCCTTCCTGACATTCGGTCCGGAAGCGAAGTCGCGGACTTCCGCATCCTCATCTCCTACCTCGAGCAACATGGCGCGGAGCACGGCATCGAGGCGATGGCGGTCTACGCCGGATCCGGCAACGTCTTCAACGCGTTTCCAGTAGTGGAGGAGCCGGCGATGATCGCAATTAAAGCGGCGGTCATGTATTACGGGTCCGCCAACGTCAAACAGTTTCGCCTGGACCTGCCGGTTCTCTACGTCCGCGCGGGACTCGATCGGCCGCCGGTGAACGACTCGATCTCGACGATGGCCGCGCGCGCCGTCGCGCAGAACGCGCCTCTGACGTTGCTCAATTATCCGGGAGGCCACCACGGGTTCGAGATCGCGGACGACACGGATACGACACGCCAGGTGATCGATCAGACGCTGGACTTTGTGAAGACGGCAACGTCGTCCTCTTATCAGGCGGCGTTGCGCGCGTCACTGCCGGAAGCGACGGCTGCGGGTTACGTGCACACGGGACAGTTTCACGATGCGGCGACGGCATACGCGGCGATGGTTGCGGCGCGTCCCGCGGATGCGCGGCTGCGCCTCGCTTACGGAGAAGCGCTGCTCGGCGATAAGCAGTACGCGGTTGCGTGCGCGGAGTTCGGCAAGCTGCGCGACAAGGATCTCGGTTATCGCGATCTCGGCCTGCCGGCCGCTGAAGCGTGCCTGCTGAAAGGAGATCACGCGGCCGCGGTTGCGTGGCTCAACACGATTCCACCGCGGTTTCTGCCATCGTCCATCGCCGATGACCCGCGGTTCACGCCCCTAAAGGATCGACCGGATTTCCGTGCGTTGTTTATGCGGAAATAGGTTCAAAAGGTTAAAAGGGTACGGGGTTCAAAGGGTTCAAGGTTGTGTTACGATCAGTGTTCACGCTTTTGTCGGGGCGTGGCTCAGCCTGGTAGAGCACTCGGTTCGGGACCGAGGGGTCGGTGGTTCGAATCCACTCGCCCCGACCAATTCTGAATTCGAGAGAGGCCGGATTTCCTAGGAAATTCGGTCTCTTTGTTTTTTCAGCCACCGTTTTTCGGAAAGTTGCTCGGTCACTCGGTTCCACACCGAGTGACCGGCGCTTCAAATCGGCCGTTCCGTCATTCCGAGCACCAAGAAACGTTCGAGATTCGACCTTCGTGGCGACTCGAGTCAGTTCATCCCGGCGACTCTACACCCAGCGGATCGCTACCCCCACGCTACCCGACGGAGCCGGCGAAAGCATGGCGCTGGAGACGCCGACGCGGTCCGTGCCTGTTGATTCTGTGGCCATGACGATCCATTGTCATCGGAGCTGATGTACCAGAATGGCAGCCCCGTCGATCAGATGTCCTCACCGGAGGCGAAAATTGGGCTGTTTCGCTCGCTCTTTCGCGGGCGTGACGACGTGCATCCGCGACGATTCGAAAGCCGCAGAACCGGCAAATCCGGATACGCACCGGCCTGCGCCAACGAGTGGGTACGGGGCATCTGCGAAAAGCCGCGCATCAAGTGCGCCGAGTGTCCGAATCGTCGCTTCCTCCCCGTGACCGACGACGTGATTCGGTGGCACCTGTCCGGCCATGACGACGCCGGACAGCGCTTCGTGGCCGGCGTGTATCCGATGCTCTTGGACGAGACGTGCTTCTTCTTGGCCCTGGATTTCGACAAGGGCAGCTGGTTGGAGGATGCCGCGGCGTTCGTGGAGACCTGCCGCCGGATGAACATGTCCGCGGCCCTTGAGCGATCACGATCGGGCCGAGGCGGCCACGTGTGGCTGTTCTTTGAGGAAGCCGTACCAGCGACGCTCGCGCGGAAGCTCGGTTCGTACATCCTGACCGAGACGATGGAGGCCCGACCCGACCTCGGCTTCGATTCGTACGACCGCCTGTTTCCGAATCAAGACACGCTGCCGCACGGCGGCTTCGGCAATCTGATTGCTCTACCGCTACAGAAGAACGCGCGCGGGGCGGGCAACAGTGTCTTTGTTGACGACCATGGCGAGCCGCACGGTGATCAATGGGCATTCCTGTCGACGATTCGACGGATCTCACGCGGACAGCTTGACCAGATCGTCAACGATGGCGAGCGACGAGGGCGTATTCTGGGCGTGAGTCTTCCTCCGGAGGAGGACGGTGAACGAACACCGTGGACGGCACCGCCGTCGCGTCGTCGGAAGGATCCGCCGATTGTCGGCGAGCTTCCTGAATCGCTCGAATTGGTCCTCGGCAACGAGATCTACATTGGCAAGGACGGGTTACTGCCGGGCCTTCGAAGTCGGCTGCTGCGGGTCGCGGCGTTCCAGAATCCCGAGTTCTACAAGGCGCAAGCGATGCGGCTGTCGACGTACGACAAGCCGCGCATCATCGCCTGCGCCGAGGATCACGCGCAGCACATCGGGCTGCCGCGCGGGTGCTTGGAGGAGGTTCGTCGGGTACTGGCCGACTTGAACGTCCAGCCGATCATTCGCGACGAGCGCGTCGGCGGTCAGCCGCTCCACGTAGCGTTCCAGGGCGAACTGCGAGGGGACCAACGCCTCGCCGCTGACGCGATGTTGAAACACGATACGGGAGTCCTCGCCGCCACGACGGCCTTCGGTAAGACCGTCGTCGCCGCTTGGCTGATCGCGGAGCGTGGCGTCAACACCCTCGTCCTCGTGCATCGTCGCCAACTGCTCGACCAATGGGTCCAGCGGCTCTCGACATTTCTGGACGTGCCGGCGAAATCGATCGGCCGAATCGGCGGCGGACGACACAAGCCGACAGGCCTCATCGACGTGGCCGTGATTCAAAGCCTCGTTCGCAAGGGCGTCGTGGACGATTGCGTCGCGAACTACGGACACGTGATCGTCGACGAATGTCACCATCTCTCGGCCCAGAGCTTCGAGCAGGTCGTCCGTCGTGCGAAGGCGCGGTTCGTCCTCGGCTTGTCGGCGACGGTGACGCGCAAGGATGGGCACCATCCAATCATCTTCATGCAGTGCGGACCGGCCCGGCATCGCGTCGACGCGAGAGCGCAGGCGGCGGCGAGGCCGTTCGAGCACACGGTCCTCGTTCGCCCGACGGCGTTTCAGTCGGTGAAGGGAACAGCTACTGACAAACGAGTCCAATTCCAGGCGCTCTACAAGGAACTGGTAGAAGAGGAGCATCGCAATCGACGCATCTGCGACGAGATCGTGCAGGCGGTCGGCGAGGGACGATCGCCGCTGGTACTGACTGAACGCAGTGAGCACCTCGATCGATTCGAGAGCGAGCTATCCGGGAGGTTGCCTCATGTTGTGGCGTTGCGTGGCGGACTGGGCAAAAAGCAGCGTCAGGCGGCCGCAGACCGATTGACCGCGATTCCGCCCAGCGAGGGGCGCGTGATTCTCGCGACCGGCAAGTACATCGGAGAGGGATTCGATGATCCTCGTCTGGACACGCTCTTTCTGACGCTGCCGGTCTCGTGGCGCGGGACCATCGCGCAATACGTCGGGCGGCTCCATCGTCTGTGCGACGGCAAGCGTGAAGTGCGCGTGTACGACTACGCGGACCTGAACGTACCCATGCTGGCGCGCATGTTTGATCGGCGCTGCCGCGGCTACGAGGCCGTAGGCTACAGAGTTGTCGTGCCTGCCAGCGCGATTCCTGGCTGGCCCGCCGATGTCATATTGCCCGTCGACCCGGCATGGAAACGAGACTACGCGGGCAGCGTGCGACGGCTCGTGCGTGACGGCGTCGACGTGCCGCTGGCCGAACTGTTTATTGCCGCGGCTCGTCCGGTTCCGCCCGACGCCGAGGGTGCGAACCGAGCCCGAAGCGCGTCCGAGGCGTTTCTTTATCGACGATTAGAGACGCTGTCGGAAGCGCGTTCACGATTCCGGCTGAATGCCGAGCTGTCGATTCCGTTCGACGGAGGCGGCCGCATGGAAGTCGATTTGCTCTGTGCCGACGCGCGGATCGCCATTGAGGTGGACGGCGCGTTACATCTGGGGGACCCGGAGGCATACCGCCGTGACCGACGCAAGGACCAACTGCTGCAGGAGAACGGGTACCTCGTATTGCGGTTCCTCGCCGAAGACCTCGCGAAAGAAGTCGACTCGGTGCTCGACACGATCTTGCGGTCATTGAGTTCGCACCGGAGGCCGAACTCGGCGGCGATCATTCCGATGGGGGCCCTGCGACGCAGCGGATCGTAGCTCCGGCGCGCCTCGAACGAGTAGCGTAGGCGATCGCCGCGCCTACGGTTCGAGCTGCGGGCCTTGCTCCCGGTGTGCGCCCCAGAGTGCGCGGATAAGAACCGCATCGTCGTCGAAGGTGTAGTACAGGTGAAGGCCAACGCGTCTCAGATAGACGCGGCGCACACCACGGACCGGTGACGCGGTGTAAATCGTCCCGGCGCCCGGAAGGGCCGCGACGACCTTCAGCGCCTGCTCGAGCTCCTCAGCGAAGACCTCCGGACGATCGCGGTTCTCGAGCCACCACGCTTTCTCTCGAGCGACGTGCTGGCGTGCGGTAAAGGTGAAACTGACGTGTCGCCGCTTCAACGCGACCGCAGCTCGCGCAGAACGATTTCAGCATCGATCAGACGGCCGGCCTTCACGTCTTCCTCAGAATCGAGCAGTGCCTTATGAAGGGCAGCACGGTCTTCATCGTCCAGCCAGTCTCCCGGATCGAGCGCCAGGAGCTCGACCTCGGTGCCTTCGGGAAGGTCGGTGGGTTCATCGACGACGAGTCGTCCGGCTTTGACGCGGGCTTTCAGTGTCATCGCAGGGGCTCCGCCGCAGGACTGCCGGCAAAGGCGATCGCGGCAGGGGGCTGCCCGCCGACAACTTGGGGGTCGCTGACGATCCGCTCGCGGTAATTCATCGCTGAGATCATTCTAGCGCCGGTGCCTGGATTGTCGAGGCCAGCGATGGACGGCGAAGCCGGGGTATTGACCCGGGCGAATCGCTACCCGGTTACTACCCGAGCCCGAAAAGCCACAAAATCATTCGAGATTCGGCATCGGGCCACTTGATTCGGGACCGAGGGGTCGGAGGTTCAAATCCTCTCGCCCCGACCAAATTTTCCCGAAAACATTGAGCAAATCGTTCGGACATGGTCGGGAGTGATCCGACGTTTTGGGGCCGATCTTTGTATGCTGTTTGTATGCTGATCGGCCCATCGGCGGATTAGCGGCATTTTTCCCTGTGTCGATCCAAATGGCCGGTCGCCGACCGGCCATTGCCTTGTACGGCGATCAGCCGCCACGGGGGAAGTCCACGCCGCCATCCGCTGTTCGAGTTCACGGCCACTGCTGATGATTTCGGTCTTGTTCAACAGTGCGGGATGTCTCTCGCTTGCCGCGTACCCGGTTGGCATTCCCGATTCGGCGCTGACGATCCAAGAGGCTTCGGGGCTTCGAGAATAGAGGGCGGTCAGGCGGGCGCCGATTCCCCTTGGGATGCCGCCGATCAGTTCGGCGACCGCGCCATAGGTTGCTCGTACGTGCGCTTCGTTGAGAAACCGAACGATGTCCCGTATCTGCACGCGCGGCGCGCGCGGGTCTGGTCCGCCGCGGCTCGCCTGAACCGCAAATAGCGTCGGTCCATCCAGTATGGCGACGATTTCCCGCCAGCGCAGGCCGGCGCGGTTTGACAGTATGCACATGTGTGCATACACTGTTAGGAGCAGGCAATGGCCGACGATGTCGAGTGGGATCCGCGCAAGGCGGCGGCCAATCTCAAGAAACATGGCGTCGACTTCGCCGACGCGGCGCTCGTTCTGTACGACGATCGCGCCATCACAATTCGAGAGGACGAGGCGGGAGAGGAGCGGTACGTGACGATCGGAATGGATCCCGCGCTGCGGATCCTTGTCGTTGTGTACACATGGCGCGGGAATCGGCCGCGCCTGATCTCGGCACGCGAAGCGACACCGCAGGAACGCGAGCAGTACGAGGCCAATGTATGAAAGCACAGTACAACTTCGCTGGCGGGAAGCGCGGTGCCGTTTTGAAGACACCGGCAGGGAAGACTCGCATCACGATTCGCCTAGACGACGACATCTTGCAGTGGTTCCGAAAACAGGCTCATGCCAGCGGCGGGGGGAACTATCAAACCCTCCTCAACGCCGCTCTCAGAGATTACGTCGACAGCAAGCATGAACCGCTGGAGGCAACGCTTCGCCGGGTACTACGTGAGGAATTGCCCCGGGATCTGAAGCGAGCAGGCGCCCGCTAAGCACGTGGCCGACGAATCTCTGGCACATCCCCCGATCATAACGGAGTCAGCGCCAGGACACTGACGTACGAGCCCCTAGACGTAATGCGCCTGCGTGGCGCTGTTCTGGGCGATCACCTTCGTCGGCGCGAGCGCGGTTACAGTAACGCACCCCTAAGCCATGTTGGGCGGATGCGGGTCGCGGGCCGTTGCATCGGATTCTGACGAGCGTCGTGACGATTGTGATGACGTGAAGCCGAGCGCCAGAGCGTCGGGGAGTTCGTCCTCAATCCCGAGCCGCGAGAGCCTGGCCCAGACCCGGACTGACCTCCGACGCGAGCCGTGGCGCAAGGTCCTTTGCTGACTGTTGCTCGAACCAGCCCAAAGTGCGGTGTTCGCGGAAATAGTTATATGGCGACGAGCCTCGACGAGCCGCTTCCCATTGGCCGAACGCCCAGAGTCGCAAGAGCGCACCCTCTCCGCCTTCATCGAAGATCTCGCGTGCCAGCACGTGAAACCGGACCTGATACCAGCCATAGTTCGGCCCGCTCATCGGTTTCTCAGTCCCCAGGAGGAAGTGTGGCGCGAAATCGTGAAGGCTCGTGTAGCCGGTCGCGCGCATCATCATCGTAAACACTCGGATGCGCGACTGCACGTCGGGAAGTGTCGTCAGATTGGCGAGTTCCGATGGCCGCCGCTTCGCGACGAAGGCGTGCAGCGCCAGGTTCGCGTAGATCTCGCTCAGCCACAGTGTCGGAAATGCCGTTCCGCCTCGATCTTCGAACGCATGCGCCAACTCGTGCACGGCCAGGAGATCGAAGAATCTTCTGAGTTGGAGATCTCCGTTCGCGTCGGCGTAGGTCTTTCTGAGTCTGGGAAAGCCGGACAACGGTGAGGCGAAGCGCGCGACCCTGCCTTGCAATCGCCAAAACGCGTTGTCATCGGTTGCGACACGCAGCCGTTTTTCGACCGGTCATAAGACGGCATGCCATAGTCGCGCGTCCTGCTGGGAGGCGCATTTGTGTAGACTCCTCGCCTATGGGGGACTCGACGCTGAGCGGCCGGACCGCCTATGAGCGACGGGCCTGGGGCGATGCCTATGACGCGTTGTCTGAAGCGAGTGCGGTGGGTCCGCTCGCGGCCGACGACGTCGAGCGGCTGGCATGGTCGGCGATGCTCACCGGGCGCGACGAGCCGTCGCTTGAGGCCTTCGAGCGGCTTCATCATCTCAGACTCGAGGCGGGGGAGACCCTCCGGGCAGCGAGGGCCGCGATCTGGCTGGTGTTGCGCTTGACCTCGCTCGGTGAGACCGCGCGGGCGAGCGGCTGGCTCATGCGGGCGCAGCGGCTCATTGATTCCGAAGGCCAAGACTGTGTCGAGTGCGGCTATCTGCGGCTGCCGCACATATTCCGCCTCACGGCCGCCGGCGATCACGCGGCAGCTCGGGCTGCCGCCGCGGAGGTGGCCAAGATCGGCGACCGCTACAAAGACCACGACCTCAGCGCGTTCGGCAGGAACTTCGAGGGCCGGGCCTTGATCCGGCAAGGTCGACTCTCGGAAGGCCTGCCTTTGCTCGACGAGGCCATGGTCGCGGTGACAAGCGGCGAGCTCTCGCCGGTTGTGACGGGGCTTATCTACTGTAACGCGATCGCTGCCTGCCAGCAGAGCTACGCGCTCGATCGCGCTCGCGAATGGACCGCGGCCCTCAGCGGCTGGTGCCAGGCTCAGCCGCAGCTCGTGCCGTTCGCCGGAGCGTGCCTGATCCATCGCTCCGAAATCATGCAACTGGGCGGCGCATGGCCCGAGGCATTCGAGGAGGCGCGCCAGGCGTCGACCCGACTGTCGCAATCGAGAGGTGCCGATGCGGGTCACGCGTTGTACCAGGAAGGCGAGATCCATCGCCTCCGTGGCGATCTGGCTGACGCCGAACGGGCCTATGCCCTGGCCAGCGAGCGCGGCTACGATCCGCATCCGGGGCTGGCGCTGCTCCGCTTGGCCCAAGGTCGCGTCGACCTGGCTGCGGCCGCGTCGCGGCGCGTCGTGTCGGCAACGAGCGATCCACTCCAGCGGACGCGCTTCCTGCCCGCGCACGTGGAGATCATGCTGGCCGCTTCCGATGTCAGCGAGGCGCAGCGGGCGTCGGATGAATTGGGCGCGCTGGCGGAAGGCTTCGGGATGGAGATGCTAAGCGCCATGGCTCAGCACGCAAAAGGAGCGGTGACACTGGCAAAAGGCGATGCCCGCGGCGCCATCGACCCGCTGCGGCACGCTCAGAACGCGTGGCAGCGCGTCGGGGCGCCGTACCTGAGCGCGCGCATCCGTCTCCTGGTGGCTCGGGCCTTTCAGGCGCTCGGCGACGACGATGGCGCTCGGCTCGAACTTGACGCGGCAAAGAAGATCTTCGTCCAGCTCGGCGCCGCTGCAGACGTGGCGGCGATCGAGGCGATGGCCGCCGCCGCGCACGCCGAAGCGCGCACCACGCCGGGCGCGCACGGCCTCAGCGCGCGGGAACTCGAGGTGCTGCGGCTCGTCGCATCTGGCAAGACCAACAAGGCCATCGCCGACGCGCTCTTCCTGAGCGAGAAGACGATCGATCGGCATGTGAGCAACATCTTCGTCAAGCTGAACGTGCCCTCGCGCGCCGCAGCGACAGCCTGGGCGTATCAACACGGCCTCTTTGGGTAGAACTACCCATTTTGGGGAACAACGCAAAATTGGGTGGTCTTCCGGAAGTCATGCCGTCCAGTACTTCTGTAATCTCCATTCATCGGCGAACGCGCCGGCAGAAGGAGGTCCCGATGAAGAACGACGATGAATCAGTTGTCCGGATCGAGGGTCTCATCGAAGAGGGCGAGGCGTTCAGACGGCTGACCACAGAACCCCGACGGAAACACTTCGACGTGATCGTAGTCGGCGGCGGTCAGGCCGGCTTGTCGGTCGGCTACTACCTGAAGAAGCTCGGCCTCAACTTCGTGATCCTGGACGCGAGCGCGCGGATTGGTGACGCGTGGAGGAAGCGCTGGGACTCGTTGCGCCTTTTCACGCCTGCCCGCTACAACGGCCTTGACGGCATGCCCTTTCCTGGCCCGCCCCATGCGTTCCCAACGAAGGATGAGATG
>DASPXV010000174.1:0-17395 GCA_035637115.1 Vicinamibacterales bacterium
ACTGGCGACTGGTAACTGGCAACTGGCAACTGGCAACTGGCAACTGGCAACTGGCAACTGGCGACTGGCAACTGGTAACTGGCAACTGGTAACTGGCAACTGGCAACTGGTAACTGGTAACTGGCAACTGGTAACTGGCAACTGGCAACTGGCTAGCGTCCGACTGCCAACAGCGGCGTCTGCGGCACCGTCGCCTTGATGGATGCGAAGAACGCATCCGCGAGCGCCTGGTATCCCGCAGGTCGCAAGTGCAGGCCGTCCGTGTCGGTGTACTCGGCCTCGTGACCGAGAAAGGCCGTGTACGAGTCAACGAGCGTCGCACCCTCTGACGCCACGATCTGTTGAATGCGCGCGTTCGCCTGGACGATCGCGTCGTTCGAGATCCGCCGATCGCGCGGGGCGCCGGGCGCCACCGGTCCCGGCGGCGTCAGCGTGCTGACGAAGACGTATTTGACTGCGGGCGATTCGCGCGAGCGGTGAATGCAGTCGCGCGTGCCGATCTGCACCGTCCTGAGCGCATCCTGGCAATCCGCGCTCCCGACCGGATCGCGGCCGCACCCGTTGAAAAGATCGTTGTAGCCGCTCAGCACGAGCACGGCGTCTGGCCGATCGGCAGCGAGATCGCCCGGCAGCTCCTCGACGGTGCGCTCGATCGACCAGCCACTCATACCGCGATTGATCACTACGATGCCCTGGCCGGGATAGGTCGTATCGAACGCCGCCTGCAGCCTCGTCGGATAGGCGTTCGGAAGGTCCAGGAAACTGAATCGGCCGTTTTCCCCTTCCGTGAGGCTGTCACCAACGGCCTCGAAGCGCTTGATCGCCAGCGCGACGCCGATGAGCGTCACCTTGAACGAACAGGAGGCCTGCCGGGATTGCGCGTCGCTTGCCGCGCAGCTCACGTTGGTCGTTCCGAGCGGAAACGACGCGCCGGACGCGGGAGTGCACGTCGTCGTCACCGGCGCGGCGCCGACCGACACGGCCGGCGCTGAGTACTCGACCGGTTGCGTCGCGTTCGGCACGCCAGGGACCATCAGATCTGCCGGACAGGAGATCTCTGGCGCGGTCGTTGACGGGCCTGTGGGTGGTGCAGCCGGTTTCGAGCCGCACGCGGCCAGGGCCAGCGCGGACGCGGCAATCCACCGGATTGCTCGACTGGTTTCGATCCCCGGATCTTACCTCATCTGTACTGTCAGCAGCGGCGTCTGCGGCACCGTGCTTCTGATCACCGCGAAAAACGCGTCGGCCAACGCCTGGTAACCGGGTGGCAGCAGATGCAGGCCATCGGGCGAGACGTACTCCGCTTCGTGGCCGATGAACAGTGGATAGCTGTCCACGAGCGTGACCCGCTCGGCAGCAATCACCAGGCGGATCCGGCGGTTCACCTCGACGATCGCGTCACGGTCGATGCGCTTGGATCCGGTCAGACCTGGCGGCGTGAGCGTGCTGACGAACATGTATTTGACGCCGACTGCTGACTCTTTCACGCGGTGGATGCAGTCGCGTATGCCGATGGCGACGAAGTCGATCGCGTCACGGCACGCCATGGAGTTCGCGAGGCCCGGGCTGCACGGCATCGTGAGGTTGTTGTATCCCCCGAGCAGCAGCACGGCATCCGGACGATCGGTCGTCAGCAGGGATGGAATGCGGTCATACGTGCGTTCGATGCGCTGGCCGGACTCGCCGCGATTGATCACGGTTATTGCCTGCCCGGGATAGTAGAGATCGAACGCGGACTGCAGTTTCGTTGGGTAGGCGTTGGGGGGATCGACGAAGGATGGCAGCCCGTTTTCTCCGGCCGTCAGGCTGTCGCCGAATGCATCGAACTTCTTCGCGGCGAGCGCGAACCCGGTCAGCGTCACGTTGAAGGAGCAGGTCGCTTCCCGCGCCTGCGCGTCGCGCGCGGTGCAGCTGACTCGCGTCGTCCCAAGCGGAAATGACGCGCCGGAGGCGGGCGCGCACGTCACAGTCACGGGAGTCGCGCCTGCCGTCACGGTCGGCGCCGCGAACGTAACCTCCTGTGCGGTGCCGGTTACCTGGCTGACGGCCACATCGGCAGGGCACGCGATCTGTGGCGGATCCACGATGGGCGTCGGACCGGGCGATTTCCCGTTGCAGGCGGCGATCGCGACTGCGCACGCGGCAATCCATCGGCGACTCATCGACATCACTCGGGGGGAGGGAAACGCAGCCTCTGTCGAACGTACGCGGCAAGAGCCGCAGACTGTCCTTCGACCCGGAGGTCGACAATTGACAGGCGTGCGGGGGATGACGAGGCAGCGGCCTCGATGGAGAGCATTCGCGCACGCACTGGACTCGGGTAGCGGCGGAGGAGCTGCGCCGGCGAAGAATCGGGCTGCGCCTGCTCGCTCGCGACCAACCGTCCGGTGGTGTCGTACAGATTCAGTGTCAGCGCCACCGCAGGGTGAGCGGAAACCGTCTCGGCGTAAATCGCGTGTACGTCCTCGTCGCGATCGGAAAAACGAATATCGATCCGCGTGCGGGGACTCACCGTCACGGTGCCCATCTGTGAGCGCAGATACGGAAGCTGCGAACCAATGTCCGCGTCCGGCACGAGCGCGCCATCCACGTCGACGCGTCGGATACGGGACGTGTGCGCCAGATTCTGCCAGAAAAGTGACGGGTCGCGGCGGTACTCGGATGCATCGCGTCCGGTGCGCCTGTAGAGGGCGTTTGCACCGCTCGGATCGGTCGCCGCCAGCCGGAAGAACCCGCCGAGCAGTTCTTCCGGAATATGGCCGCCGTTGGCCTTTGAAAGCAAGTCCGTGCGGCTGATGAGAACGCGCACGTCGCGGTACAGCAGGTACGCGTGTGGCGCGTTGAAGATCGGAGCGTTCGTGAGCGGAGTGTACCGCCCGACCTGCGTAAAGAACACATCCGTCGTCGGCAGCTCCGCTTCGAACTTCGAACAGATGCCCAGGTCGTCGATGTTTTCGACATCGAGAACGAAAGGAACCAGTCCCGCCTGGTTGTACGCGATGACGTCGCCGCGCGCAATGGTCGTGCGCGCCGTCCTGATGAGATCGCCGTACGGTGCGAGCCACGCGGCGTCCCCGAGGTGAGGGGACGTCCACCAGAAGGGGCGCTGCTCCCCGTCCCGGTACGTCCGCGCGAAGGCTTGCGCGCCGAAAACGCTCCAGGCGAAGGCCGCAGCGGCAAGCGCCCACCGGACTGTTGGGCGTCCGCGCGAGACCGCCACAGCGATCGCGATCGCTGCGAAGGGGAGCAGCGGAACCACGAATCGCCAGCCGAACATCCAGTCTCCGACGACCTGCACGTAGATCGCGATGACCGTCGCTGCAATCGCGGCGGCGCGTGCGGTCCGGGAGCGCCACGCGGCAGCCAGGACCACCGCGATCACCGGTAGGACGAGGATGCCATACAGGTCGACGAACCCACGCAGATACGATACGTGAGGAGCCTTCACGACCAGCCGCCTGTCGCCAATCAGCTCGTAGAGGACCTTTGCCTCCAGCGGCGTGGACAGGAGCGATCCAAAATATGCGTACCGCGCTGCGTGATACACGCAGAACATCGCCAATGACGGCAGCGCCACCGTGCGAAACAATGTGCGTCGCCGCGCGGGCTCCGCGCCCGCGATCGCGCCCAGCAGCAGCGCGCCGAGATACACGAAACCGTCGAGGCGCTCGAGCAGGATGACGCACGCCAGGGCGGCCGGCACATAACGTCTGGTTGCCGGCATGCCCGGCAGGATCGTGACCGCGAGAGCCGTGAGCGCGAACGCGAACGGCACCGCCTCCAGCGACGAACAGCTCCACACGGCCAGCGGTCCCGCCAGCACGAGAAAGCTGAGGCCCGCGGCCACGCCCGCCGCTGCGATCCCGGCATTCCGCATGATCCTGGCCGTCAGCAGCACCATGTTGATCGCGAGCGCGAAGCTGACCGCCTTGCCGATCGCGAGCGCCTCGAGCGTGCGCAGGCCCATGACGCGCGTCAGGGCGAGGAGGCCGGTGTTCCAGAGGACATGCAGGAAATCCGAGTAGCCCTCCACTCGACCTTCGAGCGACGTGTATACCAGACCCTTGCCCTCGAGGAGGTGCCGCGCGTAGACGAGCGGAATCGCCTCGTCATCGACAAAAAAATACAGGTAGCAGGCGGCGTGCGCGGCGAAGACGACGACGGCGACCGCCACGATCCACGTCTGCAGCGGGACGAGCAGACGCGCTGTGGGCGCTTCGGGAGCGGACATCACCGCGCTGTAGCGATACACGATGACAGGACCTTCGCCATCTGGTCATCACCCGCGGGCGTCAGATGGATGCCGTCCTTCTGGAAGTACGGATCGTGCGGCGGCGGCAGCGCGGCGAAACTGGCCGCCGCGTCACACAGGATCGCGTGGGCGTCTATCGCGGCGCGACGCGTGGTCTCGACGTACTGCGCGTGCAGCGGCACCACCTCGCGAAGCGAACGGACGTGACGCCGCGCGAGATACGCCGGCTCGCGCCCTTCGACGTGATTCGACGGCGCCGTGATGAAGATCGGGACGATACCCGCAGCGCGCGCCTCCGCCGCAAGGACCCGCAGATTCGCGTCGTATCGTGCCAGGGGCACCCGATTGGGCGGCGGCTTGCGGTGTGCTGCCATCGTGACCGTGAACTTCAGCCATGCCTGCGCGAGTCTCAAGTGCTCGGCCCAGACCCGCAGCCGCCGCGCATGCATGATTTCAGGATCCGTGAGACCCATCGCGATCCAGTGATCGTTCCACCCGTAATAGATCGTCACGACTTTGGGATGCAGCGGTATCACGTCGCGCCGCAGCTGCTCGATCCCCTGTTCGGTCGTCCACCCGCCGACCCCCAGCTTGACGCCGGACGCCAGCGCCGAGCCCGTGGCCTGGAGCGCGGCCAGCGTGCGCGACGGATAGGAACCGAACTCGGTGCACGAGTCCCCCATGAACACGACAGCGGGATGCGTTCGCCTGGCGTTCCGCAGCGCGTTGCGATAATCGCGTGTGACCCAGATGAGATCGGGATCCGACGTGTACGCGTCCCGCAGCGCCACCGGATCCGGCCAGCCGAACTCGAGCGCGGGAACGAAGTCGAAATGGAAGTGCGTGACGCGCAGACCGGCTTCCGCCGTCGACAGGGCGAGAAGAATCCCGGCGAGCGCGAGCGCGATCCGCACCGGCCAGGAAACCGGGTCCCCGCCGCGAGCCGTCTGCGTCACTTCAGAATAAGGTGTAGATAAATGGCGCGACTCCGGTCACCTCGCCAACGACGATGAGCACACCGAGGATGAGCAGGACGACGACAAACGGGATCAGCCAATACCGCTTGCGCGCGGCGAGGAACCCGAAGAGCTCACGAATCGTTCCAGCGCCGCCGGCGGCGTTGCGCAGCACTTTCATGGAAACATTATAGGACGCTACGATTTGTGGAGGATCAGCGTGTCCATGACCAGAGCGTCCAGACCGCTGCGGGCAAAGGTGCTGATCGACTCCGCGGGCGTGTTCACGATGGGCTCGCCGCGCAGGTTGAACGACGTGTTCATCACCACGGGAACGCCTGTCAGACGGCCGACGCGCCGAATCAACTCGTAATACCTCGGTGTGGCGGACTGCACGACGGCCTGAAGCCGGGCGGAATTATCCACGTGTGTCGTCGCGGGCAGCACCGGGCGCGCTTCGGGCCGGACCGGCTCGACCAGCAGCATGAAACGCGCCGGGTACTGCCGTTCGGCGCCACACGTGTCGAAGTAGTCGTCGGCGCGGTCGGCGAGAACCGATGGTGCGAACGGCCGGTATGGCTCGCGGAACTTGATTTTCACGTTGACGACGTCCTTCATCTCCGCGCGGCGCGGATCCGCAAGAATGCTGCGCTGGCCGAGCGCGCGCGGGCCCCACTCGAACCGTCCCTGATGCCAGCCGACCACACGCCCCGAGGCGATCAGCTCGGCCGTCCGATCGAGCATGGTGTCCTCGTCTGCACATTCCTCCGCCGTGAAGCCGGAGGTCGACGCCGCTGCGCGGATGGCATCCATCGAATGTTCCTGGCCCCACGCCGCGTGCTCCATCACGAATCCCCTGGGATGGCCAAGTACCTGGTGATGGACGAACATCGCAGCGCCCAATGCCGCGCCGCTGTCTCCGGCGGCCGGCTGGATGAATAGATCGGTGACGCCCGCTTCCCGCAGGATGCGGCCGTTCGCCACGCTGTTGAGGGCGACGCCTCCGGCCATGCAGAGCCTGCTCGACCCGGCGCGTTCGCATGCGGCGCGCGCCATCGTAATGAGGGTTTCCTCCGTGACCAGCTGAATGCTCGCCGCGATATCGGCATAACGCTGGTTCGCGGCGGCGAGTTCGGCATAGTTGGTCGGCTTCTCGCCGAAGTACGAAGGAAAGCCCGACGCCTCCGTAAAGAACAGCGTCTCGACTCCGCGCGGTTCGCCAAACAACTTCACGAACGCGTCGCTGTAGGTACGCGAGGTCGAGTGCTGGAACTCGAAGTACTCCAGGTTCAGCGAAAAGGAGCCGTCCGGCGCAACGTTGACGAGCCTGCGCACTTCGTCGACGAAGATCGGGCGGCCGTACGGCGCCATGCCCATGACCTTGTACTCACCTTCGTTGACCTCGAAGCCGAGGAAGGCGGTGAACGCCGAATACAGGAGGCCCAGCGAATGGGGGAAGTGGATCTCGTGCGTGAGGTCGACGGTCCGATCGCGGCCGCGTCCCGTGGTCGCAGTGGCCCATTCGCCCACACCATCCACGGTCAGAATCGCGGCGTCGTCGAACGGCGAACAGAAGAACGCGCTCGCCGCGTGCGACTGATGGTGCTCGACGAACAGAATCCGGTCGCCGGGAACGCCAAGCGCGTCGCGCAGGCGATTCTTGATCCAGAGCTTGTCGAGCAGCCAGGCGGTGATCGCCTGCCGGAACACACCGGCGGATTTCGGGACCTCCTGAAAGGCGTTCTGGAGGATGCGGTCGAACTTGACGAACGGTTTTTCGAAGAAGGCGACGTAGTCCACCTGCGTGCCGTCGATGGCCGCCTGATCGAGGCAGAACTGGATCGCGCGGCTGGGAAACCCGAAATCATGCTTGACGCGGGAGAACCGTTCCTCTTCGGCCGCGGCGAGCAGCACGCCATCCCGCAGAATCGCCGCTGATGCGTCGTGGAAGTAACAGGAGACCCCGAGGATGTGCATCAGAATTGCCGCCGGGCGTCATCGAGGTTGGGCCCGGGCGCAGGCTGGCGCATCTTCCAGGCTGGCGCGCGGGAGTCCACGCGCCGGCGCCGCACGATCGTTCCGGCAGGGACGACGACGACCCAATACAGCCCGGCGAGGACGACCATCGCCTGGATCTCCGCGGCGCGATGCGCGAATCGTCTCCAGCGGGTCCACAGGCGTGAGGCCATGACGACGAGTATAGCGCGCGCCGGACGCGCCCGGGACGGACATTATTGCGTTGTAATTTGACGCATCATCGCTTATTCTTATAAAAATCATTTGAGACTCCGTACCCGATCTGCGGACCTGCGGCCGCGCCGCGGACGTCCGCGCAAGTTCTCGGCACCGGCACGCGCCGTCACTGTGACGCTGCCCGACCGGATCATCGACGCGCTGGCCAACCTGGACGCCGATCTGGGTCGCGCGATCGTCCGTCTCGCGCAACCGATCGTCGGCCGGCGGCCGCATCCGCCGGCGGAACTCGCGACGTTCGGGCGCCATTCGGTCATCGTCGTCAAGCCAAGCCGGACGCTCGAGAGGCGCACCGGGGTCGAGCTCCTGCACCTGCCCGACGGCCGCGCGCTGATTTCGTTCGACGCGCCGACCACGATTGCGGATCTTGAATTGACGATCGAGGACGCGCTCGAAGACGCCGCGCTCCCCCGGGCCGACCGCGAGGTCTTCGACGCGATCGGCGGAATCCTCAAGTCCGCGCGCCGATCCGACGGCGTGCTGCTGCTGCAAAAGAACGTCATCGTGCTGGAAACCGGCCGCCGGGCGGCCTCGCAAGGAAGGAACAGGAAGTGATGAAGCGAATCGTCCTCCAGGCGGCGGCGGCAACGGCCGCTGCGGCCCTCATCGTCGCGTGCGGCGGCAAATCGTCGACGCCAACGACGCCAACCCCTGTCGCGGCGACATTGAGCGCGCCGAAACTGGATGCACCGGCCGCGAACGCACAGCTCGATACGCTGCGGCCGGCGCTGACGGTACAGAACGTCACCTCGGACCAGCCGAACGGCGCGCGAACCTACGAGTTCCAGATCTCCGACACCAACGCGTTCACGCCGAGCACCACACAATCGGTGAACGGCTTCGACGCGACCGTCGGCAAGACGGGCATCTCGGAAGGATCCGGCGGCAAGACCACCTTCAGCGTCGAATCGGATCTGCAGCCGACGACGGTGTTCTACTGGCGGGCGCGCGCGATCCAGGGCACGGCGACCGGACCATGGTCGGATACGTTCCAGTTCAAGTCGAAACTGGTTGGCTTCAATCGCGCCGGCGAGCTCTACGACCCGCTGATTCACGGCGAGACGATCGGAACGATCGTGGGGTCCGCGACGTTCATCCCCGGCAAGGGGCTGCAGTTGAACACCGGGACGAGCTACGTCAAGTATCTGCTCGCGTCCACCGTGACCAACGGCGAGTTCTCGATGGACGTCGAGGGACTCCGCGCGAACGCCTCCGGCGACAAGACCAAGGTCTTCGGCATGCAGGAAGGGCAGGACGACTTCATCACTAACAGGTATCGCGTCGATATTCAGTACCGCGGCACGCAGGGCTTTCCGCCGAACGCGATCACCTTCCGCGCCGTCTATGGGGACGGCAACGATCTGTCCAAGCGCTACGAGCCCGACACCAACACGCGGATGAAGTCGGTATTCCTCCTGAACCCCGCGTCCACCTACTACTGGAAGGCGAACTGGGGCAGCGAGATGCGGCTCGTGGTGAAGGATGGCGGCTCGACCGGGACCGGCATCAACGGCAACACCATCTACAACGTCGGCATGCTGTCGTTGAAGGGCACCTACGCGCCGAATCCGCACTACGCGTATCTCGGTGCGCCGGTCGGCCGCAGCGGCGCGGAATCGGCGAGCATCGCGGGGGCGATCTACCGCAACGTCTATCTCGGTACCAACCCGCGGCCCGACACGCTCGGCAGCGCGCTGCGGTAATCGGATCTCAGCCGCGCGACGAGCGAGCCGTTTCCAGCGTCGCGGCGCGCGCTTTGGCGTGAGACGCGCCTGACAGCCGCCACCAGAGGATCCTGGTCAGCGCGCGGACGCCGTCCATGACGGTTGTCCGCCGCACCTGCGCCGGCGACATCGCGTAGAAACGCACCGGTGTCTCGAGGATCTCCGCCCGATCCGCGAGCATGCGCGAGAGCAGGCGCTGGTTCAGCAGCGGCTCGGATAGTCGGGTTCCGGGCGCGGTGACGAAGGCCGCGCGTACGGCGCGGACGCCGGAAAGCGTATCGGAAATGTATCGGCCATAGAGGACGAGGTAGGCGGCGCTCAGCAGGTGGCTGCCCACCGTGCTCGCCAAGCGTAGTCCCGCGCGATGCCGATAGCGGAGCCGCAGCGACGCTTCGATGTCGCGCAGCGACAGCCGCCGGCTGCCCCAGACCGCATCGAGACGCCCAAACGCGAGCGGCGCGGCGATCGTCACGAGGTCCTCACCGTTGTACATGCCGGACGATTCGAAAATCAGGACGTAATCGAAGTTCCCGTCTGCCAGCGACGCCGCGAGCGCCGCGTCCGGCGGCGCGGCGCCGAGCCACCGAACGGGGAACGGAAAGCGCGCCGTGAATTCACGATCGATCTGCTCGATGCCGCCGTAGAACACGGTGAAATCGAGCGCGAGATCCTGGATCCCGGCCCGCACCATCTCGAGGAGCGTCTGGCTGACCTTGCTGCGCGATCCGCTGTCGGTCAGCCACACGGCGACGCGCTGGCGGCGCGGCTCCCGCAGGTACGACTCGAGGAATGGCGTGAGCACCTTGGCCGGGTCGTGGCGTCCGGTAATGCCGTCTTCGTAGTTGCCAATTCGCACCAGCCGCGGATCCTCGAGCGCGTCGAGGCGTCCGAGCGGAACGTACGGCGCCGCCTCGGAGCCGCCCGCCGGATCGTTGAACAGATAGTGCGTGATGAGAAACGGCGTCGGGATCGGCAGCCGTCCCTTGTCGCGCAGGTAGTACATGGCGCGCTCGACGATGTCGACGGCACTCGCGCCGGTGAGCTCGACGTCGCGCTGAATGTTCGTGATCAGCAGCTTCAGCGCGGACAGGTTGCCGGCGATCGCTTCGCTCAGGCCTTCCGTCAGGTACGACGGGAACAGCGACGAGTGCTGCGTGCCGGGGGAATAGACGATCAGGTCGGCGCGCGCGATCTTCTCCACCAGATTGGGATTGACGCGCACCCGTGTGCGTCGCGACTCGAGCCATTCCGCGATCGCAGCCGGCGGCATCGAAGTGAGCATCCGGGTATCCGCTTCGGACGGTTTCCGATCGAGAAGATAAATGTCCTTGATCCGGTTCTGCCGCTTCGCGTCGACGATGTCGGCTTCGCTCGCCAGCAGCGTGTCGTCGCGATCGAGCGCCACGAGATATGCGTTCGTGCCGTCGGTGACGTTCTCTATCAATCCCGGCGGCAGCCGCAGCAGGCCGCAGTAGTCGTCGACAGCCTTGTTGAAATCGCGATCCGACAGCAGGAACGAGCCGGCGAACGCAATGTTGCCGATCGCGCAGTCCGAGAAGTCGAACGGCTGACCCGAGGCGATCAGCTCACGCTCGAAGGCCGCAATCCGCGATTCGGGCGCGCCGCCCACCTGCCGCAGTGCGACGAGGGCGTCGTCGCGCGTGCACGGAGAGGGCAGCCGCCGGTCGAGCAGATCGATGTCGCTCTCCGGGCACGTGCGCAGCACGCGCGCCAGGTGCGAGGCGTTCTTGCGGAAATCGGAGGGCCCGAGCGCGTCACCAAGAAAGCGGCGCACCTCGCCCGTCGACATGCCGTCGTCGTACCCGTTGATCGCCAGGGTGAGCACGATGCCCGAGTGGGTGATGAGCTCCTGCGAGAGGACCGAGGATCCGCGGCCGCCGGAGAAGACGACAACAGAGAGGGGACGTCTTCCCGTCATTCAGGCGCCAGTATACCGCCGGACGGCTACGCGTGATGGACGTGATGGAACGTCAGCGCGTGGTGATGGCTGCGCATCCAGTGAACGCCGATCCAGCAGCCGCCGCCGATCATGGCGCAGACGACCAGCCACGCGACCACCCGCATCATGTATCCGAGCAACGCCGACTCTTCGAGCGTGAACATCAGAAGTATCCCCGCTGCGCTTCCCAGATTTCCTTGTCGCCGGGCGCTTCCGCCGTCTGTGTCTTCCGCCGCAGCAGCGACGGAATCGTCCGCATCGTCATCGACAGATCCGACTTGCCGGTCATCAGCACCGTATTATGGAAATACCGGAACGCCGGGATCGGCCTGACTCGATAGAACAGCAGCTCCTGACACATGTTGAAGGAGCCGACGATCCGGAACAGGATGTTGTCCGGCAGCGCCACGAGCTTCTTCAGGAACGGCATCCACGAGCGCGGGCACTTCACCATCAGCCAGAAGAGTGACGCGATGTTCTGGAACTCGCGCGCATATGGCGTCCGCAGCGTGATCTCCTGCGCCTGCGCGATCGCCCGATCGATATCGAAGTCCGGATTGATGTAGCCCTTCTGCTTCGCGTACTCGACGAGCGGAAGTCCGGGGAACAGCAGGAACGTGTTGGCGCGAACGTAATTCGATTTGAGGATCATGTTCAGCTCCACGGTTTCGAGCGCGTTGTCGAGCGTCTCGCCCGGGAGGCCGATCATGTTCGTCGTCAGTACTTTGATGCCCTTCTCGCGGAGCCGGCGCGCGCCGTCGACGATGTGCTCGTTCTTGGAGCGTTTGCGGATGACGGTCTCGCGGATTTCCTGATTCCCCGACTCGAGACCGACCGCCGCGCCGTAACAGCCCGCTTTCTCGAGCAGATTGGCGGCCTCTTCGGTGACCGAGTCGTAGCGGATGTTGCAGTTCCAGGGAAGCCCGACTTCTTTCGGGTAGAGATCCGCGAACTCCTCCAGCCACTTGTAGTTGTTGCGGATGAAGAACAGATCGTCGGAGAAGTGGACGTGTTTGAGCGGATAGCGATCCTTGATGTACTTGATTTCGGCCACCGCGCGGGGAACCGACTTGCGGCGGAGATAGTCGGATTTGGTCTCTGACTTGTACATCGCGCGGATGACCGGTTCGTGGCAGAAGGTGCACGGATACGGGCAGCCCATGCTGGCGATAAATCGCTTCATTGGCATGTCGCGCAGGAACGAGTACTTGTAATACAGCTCGCGGTCGGGCGGCGGCAGCTCGTCGAGCGGAACCGGCGGGCGCAGATCGTTCTTGTGAATCGTGCCGTTTTTCGTCTTGACGTACAGATTACGGATCTTCGTGACGTCGCGGTCGTGCTGCATCGCCTCTACGAGCTCGAGCATCGCCAGCTCCCCTTCGCCGCGGCAGGTGATGTCGATGCCGGGACGCTCGATCATTTCCGGCGAGTAGGTCGGGTGCGGGCCGCCGACGATAATCGGCACGTTCAGGTGCTGCTTGATCCGAACCGCCAGCTTTTCGAGCGAATGGTGCACGCCCGTCAGGGCCGATAAGGCAATCAGGGCGGGGTCGTACCGCTTGATGGCGCCCACGAGATCGGGCGTGTGAGATACCAGGAGCAGGTCGGTTTCGTGGCCGTTGGTCTTCAGGATCCCGGAAAGATTCGCGATCCCAATGGATTCCTGGATTCCGTTATTCTGGATGAATAGGATTCGCAATGGTGTTACCTGCGTGCCAATTGTGGAGATTCGCCGGCTAATTCTACAGGGAAATGAGTGGGAGCGATAGACCGTCGGATGGATGCGTCAA
The DNA here is from genome assembly GCA_035637115.1 of Vicinamibacterales bacterium. Lineage (GTDB taxonomy): Bacteria > Acidobacteriota > Vicinamibacteria > Vicinamibacterales > 2-12-FULL-66-21 > JAICSD01. The sequence goes on from DASPXV010000174.1 coordinate 12,936, forward strand.
GGGTCCTGGTAGTGCCGGCAGCCGGCGCAGGGACGCGGCTCGGCGGTAATTTGCCGAAGATTCTGGTGCCTGTGGCCGGACGGCGGATGATCGATCACCTCGTCGAATTGTATCGGCCGTATTCCGCGCGTATGGTAGTGGTCGCGCACCCGTCCTTTTCATCGCGGCTTCGGGGACCGTTCGAGGTAATTGAACAGCGCGAGCGCACTGGAATGCTCGACGCGGTCCTCCTCGCCAGCGACTCAATCGAACGGCTAGCTCCGGATGAGGTATGGATCACCTGGGGCGATCAGGTCGGTGTGCTGCCGGCGACCATCCAGAGACTTGCAGAGGTGATGGCGGCGACCCCAACGCCGACGGCGGCCCTGCCGACTGTTACCCGCGCCGATCCCTACATCCATTTCGAGCGGGATGCGACCGGCCGGCTCGCGGGCCTGCGCCAGCGCCGGGAAGGGGATCCGATGCCGCCGTTGGGCGAGAGTGACATGGGATTGTTCGCGTTGACGCGCGATGGCTATGGATGTGAGCTGCCGGACTATGCACGCAACGTCGAGCGCGGCCGCGGCACCGGCGAACGGAACTTCCTGCCGTTCATCCCCTGGCTGGCGCAGCGCGCGCGCGTCGCGACGTTTCCGTGCACCGACCCACGCGAAGCGATTGGCATCAACACTCCGGAAGAGCTGCGCCGGATGGAAGAGTGGATGGTCACGCGCCGCGCATGAAACTGCTGTCCGTCGTCATTCCCGCCTACAACGAAGAACGGTTCATCGGCACGCTGCTCGATAAGACTAAGGCGGTCGACCTCGCACCGCTCGGCTATGCGATCGAAATCATCGTCGTCGACGACAAGTCGAGGGATCGGACCGCGGAGATTGTCTCGGCGGTGCCTGGCGTGCGGCTGATCCGCATGGACCGGAACGGCGGCAAGGGACGCGCCGTCCGCGCCGGCATCGCGGCGGCCAGCGGCGACCTGCTGATCATCCAGGACGCCGATCTCGAATATGACCCGCAGGACTACGTCCCGATGCTGCGCGCGATGCTCGACGGAAAGGGCGACATCGTCTACGGCAGCCGCTACATGGGGCGCGGCCGCCATGCGAACCAGGGGCTTGCCGCTTACCTCGGTGGCCGCAGCCTCAGTGCGGTGGGGTGGCTGTTCACCGGCACGTATCTCACCGACACCGTGACGGCGCTGAAGCTGTTCCGCCGCGAGGAGATCGCGGCGCTGCCGCTCGAGACGTCCGGCTTCGAGCTGGATCACGAGATCACGGCGCGGATGCTCGCTCGCGGACGGACGATCGTGGAGGTGCCGATCCGCTACTACCCGCGCAGTCGCGCGGAGGGCAAGAAGATTGGCGCCCGCGACTGGTTCATCGGCACCCGCACGTTCTGGCGGTACCGCAAAGGCTAGTGCGGCGCCTACGGATTCTGAACCCGGAAGATCGCCACTTCCGCGTTCCTGAATGCCGGCACGAAGAAACGCGGCGAGGTGTCGAACTTCGGCGTCCCTGCCGGATAGGCGCGGCGTTCGACCGCGTCGATCCACACGTAATCAATCCGCAGTTCGCGCGCGATCTCCCACGCACGGCGGGCATCCGTCGTTTCGTACATCGTCCGGACGCGATTCGAGCGCTCCTGGTATTCGGGATCGTCGACGAGGGTGCGAGGGATGCCGGCCGCCTGGCGCCGCTCGGCAAAACTCGGAATGATGCTCCACGTCGTTCTGCCGCGCGCGACGGCATCGAGCTGCACCGTGTCGAGCGCCGGTGTCGCGCGACGCAGAAAGTCGAGCGCATCGCGCTGATCGCGATCGATGATCTGGGTCCACGGAAATCCCGGACCTTCCGCGAGATTCGTGATGTCCTGCGCGTTATAGAGATCGATTGCGGTCGTCGGCACGCCAGCGGCAAATGCCAGGACGGCCGCGCTCAGCGCAATCCGCCTGCCGGCCGCGGAGGCCGCGGCGAAGCCCGATCCCGTCAATACCGGCGCGGCGACCAGCATCAGCTGTCCCGCACGGAATCCAATCCAGGACGGATCGCCGCTCAGGACGACCAGATGCATGACGGGAATCGCGATGAGGAGGAGTAACAGCGCCGGCATGATGGCGCGCATCCGCTTGTCGGCGACGGCCACGGCGATCCCGACAACTGCCGGCAGCAGGGCCGGACCGAGCGATAACAGCAGGTTCAGCAATGGCGCGTGTCTCGCGTCGCCGAGCAGTCCGAACTGCAGCATGCCGCTGGCGCCGCCGGTCATACGGTTTGCCTGCGTCCAGGCCAGTCCTGCAGCGGCGGGCACGGCTGCCGCGGCGCACCGCACCAGCCGTTTTACCGGCTCCATCGATCGAAGCGAGTCCACCGCGACGGCGATGCCCCACGCAACGGCGAAGAGACCTCCAACAAACGGATTGAAGACAATCGCCCCGGCAAGCGCCACGCCGGCAATCAGCTGGGCCGCGAGCGGCGCGGCGCTGCCGCCAGCCGTCGCGATCGCCAGCGCGCCCAGGCCGAGGATATACGCGGTCGAATGCTGCGGCACCCACCAGAAACAGCGCGGCAATCCGTCCACGCGCAGCCCCGCGAACCACCAGTTGCTGATCGCATCGATGTTGAGATCGCGGAGCGCCGTAAGTGGCGTGCCACGGTTCGCGAACCGTACGATCGCGACGACGCCTTCGGCGCTCGAGGCTACCATCGTGAGGACAACGGCGGCGGCGGCTCCCCACGCGCGCGGAACGGCGAGCCACGCCAGCATGAAGATGGAGGCCGTCAGCAAGCCGGCGGTCCCGACTGCGTTGACCTTGAGATCCGTCTCGATGTCCGCCAGCGGGCGAATGCCGGCGCCAGATGCGGCGCCCGGCACGAGAAAGTACCCCCAGTAGTAGTGCAGCGGGCGATGCGGCATGAACATGTTCCGTGGCGGCATCGCGAATTTCCTGATCTCCGCCGTGACCGCCATGTGCCAGACGAAGTCGGCGGTGAAATACGCGCGGTAGTACCGATTTCCTTGGGCGTCGGCTGCGCCGAGGCGCGCGAATGGCGGAATAGCGATCGCGGCAGCCAGAAGAAGCGCTGCGAGCAGGGCCGTAGTGTCCCGCCGCGTCCATCGGGCCACTTGCAGCAGCGGTCCGCGGACAGGCCGGACGGCGGTCCACGCAGCGGCGAACGCTGTGCCCCATGCGGCGACGAACCACGCCGCCGACGGATGTCCCGCGGCGATGACCGCCCAGACGGCCAGCGACGTGAAGAAGTAGCCGAGCGCGCAGCCGAGCACCCAGCCGGCTGCGTGACGGCGGCCGAACAGCGCGAAGCCGATCGGCAGCCCGGGCGCGAGCGCCATGACGTAGACGAGCGCGTACAAGGCGCCGGCGATCATCGTCGCATTCCGTCTTGTTCGTGCATTCCGCCCGATGCATACAACAATCCGCCCGGCAGCGTGCCCACGATGCCGAGCGCGAGAAAGAGCACCGACAATGCGAACACCGGCGGCGCTGGCGCTCCCTGCGGCAGGAACAACCAGTAGAACGCTGCCTGCGTCGTCCCGACGCCGTTGATCGTCACCGGCAACTGCATGATCAGGACGATGACGGGAATGAAGACGAAGTAGAACACCAGCGGCAGCTGAATGCCGAGGGCAACACCGAGGCACCACGCCTGCAGGACGCGAATGATCTGGACGATCACGGAGAGCGCGAGGACGCGAGCCATCTCGCCGTGATGCGCAGCGTAGCGGCGGACCGCGTCAGTCAGCGTCTCCGCGGCACGCCGAAGGGGCGCGGCTGGGATCGACGAAGCGATCGCCCGCACGATCCCGGCGGCGCGCTCGCTGAAGACGACGGCCGCAGCAACCGCGCAGACTCCGAATACGACAGCAATCCAGAACACCAGCTGACCGCGTTCCGCGATGTTGCCGGCGACGGGCAGGGCGGCAGCGCCGACCAGCACGACGGACAGCACCCCCAGTGCCCGGTCCATCAGGACGGAGGCGGTCGACTCCGCCAGGTGCACGTCATAGCGCGACAAGGCGTAGGCGCGATACATGTCCGACGCGACGCTCGGCACGAAATTGCTGACGAAGGAGCTGACGAAGAACACGCGCAGCACCGCGCCGAGCGGCGGCCGGGTCCCCGGCGTCAGCGCTACGAGCAGATCGATCCAGCGCATGGCCATCAGCGTGCGATCGACCAGCACGAGGCCGACCGCTGCGAGGATCCAGCGCCAGTCGGCGCCCGCGGCTGCTGCGAGAATACGTGAGGGGTTGGACCAGTAGAAAACAAGGGCAGTCAGGACAACCGCCACGATCAATTTGAGAGCCCGGCTCACGGGTCTTGTCGCCCGCCTTCCGTCTTCCGTCGTCCGTCTTCCGTCGTCCGTCGTCCGTCGTCCGTCTTCCGTCGTCCGTCTTGCTGTTACCGGCCAACGGGCTCGGGCAGGGTCTCCATGTGCCGCGCGGTGTCC
>DASPXV010000175.1:0-35912 GCA_035637115.1 Vicinamibacterales bacterium
GGCCTCCTTCTGGTCGCTCCTGACGGAGGGTCGTTGCGCGATCCGGGAAGTGCCTCCCAATCGATGGAACGTCGAACGCTATTACGATTCCGACCCCGCGGCGGCCGGCGCGATGGTCATGCAACGCGGCGGGTTCGTCGACAACCTGGATGCGTTCGACGCGGCGTTCTGGGGAATTTCACCGCGCGAAGCGCTGCGCATGGATCCGCAGCAGCGCTGGCTCCTTGAAGTTGCGTGGGAGGCGATTGAAGATGCCGGCGTCGCGCCCAGCCGGCTTCGCGGCCGGCCCGTCGGCGTGTTCGTCGGGATCTCGGGGAACGATTATGGCGGCCTCCAGCTGCGCGGTCCGGAGGACGTGGACGCCTATACGAACAGCGGGTCCACGGCGAGCATCGCGTCGAACCGCATTTCATACATGCTCGATCTCAGAGGACCGAGCCTCTCGATCGACACCGCATGCTCCTCGTCACTGGTCGCTGTGGCAACCGCTTGCGAGAACATCTGGGCGGGCCGTTGCGAGGGCGCCCTGGCGGGCGGCGTAAATGCATTGATTAGCCCGCAGACCAGCATCGGATTCAGCAAGGCCTCGATGATCTCCCCTACCGGCCAGTGCTTCGCCTTCGATGCGCGCGCCAACGGATTCGTGCGTGCCGAAGGGGCTGCGCTCGTGTACCTCAAGCCGCTTGCGGGAGCGCTCGCTGCGGGCGACCGCGTCTACGCCGTGATTCGTGCAGCCGTGGTCAATCAGGACGGACACACGTCGTCGATGACGGTGCCGGGAATCGAAAGCCAGGCTGCGATGCTGGAGGACGCCTATCGGCAGGCGGGGATTCCCGCGTCGCGCGTCGTGTACGTAGAGGCTCACGGCACGGGAACGCCAGTCGGGGATCCGATCGAAGCGACGGCTCTGGGCCAGGTCCTCGGCAAAGGAAGGTCCGGCCGCAGGTGCTTGATCGGATCTGTCAAGACGAACATCGGTCACCTCGAATCAGGCTCCGGGGTCGCGGGGTTGATCAAGGCAGCCCTGATTCTGTCGCACCGGATGATTCCGGCGACGTTGAATTTCGAGCAGCCGAATCCGAACATCGCCTTCGACGATTTGGGCCTGGAGGTGGCCGCACAGAGGCAGCCGCTGCCCGAGTACGCCGGAGAGCCACCGGTCGTCGCGGTGAATTCCTTCGGGTTCGGCGGAACGAACGCACACGCGGTGCTCGAGGCCGCGCCACACGTCGGACCGCTCGGGTCGTCCACGCCAGGATGCCCTGAACGCCCGTGCCTTCTGCCAATCTCCGCGCGCGATGCAGCGGCTTTGCGTGTCTCGGTGCAGAACTACCGCGAGCTCCTCGGAGATGCGTCAACCAAACTTGCGGACATCTGCGACTGCGCCGCAAATCGAAAGGAACATCATCACACTCGCCTCGTGCTGATCGCCGACAGCGTCGATCAGATGCGCGCCGCTGCCGCCGGCTGGCTTCGTGACGGAGCAGCGGACGGCGTGGTCGCCGGACGCATCGGTCCGCATTCGCCCCCTGTTTTCGTCTTCGCGGGACAAGGTCCGCAGTGGTGGGGGATGGGGCGTCAGCTGTTCGCGCGAGAACCTGTCGTTCGGGACGTCATCAGCGAGATCGATGCCCGGATTCAGCGGCTTGCCGGATGGTCGCTGCTCACCGAGATGATGCGGCCGGAATCTGAATCGATCATCGATCAGACGCACATCGCCCAGCCGGCGATCTTCGCGTTGCAGGTCGCGCTGGTCGAGTTGTGGAAGACGTGGGGGATTCGGCCGGCGAAAGTGATCGGGCACAGCGTCGGCGAAGTGGCGGCGGCATATTGCGCCGGGGTCTATTCGCTTGCAGACGCGGTTCACATCATTACGAATCGTGCGCGCCTGCAGCACACCGCATTCGGCGGCGGTCGGATGCTCGCCGCAGCCGTGTCGGAGGAAGAGGCGCGTCAGGCCATTGGCAGCGATCGATGCGTCGCGCTCGCGGCGATCAACAGCCCTCGCCTGATGACGCTCGCCGGCGACGTCGAATCGCTCGAGCTGATCGATCGAGCGTTGCAGCAGTCTGGCGTCTTCACGAGGTGGTTGCGCGGCCGCTATGCGTTCCACTCCGCGCAGATGGATCCCATCCGCGAGGACCTCCTGGAGGTGTTGGACGGGATCGATCCGCAGACGGCCCAGATACCTCTGATTTCCACCGTGACCGCGGCGGAAATCGCCGGTGAATCGCTCGACGCGGATTACTGGTGGCAGAACATCCGCCGGCCGGTCATGTTCGGTCCGGCGGTATCCGAGTTGGTCCGTCGGGGAGATTTCACGTTCCTGGAGGTAAGTCCGCACCCGGTGCTCGAGAGCTCGATCAAAGAGTGCCTCGCGGAACAGGGTCGCACGGGATTGGTTTTTCACTCACTGCGGCGCGACACGGACGAGTCGCGCGAGCTTGCACTCAATCTCGCGGGACTGCACGTCCTGGGGATCCCAATCGCCTGGGACGCGGTCAATCGGCGGAGCGGCGTCGTCATCCCGCTGCCTCACTATCCCTGGAACCGCGAGACGTTCTGGATCGAGTCGGCGGACTCGAAGCGGATACGCATAGAGCCGGCGGCGCATCCGCTGCTCGGACAGCGCCTCGAATCCGCTCGGCCGACATGGCAACTCACACTCGACCTTTGTCGCTTTCCCTATCTGAATGACCATCGCGTCTGGGACACGGTCGTGTTTCCCGCCGCGGCGTACGGCGAAATGGGCCTTGCGCTCGGGCGAATCCTGTTCCCCGAAGAAAGTCACGCGGTCGAGAATCTCGAGATCAGAAAAGCGCTGTTTCTTCGCGAAGGTGAAACACCGAGGCTTCAGAGCGTCTTCGATCCTGCGGACAAGTCGTTCGCCATCTACAGCTCGCGAAATGGAGCCGAGCCCTGGGATCTGCACGCCCAGGGCACACTCACCCGGCAGCCTGCGACTGAAGCCGCTCCTGGCGATCTGGATTCCATCCGTGAGCGGCTCACGGACGAATTGGACCACGGTGCGTACTGCCGCGAGCTCGTACTCCGTGGATACCAGTTCGGACCGGCTTTTCGCCAGGTGCAACGGATCTGGCGCACCGGGCGCGAGGTGCTGATCTCAATCGAGGCGCCGCGCGCAATCGCCGACGCGGCGCACGGGTACTTCTTTCACCCCGCTATCCAGGACGCGTGCTTCCATGCGCTCGTAGGGCTGCCAACCGGTCAGGACGACTCCACACCGCGCGAGTTGTTCCTGCCGCAGGGGACGCGGCGACTGCATCTGCGCCGCGACGTTGCGCCGGGACGTCTGTTCGCCCATGCGCTCCTAACCACCTCCGACGGCGCCTCGATGACAGCCGACATCAGGGTCTTCGATGAAGACGGTAGACGCGTCGCCGACATACTCGGATTCCGCATGGAACACGTCGACCAGAAACGGCAGGCTGACGATCTCGGGGATTGCTACTACCGTTTCGAGTGGCAGCCGCACCGCCTGCGTGGCAGCGGGCTCCACGGTGCGTGTTCGTTTCTCAGCTCCACGGAAATCGCGCGCGACGTTGCCGCGCGCATCGCCGACGTCGAACAGCGCCACGGCCTCGAGGCGTATTACCGGGAGTTCGTTGCGGACGCCGAAGCTGCGGTGTCGTTGCTCGCCAGGCGTGCGTTTGTGGCTCTGGGATGGAAGCCGGTCGCGAGCGACCGGGTCGAGCTCGATGCGTTCATGCACGCGCACGGCATCAGCGAGGATTACCGCCGCGTGACGAGGCGTCTTCTGCGCCATCTCGAACAGGACGCGGTCCTCCGCAATCGAGGTGAGGACCAGTGGGAGGTCTTGCAGCCGCCAGGATCTGCGGACTGCGAAGCCGTGCTCGACACGCTGGCCGAGCGCTATCCGGCCTGCGTTGCCGAGATTGAGTTGTTCAGGCGTGCTGGCCTCAACCTGGCTTCAGTGTTGAGCGGCGTGACCGATCCGCTCGAGCTCCTGTTCCCAGCCGGATCTCACGAGGTCATGGAGCGCTTCTATTCCGAGGCGCTCGGGTTCCCGGCTCATCTCGAGCTCACGCGCGCCGCAGTGGCGAAGGCGGTCGCATCCATGCCGCCGCGCCGGACGCTGCGCGTACTCGAAGTGGGCGCCGGTACGGGCGTGCTGACCCGAGCGGTGTTACCTGTGCTGCCGGACAATCGCACCGAGTACTTGTTCACCGACGTCGGGGCGAGCTTCGTCGCTGCGGCGCGTAAGCGATTCGCTGACGTGCCGTTCATCGATTACCAGGTTTTCGATCTCGAATCGGATCCCGAGCGGCAGGGGATCCCCGCAGGACAGTTCGATCTCATTCTCGGCGCGGACGTCGTGCATGCAACCGCGGATCTCCGTGTCGCACTGCGCCACCTGCGTCAGTGCCTCGCACCGGGCGGGCTCCTGATGCTCCTCGAGCTCGTCAAGCCAGCCTTCGTGCGCGACGACGTCACATTCGGATTGCTGCGGGGGTATTCGCGGTTTACCGATACGGACTTGCGGCCGTACTCGGCCCTCGCGGCTCCGCCGCAGTGGCAGCAGGCATTGGCCGAGTGCGGGTTCACCGACGTCCAGGCGGTGAGCTGCGGATCGAACGCTGACGTGAACGAACATGCCCTCATCGCAGGGTTCGCTCCGAACGTGGTACGGTCCGGGCCGGAACGGCAGCCCGCGGAGCCTGGCGTCGCGGCGATGTACGCGATCTTCGCCGACGCCGGCGGCGTCGGTGATTCGCTGAGCGCGCGGCTGCGCGAGCGCGGTCGCAGGACGGTGATCGTCCGCCGAGGCGATCGCTTCGTCGAATCGGAAGACGCGTGCTTCGTCATCCGCGACGACTCCGCCGAAGACATCGTTCGTGTGCTCGCAGCCGCGTCTGAATCCGGTGAACTGGCGGGCGTGATCCACTGCTGGAGTCTCGATCGTCCCGACGCGGCGGCTATGACGATCGCACAGCTGCGCGCCGCTCAGCAGACTGGATCCCTAAGCGCGTTTCGTGTCATCGGTGCCGCGGCCGACAGCACTGCGCGTGCCTGGTTCGTTACGCGCGGGCTGCACCGCGTGGTGGAAGGCGATCGCGTCGAGGGTCTCGCGTCAGCTCCGATCGTCGGGCTGGCGCGCGTCGCAAACAACGAGCAGCGGTGCCGCTTCACGACCATCGACCTCGAGAGCTGTTCCGCCGACGAATCAGCGGAACATCTGCTGGACGAGGTGACACTGCCGGGTGACGGCGAGTTGGAGACGGCATATCGCGGCGGCACTCGCCATGTCCTTCGGCTGGTGCGTGTGGCTCCAGGTCAACTGCCGCACAGGGAGTTCAATGCCGTCGGCCCGAACGGCGCCATGGCGTCATTCAGGCTGCACACCGACACACCGGGCATCTTGTCGAATCTTGCGCTGCACGAGACGCGACGACACACGCCGCGGCCGCACGAGATCGAAGTGCGTGTGTGTGCCGGCGGCATCAATTTTCGTGATGTCATGAAGGCGCTTGGCACCCACCCGGGCAATCCGGAAGACCTGCTCTGGTTCGGCGACGACTTCTCGGGTGTGGTCGAGCGGGTAGGAAACAAGGTTACGACCGTCAAGGTTGGGGATGAAGTGGCCGGAATGGCGCCCTACGCGTTCCGTTCGTATGCAACGACCGACGAACGGATGGCCTTCTGCAAACCGGCAGACCTTACGTTCGCGCAGGCGGCGACGATTCCGACCGTCTTTCTGACTGCGCACTACGCGATCAATCATCTCGCGCGAATGCAACCAGGCGAGTCGATTCTGATCCACGCCGGCAGCGGCGGCGTCGGTCAAGCGGCGATCCAGATCGCGCAACACCTCTCGTTGAAAGTGTTCGCCACGGCCGGCAGTCCTGAAAAGCGGCGCATGCTGACCGAGATGGGCGTGGATCACGTGATGAATTCACGCACGCTCGAATTCGCCGACGAAATCATGGAGGTCACCGGCGGCCGGGGCGTCGACGCCGTGCTGAATTCGCTGGCCGGCGATTTCATCCCGAAAAGCCTGTCGGTGCTCGCGCCGTTCGGCCGGTTCCTCGAAATCGGCAAGGTCGACATCTATCGCAACGCTCGGATCGGCTTGCATCCGCTGCGCAACAACATCTCGTATTTCGTGATCGATCTGACGCAGCATCTCCGCGACAAGCCCGCGTACGTCGTGCAGATGTTTGCAGAGATCGCGGAACGTTTCGCCTCTGGTGATTACCGGCCCATTCCGTACACGTCATTTCCGATCAGCCGCGCTGCTGAGGCGTTCCGGTTTATGGCCCAGGGGAAGCACGTCGGCAAGAATGTGCTCACCTTCGACCACGATGCGATCCCGATCCGTTTCTCTACGGATCCGCGCGAGCGTTTCAAGGCGGACGCCACGTATCTCATCACCGGCGGGGCCGGAGGTGTCGGTCTCGAGGTCGCCAGGTGGATCGCCGGGCACGGCGGCAAGCACCTGGTTCTCATGAGCCGCTCGGGGCCACGCGACTCGGGTCTGCGCGAGATCGAGCAGTTGCGTGCCGGCGGCACGACCGTGATCGACGCTCGCGGCGATGTCAGCAATCCTGACGACGTGCGGCGCGTCGTCGAGCAAACCGGACGCGAGCTGCCCCGCTTGCGAGGAGTGTTTCACGCCGCGATGGTCCTGGACGACGCGCTGATCACCGAACTGGACGAGCGACGTGTGCAGGACGTGCTGGAACCCAAGATGTCGGGCGCGTGGAACCTTCACACCGCGACGGAAACCCTGGAGCTCGATCACTTTGTCTGCTTCTCGTCGTTCTCGAACGTGATCGGGATGCTGCGGCAGTCGAACTACAACGCGGGCAACGCGTTCCTCGACGCGCTCGCGCACTACCGCCGCGGCCGGGGACTTCCGGCGTTGACGATCAACTGGGGTGCGATTCTCGGTACCGGGTTCGTCGAACGCAACCAGAAGACTGCGGACGCGCTCGTGAAGCTTGGGTTCGGATCGTTCCGAACGGACGAAGTGCTTCGAGCGCTCGATTTCCTGCTCGTTGTGGACCCGATCAATGTCGTCGCGTCTCGTGTCGATTGGCAGGCGGTCCTGAAGCTGACGCCGATGGCCGCCGCCTCCCCTGCCTATGCGGCCGTCATGCGCGATACGCGGAACCCGGAACGCGCCGGATCGATCGAAGCGCAGCTGCGCGCGGCCAGCGCGGAGCAACAGGAGCGGCTGCTGGAGCAGTTCATCGCCGCGCAAGTTGCAGGCGTGTTCGGGACGGCCGAAGAGAAGGTCGATCGAAGTGCGCGGCTGACCGATCTGGGACTGGATTCGCTGATGACACTCGAGCTCACGAACCGCCTGGAACGTGAGCTGGGGATCCGTATCCCCATGGCAACGCTGCTCGGTGGGCCGACAATCGTGGAACTCGCGCGCGCGGTTCGTCAACTGCTCGCACCAGGCCTCGCCACGGCCGAAAACGTGACGCAGGCAAAAACAGACGAACCGCCGGCGACGCGGGACGATGCGGCAGGCCATCTCGTCACGATCAAGAGAGGCATTGGCCTGCCGGTGTTCTGCTTCCATCCGGTGGGAGGGGGCGTCGGCATCTACGCGGGGCTGGTGCCCCACGTGCCTGAGAACCTGCCGCTGTACGGCGTCGAGACGCGGTTGTTGCGCGGCAACGACGAGGAGTACGCGACGCTCGAGTCGATGGTCGATGCGTACGCAGTGGCTGTCCGCACCGCCCATCAGGGTCCTTACAGACTCATCGGATTCTCGCTGGGGGGATATCTCGCGGCGCGTGTGGCGGAGCGTCTGGAGAATGCGGGGGAGCTCGTCGAATGCGTGGGCGTGATCGACTGGGATGCGCGACAGAAAATCACGCCGGAAGCGCAGCGCGAATCGCTGGTCAGATTGTCGCTGGCCAGCTACGTTTTCCTCCAGGAAGAACTGGGAATCCTCCGTCCGCATCCTGAACACCAGCTGCGCGACGAGATCGCCGCGCTGGTCGATCGCGTGTCGACGGAGAGCTCCGGCGGGGGTGAGGCGTTTTACCGCTGGGTGGTCGACAAGGGTCTCACCACGAGCGCGGTGTTCGACGACGTGGCGCGTCAGGCGCTTGCGCGCTTCGAACAGCATTGCCGGCTCCTCACACGCGAGCTCCCGCAACCGCGTTTTCGAGCCCCGCTGATCGTATGGCGCGCTCGCGACGGCTTCGGAAGCGGCCTGGAATCGTGGGAACGAGACGGCGGGATCGGCCGCGAATACGTATTCGAGGGCGACCACAACTCGCTGATGCGTCCAGCGGCGTTGAAAGCCGTCGCGGAACAGATGCTGGAATTCCTGCAGGTCAGCGCGGGTCAACTCGCATGACCGACGCCGCCGCTTCGATCCGATTCGTGCGGGAGGCGCACGGTGCGGTTCGCGACCTGCTTGCCGCGAACGTGCGGCGATACTGGGGAGACTTTCTGTTGACGATTCTCCTCGCCTACGCCGCGTTCGCAATTTATGTCCGCGCTCCCTGGTTCTCGCTTGCGCAGGCAGGCGCGTTCGTCATCTGCGGCCTGGCAATGTATCGTGCGATCGTGTTCACACACGAGATCACGCATCGGCGCGGCGCCGCATTTCGTGTGTTCACGTTCGCATGGAACCTGCTGTGCGGAATCCCATTCCTGATGCCGTCGTTCCTCTACGGGGATCACAAGGAGCATCACACGAGCCTCGCGTACGGCACGTGGTCAGATCCCGAGTACATCATGCGCACGGCCGGCTGGCGGCTCAGGGTGTTCGTATTCCTCCTGCTGCCGATCGTCTATCCGCTTTTTGCGGCCGTGCGGTTCCTCGTGCTCACGCCGCTTGCAATCCTGTCGCGCGGCATGGACCGCGTCGTCTGGACGCGCGCATCGTCGCTGTACGTGATGAACGAGTCGTACCGTCGTGAGTACGATGCGGCGGCGCACACGACATCACGATGGGTGCAGGAAGTCGGATGTTCTGCGTGGGCGTGGCTCGTCGCGAGCGCCGCGATCATCGGCTTTGTCGGCGGGGGGGCGATCGGGAAGGCGTATCTCGTATTTCTCTTCTGGATTGGGGTCAACCAGGTGCGCACGCTCGTCGCCCACAGGTATGCGAATGAGACAGACGGGCCGCTGAGCCATCTCGAGCAGCTGCTGGATACCAACACGTTTCCGCGCGGAAGGTGGTTGCCTGAATTGTGGGCTCCGCTCGGGCTCCGCTATCACGCCCTGCACCACCTGCTGCCGATGCTCCCCTATCACGCGATGGGCGAGGCCCACGCGCGGCTGATGACGCAGCTGCCGCCCGCCTCCGCTTATCACCGGACCATCAGAGCGGGCTTGTGGCCAGCGCTGGTTTCGATCCTGCGCGATCGGGAACGCCATACGGCATATCAGCATGCCGGTCCTTCTCCCATGCCGTCGGAAGATCGGCAAGGCTCTCGATGAACGTGTGATACCACAGCTGTGTGGTAAGCACTCCCACCATCCCGAGCTGCACCATCGTCCGCTGCTGCCAGCCGATGCGCGCCTGACGCATACGCGTTCGCCACAGGTGCACCTGGTCGACCCTGAAGAGCCCCGTCTTCTTCAAAGCGTCCTCTGACAGCAACTGGTCAACATATGCGGTGACACTGCCGTCGGCTCGGCTGAAGAAGCTGTCCAGCGGCGCGCGGAACATCACTTTCCGGCGCCATGCGATCTCGCGCGGCAGATACCGTTCTCCGACGAGCCGCAGAATGTACTTATCGCGAAAGCCACGCAGCTTCCAGCGCGGATGCAGCCGCGCCAGCAGCGCAAAGACGTTGTCATCGAGGAATGGATAGCGCGTTTCGACCGACGACTGCATCGCCGGACGATCGCCTTTGAGACTCAAAAGGTGACCGGGAAGATGGATGCGTCCCGCCCAGTACGCGCTCTGGTTGAGGGGATGCCAACGGCGCATTCGAACGAGATCCGGCTTCAGCTCCAGGTACGGGTTGTGATCCCCCAAGGCGGACACCGTCTCGTCGGTGAAGAACAGATAACGCGACGCGGTCATCAGACCGTAGACGTAGTGGAAGGCCGAATGATGGCCGAGCACCCGTTCCCAATCCAGAATCGCGTGCGTCCCTCGTTCAGTCACGCCCACCGCGTTGCAGAGCAGTCGTCGAACGTGGCCGCTGAGACGTATTCCCGGAATTGAATCGACTACGCTAATCAGGCGATCGACCTTGTGCCACGGATAGCCCGCGAGCCACTCGTCCGATCCTTCCCCGGCGAGCGCGACCTTGAAGCCGTGCCGGTGCACCTCGCGTGCGAGCAGCAGCGTCGCAGCGGCAGCCGTATCGATGACCGGCGCCTCGGCCGCCCTGATCAATTCGGGATACCTGTTGACCACATCGTCGCGGCCGACCGGCACGACAACGGGCTTCGCTCGAATGTGCCGTGACACGACAGCGGCCTTGCCGCTTTCGTCGTACCCGCGGCCGTTCACCTGCACTGTGAACGTGGGAGTCGGCGTGCCGCGAATCCTCGCCGCCATCGCGGCGACCAGGCTCGAATCGATGCCGCCACTCAAGTACGACACCACCGGCACATCGGCGCGCAGACGCAGCTCCACGGCATCGAGCAGCGCACGTTCGAGGACGTCGGCCGTGCGCTCCGGATCGCCCCAGTCCTCCTCTTGTCCCTCGTCGGGGAAATCCATCGTCCAGTACGCGCGTGTCTGAACCGCTTCGCGATCCTCTCGAAGATCGATCGTGAGATAGTGCCCTGGCTGCAGCGCTTGAACGCCTTCGAAGCAGGTCGACGGCCCCGGCACTGCGAAAAAATGGAAGACCTGATCGATTCCTCGAAGGTCCAGTCCCGCCCGCACCATCCCGGACGCAAGCAGCCCCTTGATCTCCGACGCAAACAGCAGCCACTCCCCGTCATCGGATCTCTGGCGAGACCAGTAGAGCGGAATGATCCCGAATCGATCTCTCGCGAGAATCACGCGCTGCCGGGTCGTGTCGTACAGCGCGAGCGCGAACTGCCCACGTAGTCGCGCGAACATGCCTTCCCCGTACTCTTCCCAGAGATGTGGGATGAGTTCGGTATCGCAGTGTGTCGTGAAGCGATGCCCTTTTTCTTCGAGCGCGTGCTTCACCTCGCGATAGTCGAAAAGCTCTCCGTTGAACACCGTCAGGACGCTTCCGTCCTCGTTGCCGATCGGCTGCCGGCCGTCGGTGAGACCGACGATGCTCAGCCGTCGGCTGGCCAGTCCGATTTCGCTGCGTTCCAGATACCCGTCGTCATCTGGTCCGCGATGGACGAGCGCACCGGCCATTCGCTGCAGAACGCCCTGAGGCACGCGATCGGTTCCGGACAGGCGGACGAGTCCAGCGATGCCGCACATGCGCAGGCATTCTATGCCGGCGTCGCTTGAACCCCGACCTCAGCTGTTCGCAGATCGTCGATTGTTGGTGTCGCGAGGCGCTCGATGGAAGTAGGATCCACACCCCGCGATTGGACGCGGCGTGGAGGAAGGAGAACCACATGAGCGAGAGAGTCATCATCAGGTCCTGCGACAGCAGCGCCGGCACCACCAGGCGAGCGTTCATTGGAACGGGGCTCGCGAGCGGAGCAGCACTGATGACAGGCGCACTTTCTCCTGTGATCGATCTGACACTTTCGGCAGCCGGTTCCGAACCGTGGCTCGAAGCCTCCATTTCCGAACTGCAGGCGCTGATGACCGCAGGTGAAATCACCAGTCGCGAGCTGACGGAGGGTTACCTGCAACGGATTGGCGCGCTCAATCCGATTCTCGGCGCGGTGATCGAGACCAATCCGGAAGCGATTGCGATCGCCGCGCGGCGGGACAACGAGCGCCGTGGCGGTCAGCTGCGCGGGCCGCTGCACGGGATCCCGATACTGCTCAAGGACAACATCGGCACGGCCGATCGCATGCAGACAACGGCTGGGTCCCTGGCGCTCGTGAACAGCAGCGTGCCTGGCGACGCCCCGATCGTGGACAGGCTGCGGGCTGGCGGCGCCGTAATTCTCGGCAAGGCGAATCTTTCGGAGTGGGCGAACTTCCGCGGCATCGGCTCAATAAACGGGTGGAGCGCGCGCGGAGCGTTCACTCGCGATCCGTACCTGCTCGCATTTGATCCGTGCGGTTCGAGTTCAGGATCCGCCGTGGCAGCCGCCGCGAACCTGTGTGCCGCTGCGGTAGGTACCGAGACGGACGGATCAATCGTCTGCCCGGCCGGCAACAATCTGATCGTCGGGCTGAAACCGTCCGTCGGTCTGCTGTCGCAGGCTGGAATCATCCCGATCGGTCACAGCCAGGACACCGCCGGACCGATGGGCCGGACCGTTCGCGACGTCGCCATTCTTCTTGGCGTGATGCAGACGCCGTTCGGGCGGGCGCTGGGTCAGCCACTACCGGGGAGCTACACGCAATTCCTTCAGCGTGGAGCGCTCAACGGCACGCGCATCGGCATGGATATGCGCTACTTCCTGCCGCAGTATGGCGCGGAGCCGGATCTGCTTGCCGTCGTGCAGCAGGCGCTCGGTGCGATGACGGCGCTCGGCGCGACGCTTGTGCCGACCGACACCGGCGACCCGTTCACGTACTTCGACAGCGAAGTCGTCGTGCTGCTTTACGAGTTCAAAGCGCAGATTGCGGAATACCTGCAAACGCTGCAGCACACGTCGATGCGGACGCTTGCGGATCTCATCGCCTTCAACATCTCGCACTGTCCGAACGAGATGGAGTACTTCGGCCAGGAGATCTTCGAGCTCGCGCAATCCACGAGCGGAAACCTCACGGATCCGTTTTATGTCGGCGCTCGCGCGTTGTCGTTCAACTCCGCGGGCCCGCTCGGCATCGATGCGGCGCTCCAGCGCGACGGCCTCGATGCCATCGTCGCGCCGAGCTACAGCTTTGCGTCTTCGCCAGCTGCCGTGGCCGGTTATCCCAACATTTCCGTGCCGGTCGGTCTGACGCCGCAGAGCAGGCCGGCAGGGATCTGGATGTACAGCGGGTTCCTCCAAGAGCCGCGCCTGCTCGCGTTCGCGTACGATCTCGAGCAGGCGCTGCAGCCTCGCCGTCTTCCGCAGCTCCTTGGTCCGGTGCCGGCCGAACCCGCCGATGCGGGGATTTGCGCGACGGTTCCGTCGAGCGTTCCCGTCTTCAACGGGGCGGCGCACCTGCCGCACCACATCGGCACGGGAAAGCCGTTTGTTCGCTAGCAGCACGGGCCTGGCGCGAATAACCAGGACTGAAGGTGCCATTCACGTCCTTTGATGGCGAGCGCTGCAGCATACTCATCCGAAGGAGTGGCGTCGATGAACGACCACTCCTCGTCCTGCGCGCTCGAGACTCGCACCGCGGCCGACGCGACTCCCGTTCCGAGGGCTTTCAAGTACGCCTCCCGGCGAGTCCAGTGCTCGAAGAAC
This sequence comes from Vicinamibacterales bacterium, assembly GCA_035637115.1. Classification (GTDB taxonomy): domain Bacteria; phylum Acidobacteriota; class Vicinamibacteria; order Vicinamibacterales; family 2-12-FULL-66-21; genus JAICSD01. The sequence continues at coordinate 13,432 of DASPXV010000175.1, forward strand.
GAGCGGCGACGAAGCTCAATCGGCAGTCTGGTCCACGCTTCCGCATCCGCCGCATGAAAAACGCGGCGGATGATCTCTTCACTATCAGCGACGTCGCGCACCCGCTCGATGTCGATGCCGACTTCCGTTGCGGTGCAGAACGCCAGCAACGCGAGCCCGCCAGAGTGCGACACATTGAAATGCAGGCGCCGGTCACCGGTTCCCCGAAGGTGCGGCTTGCCGTACTGGTCGTAGTGGAACTGGAGAGATTCCGCCGCACTGTGAAGGTAGTGCGCCGCAAGGAGGCGGAGAGTCGCACGGCCGACCGCGAACCGTGCGGCGTCCATCGCCGCGAAATAACGCCGGGCCCGATCGCGCTCTTCGTCAGAGAGGAGTGGAAGCAGCCGAGGCACTGACGCAATGTCGACCTGGACCAGCCACAGGTGCACCTGCCGATCCCCGATCGTCGACGGAGCATGGATCCGATCGATGGGCGCAAACAGCATCGCAGCGACCGCCCAATTGCCCCGGCGCTACTTCTTGGAAGACGGATGCGGATCGCCGAAATGCTTTGCGTACCACGCGATGCTTCGGTCGATCCCATCGACGATGTGGCCAGTCTCGCGGATGCCGTGGCCCTCGCGCGGGTAGCGAATCATCGTGGCATCGACGCCTACGTCCCTCAGCGCAATATAGAATTGCTCGGCCTCTGCAATCGGGACATCGTTGTCGTTCTCCCCATGGATGAACATCGTCGGCGTCCTGACGTTCTTGACGTAGCGGATCGGTGAACGTTCCCAAAGCAGGTCCAGTAGCCCCCCTTCGTGGGGAAACGCGCCGAACTCCACGGCGAGATAGTCGTGGTAATACGCCATGTAGTTGAAGCTGACGAGGTTTGAGATACCCGCGGAGGGAACGGCCGCTCGGAATCGATTCGTCTGCGTGACGATCCAATTGGCCAATTGTCCGCCATAGCTGCCACCTTCGATCCCGAGCCGATCGGGATCGATCCACGGGTATTTGGCGAGCGCCGCGTCGAGGCCGGCAACGACGTCCTTCGCCTCGCCGCCGTTCTGATCCTTGAAGATGGCGTCCGCGAATTTCTGGCCGTAGCCAGTCGAACCTCGAAAGTTGACCATGAGCGCGCCCCAGCCTTGATTCGCGTACACCTGTGCTTTAGCGTTGAACGCGGACCCCTGCTGGCCGTGAGGGCCGCCGTGAATCATCACGATGAGGGGGTGGCGAGAACCGGCGGTCAGACGTGCCGGCCTTGTGAGAAAGGCTTCGATTTCGATCCCGTCGAAGCTCTTGAAGGTGAATGCTTCGACGTCGGCCAGCGTTTTCCCTGTGAGCGCATCATCATTGACATGTGTGAGCTGGCGCGCGATTGGTTTCAACCCGTTGATGCCGGCCCGCGCGAGATGGAGATCCGCCGGCCCGGTCGGCGAAGAAAACGCGTACGCGATCGTGTTGTTTCTTCCGACTGCCCATGCCACGACGCTGCCGCGATCGCCGACGACGACTTCTGACGGTCCACCGGCGGAGGCAAGCCGATGGAGCCGCACGTTTCCCCGCTCCTGCACGGAGAAGAACAACACCTGTCCGTCCGGCGACCATTCCGGAGGGCCCTGCCTGTTATCGATCGACGCGCCCAGCTCGTGCCGGTTCGTTCCGTCCGCCGACATGATCCAGACGTGCGTATCCTCCATTGTCGTTTCCGAGGAAGTGAGCGGACGCTTGGTCGCGGAGAAAGCGATCGTACGCCCGTCCGGCGACCATTTCGGCTGGTATTCCGCGCTTTTGGTGTCCGTCAGCCGCCGAATCGATCCGTCGGCGACCTTCACCGCGAAGATGTCGTAGTTGAAGAAGCGATCAGCATCCCGCTCGTGATTCGAGACAAAGACGATCTCGTCACCGCGCGGCGACCAGTCGATCGAATGCTCGTAATAGTTACCGTGCGTCAGCTGACGAACCTGTTTTGTCGCGATGTCGGCAATGAACAGATGCAGGCGACGATTGTCGTTGAACCTGGTCGACCCTTCAGACGCGGTAGGTTTGTAGAGATATCGCGTGATGACCATCGGATCGCCATTGGCGTCACTCTCAGGACCCGCGGTTGCCGAGACGAACGCAATCTGCTTGCTGTCTGGCGACCACGCCAGACTGGCGCCGCTCGACGGCAACGGATGATTTGTGGTGGTGATCGGCGCCAGCACGATCGAGCCGGTCCCATCGCTCCGCGTCACCATCAGCGCCTGATGCTCCTCGTCGCGGCCCAGATATGCGATGCTTCGGCCGTCGGGCGACCAGCGGGGGCGAGAGGCGGCTTCCTTCTCACTTCCCAGTCGTACGCTCCGGCCGGTCTCGACGTCCATGATCCAAACGTCCGAGTAGGGTTTTCCCTGACGATCCGCATGCCGGATGCCGTACGCGATTCGGGCGGCGTCCGGCGCCAATGCGACTTCGTCGATCGAGCGCAGCTTGTACAGATCTGTGCTCTGCAGGCCGGCTTGGGCCGCAGCTACGCCTAACGCCGCACTAACCGCGGCGCACCATCCGATACCAAACAATCCGGAGGACATGTTTACCAGCCGATTTTGATGGCCAATTCAGCCTGCGCGCCGTCGCGCGCAGTCTGGATTCGACCGAAGTTTGGTGACAGCGCGTTGCCCACCCGGCCGCCGCCGTATTGCGACTGGTAGTTCTTCGTGTTGAACAGGTTGAATACCTGCACGAGCAGATCGACCTTTCGGGCTCCATTCAGGCGAATGGTCTTGCTCGCCCGCAGATCGACGATGTTGACGCGCGAGCTCATGATCTGACCGTCCGCGACTGCGGCCCGACCGTTCGCTACCCGCCACGTGTTCACCGCGGCGAGATCCAGATCCCGGCTTCCCGAATTGCGAGTCGTGCCCGGAACCAGATCCGTGTTGAAGCCATCGCCGTTCACATCGCGGCCGGCCGTCGCCGTCCAGGGTAGCTGCGATCGCAGCGTCCACACGGTTCCGAGCGTGATGCGCCACGGCAGCAACACCGAGCCGCTGGCGACCACAGCGTGGCGCCGCTCTCCGTTCGATGGTCCATCGTCGAGGGCAAGATCGAATGGATCGAGATACCGGATGCCCGGATTGTTGTCCCGGCTGTTCGTATACGTATACGTGACGAGGAACTGCGAGCGGTCCACGAAGCGCCGCTCGACCTTGACGTAGACCGCTCGATACTTGAGGTGCGACGTCGACTGATTCCGATCCACGCGGGCAAAAGTCGGATTGGGACGCAACCGCGTTACCGGATCTCTGGGGTTGATGTCCAGAATCTTGCGGTCGTGATTCGTATTCGTGTACATCGCGTCCATGTGCAGAGCGAGCTTCGCCGGTAGCTGCCGCGAGAAGCCGATGTTGAACTGGTTCGAGTACGGCTGCACGTAATCGTTGGCGACGACGGTGATGTTTGCGGCCCCCGACACGATGAAGTCGTGGGGATCCCTGCCGCCGTACGGATCCGGATAGGACGGGTTCGTGATGTTGATCGTGAACCGTTGATAGTTCCTGAACTCGTTCAGGTTCTGCAGGATCCGCACGTGACCGTAATACAGCCCGTAGCCGCCGCGGACCACCATCGTCCCGTCGTTCTGCACATCCCAGGCGAATCCTGTCCGAGGGCCAAAATTGTCCTTGTCTCCGCGCTTGGAGACGTCGATGTAGGGGATTGCGATGGGGAAAATCGACGGGTCCAGATCCTCGTTCGCCGATCCATAGAGCCGCTCGTAACGCAGGCCCAAATTCAGTGTGAGCTGGTGGCTCACTTTCCAGTCATCTTGCATGAAACCGACGTAGTACTTCGTCGGATGCTTCGTCTGAATGGGCGGAATGCTGGCGCTGAAGGTCGCGGCGCTTTTCAGGTTCGCGATCGACGCTGGGTCATTAGGATTGAACGGCTGGTCCGCCGAAAAAGAATACGACCCGAGAATGTTTCCCGTGTTCTCCTCGAGGTATGGCATGTAACTGTAATCGACTCCCCATTTCAGGTCGTGAGTGGCCAGGGCCACCGCGTAGGTGTCTTTGAACTGCCACCGGCTTTCCGGTCCGAGCTCGTCGAAACTGCTCCCGTAGGAGAGGCTGGGAAAAATCAACGTGCGGCTCAGACGATTCAGCCGCTCCGGCGGAAACGATCCCGGAGTCGTGAAGATGGTCGTACCGGCGGGCGCGATGTAATACGCCGCCTTCGCGTACTGAAAACGGAAATCGTTCAGTTGTCGCGTGCCGCGAATCCAGGTGTGCCCAGCGACCAGACTTCTCCGCGGCGTCTCTTGATCGAATCCGGCGGTCGTCGCGGTGGTGCCGCCACAGCCACCACAGGTCGAGCGCTCATCCTCGCGAGCGAAACGGACGAACCAGTTCTGCGAATTGCTGATCTGCCCGTCGACGCGGGCCATGTACAGATAGCGGTGAAACGGCTGCGGGAACGTGCCCTCGACGGAGGAGTAGAACTGCGGCAGCCCCGTGCTGACGGTGTAAAACTGATCGAGCTTGGTCCATTCCGCGGCGCCGAAGAAGTGGATGCGGTTCTTCTGGATCGGCCCGCCGCCGCTTCCGCCGAACTGATGCCGTCGAAATGCAGGTTTCACTGTCTCGAACGCGTTTTTCGCATTCAGCGACTTGTCTCGAAAGTACTCGAAGACGTCGCCAGTCACCCGGTTCGTTCCTGACTTGGTCACCACCTGCACGACGCCGCCGGTGGCTAGCCCGAATTCGGCCTTGTATTGGACGTTGCTGACCTTGAACTCGCGAACGGCGCCTTCGGGCAGATTCTGGCGCGGCTCACCATCCTCGGCGAAGTTGTTGATCATGCCGTCGACGATGTTGCCGGTGCTGTTGAAGGTCATCGAGCCGCCGACGTTTACCGTCGGAAAAAACGAGCGCGTCGCATCCAGGCTCGTGCCGGGCAGGAGCAGCGCCAGCGACAGATACTGTCGCGAGTTGATCGGTAGGGTCTCGATCTGCCGCTGTGTGACGACGCCGGCGACCTCGGATTTCGTCGTGTCCACGACAGGTAGCGAACCGCTCACGACCACTGTCTCTGTGAGGGACTGCACTTTCAACGTGAAGTCGGTTTTCAGGGTCAGACCGATGGTGACTTCGATGTCGCGGACCTCCTGGGCCGCGAAGCCCTGCAACTCCACTTTCACGGCATAGACGCCAGGGGACAACGCGGGAAATAGGTAGCGTCCGTCGCCTTCCGAGACCGTCGTGCGCACGACGCCCGAGGCTTGGTTTCTCAATGTCACCGTCGCGCCGGGCACGGCGCCCTTCTGTTCATCCTGGACGAGTCCCTCGATTTGGCCGGTGCCGCCCTGCGCGAGCGTCAGCACCGGGAAACCGATTGCGAGGACCAGGGAAAGCGCTGCGACGCGCATCCACGACGCTTGGCCGGTTTGCTTCGCCATGGAGTCCTCCAAGAGTTGGAGCCCGATCGAGCGCCGGATTATGACAGTCGGCGGTTACACGTCGCAATGAAAAACCGCGCGCGATTGCTTCCAGTGCGGAAGAGCTGGCGCGTCTGGCGGGACTCGAACCCGCAGGCGGTCAAACAACAGTCGCCAACCCCCGATCAATGACGCGCCGGAAGGCGATCTCAGATCCGTCGCAGCAAATCGGCCGGATTGATCTGAATGGCGCGACGGGCTGGCAGCCATGCCGCGATTCCCGCTACCGCCATCAGCACTGCCGCGGAGCCAAGAATCGTCACGGGATCGCGCGGGTCGAGGCCATACACGAGCGTTCTCACGAACTGAGATAGCCAGAGAGTCGACGCGATCCCCAGGACCACGCCTGTGGCAACGAGACCGATCGTTCGCAACAGGACCAGGCGGAGGATGCTGCCTGAAGAGCCGCCCAGCGCCAGACGGACGCCGATCTCGACTTCTCGACGGCTGACGCCGTACGCCGTGATGCCGTAGAGTCCAAGAGCTGCGAGAAGCGCGGCGAGTGCTCCGAAAAAGCCGGACAGCAGTGCGATCAGGCGCTCCTGCGAGAGCGACGCGCGCATCGATTCGCCGACGATTCGAAAACTGAATGACAGTCGCGGGTCGACGGCGGCAAAAGCGCCCCCGACATTGCGAATGACCGGCGCCATCGGACCGCCCATCGAGCGGACGCTGATCTGGAAACTCGTTCTGGCGGCAAAAGGAGCCAATCCCGCCGACTGGGCGAACGGCAAGTACGCCGCGGGACCGGCCGTGTCACGCCTGGATCCATAGATCACGTCGCCCACGACACCGACGATCGTTCGCTTCTTGTTCGTCGAGCTGTCATCGAATTCGGCGCCGAGAGCGCTGCGCCCTGGAAAAAACACTCTCGCGAATGTGTCGTTCACGATGGCCACCGGTGGCGCGTCGGCGGTGTCGGCATCGGCGACATCGCGGCCGGCGCGGAGAGGAACGCCATACGTCGAAAACCATCCCGGCGTCACCGCGTTGATCATGACGCGGCGCCCGATGTCCACGGCGCGCCCGCGGGCGTCCGTGATCAGATTCGCGCCGCCACCCGGTCCCGGCGTGGCCATCGAAGCGGCCGCCTGCGCGACGTTCGGCGCCGCCGTGACGGCGGCGAGCAGACGCCGCAAGACGTGATCACGTTCTTCTGGTGTGGCGGGGACGGCTGACGCGTCGACGGTGGTGACGAGTACGCGGTCGGCGTCGAATCCGATCGAGACACGGCTCAGACGCGCGAACGTTCCGAGGAACAACCCTGCAGCGCAGACGAGCACCAGCGACACGGCGACCTGCACGACAACGAGCGACGTCGACACGCCTGCGCGGCCGGGATCCGACGCATCCCGCGCGCCTTTCATCGCATCGAACGGCGCGGCCCGCGACGCCCGGAAAGCGGGCATCGTACCGAAGAGAATTGCGGTTGCGATCGCGACCGCCGCCGTGAAGCCCATGACGCGCCAATCGAGCGTGAGCTTCAGGAATACCGGATCGGCTGACGGAGAGAGCTGGGACACGAGCAGGCGCGTGCCCCACATTCCCAACATCAGCCCGGCGGTTGCACCGGCGGCGGCGAGGACAAGACTCTCGACGAACAGCTGCCATGCCAGGCGCGCGCGAGATGCACCGAGTGCGAGACGGACGCTGAATTCATGCCGTCGGGCGGCGGCGCGCGCCAGCAGCAGGTTTGCGATGTTCGCGCACGCTATCAGCAGTACGAGGCCGACGACGGCCGCAATGATCAGGAGGGGCTGTTGGTACCGCTGCCGGAGCTGCGACTTGTCGGTGGATCCGGTCGCGGCCGGAACCAATACGAACGGCTCCTGAGCGAACTTCGGCAGCCGCGATCGACCGAGATCGAGAACCTGCGGTTGTATGGCCCGCATCGCCGACGTCGCTGCCGCAATAGACTGGTTCGGCTTGAGTCGAAGCATGACCGTCAACAGCAGCGCGCCCGGGTTGTCCAGCAGCGTGCGCGGGCCTTTCAGAAGCGCATCCGTACCCAACGGCACCACGACGTCCAGCGACTCCCCGACCTCGATTCCGAAGAACTCGCGCGGCGTAACACCCACGATCGTAAACGGCACGCGGTCGATATCGAGACGGCTGCCGATGGCGCTCGCAGCGCCGCCGAATCGCCGCTGCCACAGCGCGTAACTGATCACCGCGACGGGCCCCTCCGGGCCACCGCCTCGCACGTCGTCTGCCGGCGTGAACGTCCGGCCGATGAGCGCGGGGACCCCCAGCGTCGTGAAGAAGGAGCCACTGGCGATCATGCCGCGCACGCGTTCTGCGGGACCTGCAGGAGCGAGATTGAATGCCGCGAAGGTCCAGGCAAACGCGCCGTCGAACGCCGGCGCCTGCCCTTCGAACCGGCGCCACATCTCGTAGTTCCAGCCGATGCCGTTTCGGTATCCGTGGGCCAGCGCGAAGTCCGTCGAAACGGTGACCAGGCGCGCAGGTTCGCGGACCGGCAGCATTCTCAGAAGCAGGGTGTCGACGAGAGAGAAAATGGCGGTGTTGGCGCCGATGCCCAGGGCGAGCGAGAGGGCGGCGACGGTCGAGACCAGAGGCGTCGCCAGGAGAGCGCGAACGGCCAGGCGGAGATGCCGCATTGACCCGGCTGACCAATGCTAGCTCAAAAATGTCCGGCGCTCGCTCGCAGTCAGCTACTCGTAGCGCAGGGTCGTAATCGGGTCGACCCGCAGCGCCTCTCGCGTAGGCAGCACCGTAGCCGCAACGGCTATACCGAGCAGAAACAGCGGCGCACCAATGAACGCGACGGGATCGAAAGGACTGACGCCAAACAGGACGGCCTGCAGAATCCGCGAGGCGGCCGCCGCCGCGGCGATGCCGATCAGCACGCCGACCGCCACCGGGCGCAGCGTCTGGCGAATGATCAGATGTTGCACGTCGCGCGCGCTGGCGCCCAGCGCCATCCGGATGCCGACCTCACGACGCCGGCGGCTCACCACGTAGGAGACGACGCCGTAGACGCCAATCGACGCCAGCGCCAGCGCGAGCAGACTCAGCGATCCGGACAAGGCGGCGATCAGACGCGACACCGTCCGCCAGAAATCGAGATTCTCCTCCAGCCTGTTCACTCGCACCACCACGCCTGGATCGAGTTCACGTGCCACCGTGCGCACACCGGCCGCCAACGCGGCGAAGTCCGTCCGGTTTTGCACTAGCAGCTGGAGTCCGTGTTCAACGGTCGGCCCGGCCGGCAAGTACACATAGCTCGACTCCGCATCCGCGATCCCGGTGACCTGCGCGTCTTTTGCGACGCCGACGATCTCCACCGAACGCTCCTTGTTCTCGGCAACCGCCATGACGAGCGCTCGACCGATCGGCTCCTGGCCTGGCCAGAATCTCCGGGCCGTGGCCTCGGTGACGATCGCCGTCACAGGCGAATCAAGCAGCTCCGTCGTCGTGAACGTCCGCCCGCGCACGATAGGTATGCCGATCAGCGAAAAATAGCCAGGTGAGACGGGATTGACATCGATTTCCTGCCATTGCTGCTGGCCCGGCAGGCGACACATCGTCTGGCGGCGTCCCGGACTCAGGGGGGCTTTCCCCGCGCGCGCGATGGCTTCGACGCCGGGCAACGCGCCGAGTCGTTCCAGCAACTCGTGCTGGAATGCCACGGCTCGCTGATCGGAACCCCGACCGCGCGCATCGAACGACACCACCGCGACATGACGGTAGTCAAAACCAGGTTCGACGGTATGGACGGCGTACAGCGCGCGGAGCAACAGGCCGGCCGAAATTAGGAGCACCATACACACGGCGACCTGGGCGCCAACGAGCGCGCCTCGCAGCCATCCGGCAGTCCGGCGCCCGGCGCCCGGCCCCTGCTGTTTCAGAATGGTCTGCACGTCGTGCTTCGACGCTTGTAATGCCGGTACCATCCCGAACATGAGAGCCGTGGTCGCCGTGAGCCCCAGTGCAAACCAGAGGACGGTCAGATTCGGAGTGGCGTCGACTCTCAGTGGAGGAATCGTCCCCGGCAGCGACGAGAGCAGCGCGGCGAGGAGTCCACGGAAGGACCACCACGCGAACAGCGAACCGGCCGCACCGCCGGCGAAGGCGATCAATGCGCTTTCGGTGAGTAGTTGCTGGATCAGCCGTCCACGGCTCGCACCCACCGACAGGCGGACGGCGATTTCCTTCGTGCGCCCAGCGGCGCGTGCCAACAGGAGGTTCGCGACGTTGGCGCACGCAATGAACAGGACCAATCCAAACGCGCCGAGCACGACCGCCGCGACGCTGAAGATATCGCGACGCGCCTCAGGCAGCGACAGCGACGTGGCCGGCGCCACATTCACGGTGGTCGCGCGTCCCGGCTGCTGCTGATCGATCTGCCCGGCGATCACCGCAAGTTCCGCGCGCACCTGACCCATGCCGGCGTCTTTCTTCCGGCGTCCGACGAGCGTCAGCCAACTCGTATGCGGATCCTCGGCGTAATTCTCGCCCGGCCGCACGGCACCGATGAGTGATGTCGGCGCGAACAACGCCGCCTTCATCAGATCGATGCCGTCGAATCCTTCCGGCGCGACACCAACAACCGCGGCGTCGTGTCCGTTCACGGTCATGGTCCTGCCGACGATGTTGCGGTCGGCGGCGAAGGCACGCGTCCACAGGTCGTGGCTCAGAAGAATCTGCGGCGCCGCATTCGGGTCCTCGCAATTGGCGGTGAAACCCGGGCCGATGGCGGGCCTCAGCTGCAGCACGTCGAAGTAGTTGCAGGTGACGAAAACCGCGTCTGCCTCCTGAGGAGCGTCGCCGCCGAGCGTAACGGTCCACGGCACCGAGTACGCCATCAGACCGGCCAGCGTCCGGCTGCGGTCGCGATAAGCGCGGTACTCCGGCATCGAGAACATGCTGCGCGCGCCGTGCACGCGGCGTTGCGTGATACCGCGGAACTGCTGGTGGACGCTCACCAGTTCAGCCGCCTCGGGAGCGGGAAGTCGCCGGAAGGCAAGGCTGTTGAGGATGGAAAAGATGCCGGTGTTGATGCCGATGCCCAGCGCAATGGGAGCGACGGCGGCAACCGTAAACCCGGGATTGCGGCGGAACATCCGAGCCGCATAGCGAACGTCGCTCCACAGATTCGACAGCATCGCGGGTCTCCTTTCGTCGACGGTAGCGCGCGGCGGATTTCTTCTCAGCGTGCTGAGGATCTGACGACAGAGCCAGAGCGCTCCGCGCGTTCCGCCGGCGTACTCTTCCATCACGTCGCCGAGCTCCGCGTCGGAGGCGCGCAATGCGGCGATGCGCAACAGCAGCCGTATCCAGAACGAAGGCTCACGAACCACGAACGACCTTCGCGTCGAGACCTTCCCACATCGCCGCGAGCGCGTCGCGGCTCGCCCGCAACGTGCGCAGCCCGATCGGTCGCACCTTGAAATACCGCTTCGATCGGCCGCCGCGCTCCGCCGTCGGCTCGCCGAACCACGACGTCACATAGCCTTTCGCTTCCAGGCGATCGAGCGTCCGGTACAGCGCACCGACTGTCGGCGCGCGACCGGTACGCCCCTCGATTTCCTCGCGGATCGGCACGCCGTACGCCTCCTCACCGAGGCGAAGAACAGCGAGGAGCACTAGCTGTTCGAACTCTCCGAGGTGCGCGCGGCCCGCCATATGTTCTGCATAGTAGGACTATACGCAGGCCGACGCAAGGTGGTTTCCGCAACAGTACCGCCGGCACTCTCCGGCGGAGACACGGCGACGAATTGCCGGTAGAGGATGAGGTCGTAGGTGATTTTCAACAGGCCCGCGACATAGAAGGGAGCGTTGCGCAGCGAGGGGCGCGCGAACATCAGCGCCGCGAGGAGCGGACTGACGGCCGCGCCCAGCGTCCGCGCCACGCCGGTGATGCTCTATCGAAGGTGACCCGGCGGTCGAGCCGAGTGCTCGACGTCTGCACCGATGCGCCGGGTCACTCCCGATAGAGTCCTACCGTTTATCGCGACTGACCAGAGACGTTGCCTGACCAGGGCATGGTGCATCACTCTCCCCGAATCGCCTCGATCGGATCGATCCTCGCCGCCTGCCTCGCAGGGATCGCAATCGCGAGCGCGGACACGATCGCGAGCGCCAGCACGCCGGCGGCAAGCGCTCGCGGATCGTGGGCGGTGACACCGAAGAGTAGCGTCTGAAGGACGTGGCTCGCCGCAAACGTGAGGATCAGGCCGCCGGCCATCCCGAGCGCGATTAGCCGGCCGGCGCCGGCAAGCACCAGACGCACGAGATCGCCGCGCGACGCGCCGAGCGCAATCCGCACGCCGAGCTCTCGACGGCGGTCCGCGATCAGCAGCGTCAACAGGCCGTAGAGCCCGACGGAGGCGAGCGCCAACGCCGCGCCCGCGAACACGGTCAGGAACCGCGCATTCAGGCGCGGCTGATCGAGTGACGCTCCGATAATCTCGTCGACGCGGCGGACGCCGAAGACGGGTCGCGCGGAGTCGAGCGATCGCACGAGCTGACGGATCGACGCCATGATGACGCGTGGATCGCCTTCGGCCCTGACCACGTATTCCGGATCCGGCCAGCTGCCGGCGGGCATGCAGATGTAGACGTACGGCGCCGCCGGCGCGGACGGTCCATCCTCGATGATGTTCGCCACGGTCCCGACGATGCGCCAGGAGCTGTTGCCCTGAGCCACAATCAGGTTCCGGCCGATGAGATTCCGGCCGTTCGCATACACGTCGACGAACCGGGCGTTCACCATCGCCGTCTGCTGCGCGGCCGGACCAGTGCGGACCTCGGGACACCACTCCCCCGCGACGAGCGGCACTTGAAGCGCTTTCAGATATCCAGGCGTCACCGTTCGCGTGCCGACGGTCAGGTTGCCGTCCGTTTCGGGGCCGGCGAGCCCGTCGACGCGGACCTGGTATCTGAGCGTCGCGCCGGTCGCGGGAAAGAAGTTCGTGAACCCCGCGGCGCGGACGCCGGGAAGCTGCTGCAGCTCCTGAACGAGCCGCTCCTGGAGCTGCCCGATGCGCGTGCGATCTTCATCCCAGGCCGCGCCGACGTGGAACGTGAGCGTGTTGTCGGTCTTGAAACCGCTCGGCACGTGCGACAGAGCGGCGTAGCTGCGCACGAGCAACCCTGCAGCGCCCGCCAACACCACGCTGAGCGCGATTTGCGCAACGACCAGCGCTCCCTGAAATCGATAACGGCCGCCCGGCACACCGCGACCCGCGGACGAGAGAAGGGACGCGAGCCGGCGTCTCATCGCGTAGAGAGCGGGAACGAGGCCGAACCCGATCGCCGCGAGCGTGCTCACCCCGGCGGCGAACAGCAGCGCGCGGCGATCGATCGTCACTTCAGAGATGCGCGGAATCGTGAATCCGCTTGCTATGGCATTCGTCAGCCACACAGCCGCCAGCGCACCGCCAATGCCGCCGATGATCGCGAGGATCGCGATTTCCCGCATGACGACCATCACGACGTGCCGAGACGACGCGCCGATTGCGCTGCGGATCGCGAACTCGATCGAGCGGCGGCGCAGCTGCACGAGCATCAGGCCAGCCATGTTGGCCACGGCAATGAGCAGCAGCAGAGCAACCGCTCCAAAGATCAGAAGCAGCGCGCGCCGGTACTCGCCGACCCGCACTTCCTTGAGATCGAGCACTATCGTGCTCCAGTCCTTGTCGGTCTTCGGATACTGCTCACCGAGCTGCTGCTGAACACGTGCGAGATCGCTCTGCGCCTGCTCGAGCGTCACACCATGACGCATCCGTCCGACGCCGCCAAGAAAACGCGCGTCCCTGAACGATAGCAACTGAGGCGAGAGCTGCGCGGGAATCCACACGTCGATGGATATCGCGGTCCGAAGCGCCGTGCGTTCGAGCCCGCTCGTGAACGCGCGCGGCATGACGCCGACGATCGTGTAGCCTCTGCCGCGTATCATCAGGCGCTGACCGATCGCGTTCGGATGACGTCCGAATCGTCGCGTCCAGAACGGCTCGCTGATCACAACAGCCGGCGCGCCGCCGAATCGCTCCTCTTCATCGACGAATGTCCGTCCTGCGAGCGGAGCCATCGCGAAGACGTCGAAAAACCGAGGCATGACACGGCGTCCCTCGAGCCGCTCGGGCTCGGCGCCGCTCGTGTCGGTCACGCTTTCCGAATAGCTGCCAGAAATCGCCTCGAACGTGTGATTCAGCCGGTTCCAGTCCGCCAGCCGCCCAGGGGCGACCAGGCTGGTGCGTTCACGTCGCGACGGGCTCGCTTCATACACACTAACGAGCTGGTTGCCGTCAGGAAACGGGAGCGGCCGAATCAGAACGCGGTCGACGATGGAGAAGACGGCCGTCGTGACGCCAATCCCGGCCGCCATGGTCAGCAGGGTTGCGATGGTGAAGAGCGGCCGGCGGGCGAGCGCCCGCCAAGCCTGCAGCATCGAGGTCATGGCACGTTGGACGAGAACCGGCGGCGGTTGGTTGGTGCGCGGCCGAGCGTAGCGCAGGCCTTCAGGCCTGCCAACGCGCCGGCACCCGCACCGCCCGCGCCGGCTCCAGGACCAGCCAAAACGATCCTGCACGCAAAGGTGAGTACATCCCATTGGTATCCCGGCGCCGCGTTTACACTGCCCGACACATTCGACCTCGTGATCGAAGGAGATACGGTGAAAATCGCGACACTCGATCCATTGCCGTTTACTCTCTACAAGAGCAACGAAGATTTCTTCGTCAAGCAGCGGGACTTTGAATTCATCGTCCAGGGCGGCAGTTTTGCCTTCAGTGGTTTCGCAGGACAGGCGAGCGGCACCATCACAGTCGCGAATGATTCCCAACCACCCGTGAACTAGACGAACGGCTGCACGCGGTCCGCGCGTGCGCCGCCGTCGCGACCGTCCGGATCACTAGTGATGCTGTCTCGTTTGAGAGCGGACTCTACGAATGCCGGAACGGCTGGAGCAGCACGGCGATTCTGGAAGTGTCCGCAGCCTCCGGCACGGGTGTGAACTCAAATCGCGCCAATGCGTCCTCACCCCAGTGCCTGGCCACGGTTACCAGAAGTTGCACATCGCCCCGAATAGCGTCCGGGAGACCTGTGTCGGACAGCAGCCGCTGACGCTGTTCCGGCGTCATCTCGCGGAGGCACACCGTCCGACGGCCACTGCCGATCGCATGGTTGGGAATGGCTGTGGTGTCAACCACCACGTTCAGTATGCGGCTCTGCCACTCCGGCGACAGACGGGGAAACACGGAACGGAACCAGAAGGTGCCGAGCAGTTTTCTCAACTCGCGTCCGTCCATCGCGATGTCGCACTCGGCGCCATTCCCCGCCAGCTTGAGGGCGGCGGGATCCGATCGGTTGACGGCTCGAGCGAACTCCCAGAACGTTGCAAACGATGAAGGCGGCACAGTGTCGCTGGGCCGCGCGATATAAGCGGCCGGCACGACGGCCGATGACGAGACCTCGTCGTCGCGTGACACGATATCCACCCCCGCACCCTCCTCGACGATATCCAGCCCTGAGGGACCCGTAACGCGAATCGGCGTCCTTCTCTCCACGCTCCAATCAATCGCGAGAGGTGCATGATCGCCGGTGTACTCGGCGAACACGCTGGTCACACCCCAGGGACGCGGCGCGTGAAGAGCTCTCGCGTAAAGCGGGTTGTACGGGCTCTCGGCGGTCTCGCGGAGAGCCAGCGCTGCGAGCTGTCCTTTGATCTTGCCATCGACAACGTTCGACCAGTCCCCCTGGATGCACACGAGGGATGTTCCCGAGGGCCCGCTGAAGGCGCAGTACCGATTCTCCCAGCAGGCTTGCACCGCCGAGTGAATCTGATCGTCCAGGGGTTCATGACCGGGCGGCGGATCGAGCTCGGAGAAACCGATTCGCAATCTGCCCTGGCCGGCAAAGAGGATCGAGAGATCGGAGGGGTCGACCTGCGACAGATCCCACAGCACGTAGAGCAGGCCGCGGAGCCCTCCGGCAATCGGCCGGTTCATGCGCTCCCACACGACTGGCTGCGGCTCGGGATCCGCGTCCACGTAGCCGCGGTCGTTCAGGATCTCCATCAGGCGAATTCCGGCCGCATCGAATTGCTCCGCAACACCCAGCGCGTGATCGTAGCGTCGTTTTTCGACTTCATGCCGCTCGAACGACGGCCGAACAAAAATTGGAATCACGAGTTTCTTCTGCTGCCTCGCCATCTGCGCGATCGGGAAAATTGTCCCGGCGCCCGTTCCCTTGCCCCCAGTCCCAATGACGATGACGACGGAGTGCTTGCTCAGGAGGGATTCGACGTCGGCTTTAGACTCCTCGAGTGCCTGCCTGGCCAGCTCCGGGTTGTGCATTGAGCCCAGGCGTCGCGTCGTGGTTGCACCGATGACCAGCCGCTCGTCTTTCGGCACGTCGGCCAGCGAGAATTCATTCGTATCAAGAAACCGCGTCGTCACGGCTCGCTTGAGCCGCTCGGCGTACCTGGCATCGGTCTTCTGCGTGACCGCCAGGTCGCGCCGGAACAACGACTTCAGCGAGCGCAAGATGTTGCCACCGCCGCCGCCCGAACTGAGAAGAAGAATATTCACAGCACACCTTCTTGTTGCCTGTCGCTGTCGAGGCGGCAGGGTATGACCACCCACGATCCCTCTGCGTAGAGAGGATCATTGATAAACGGCTCGTCTCTCAGAAGCCGCAGCACCCGCGCAACGTCGTATTCCACGTTCTTTCTGTGATCGACAAGATTCGGATAGATCCGCCCATCGCCAGGAGCGAGAAGGATCTTCAACCGCTGACGGCGGGGCGCAAATCGCAATCGCGATTTGATGGAAGGGCCGGCAGCGCTGCGAAACAGCGGCCGTTCGAACTCGGAAATAAATCTGTCGCCGAATCGTTTCATGATGTCGAGACGGGCACGTCTCTCCTCGAGGCCCTTCCAGGCCCAGGCGAGCACAAGGCATGAAACGCCGACGAACAGGGGGGCACCCCACCACAGAAAGCTGAAGTCGATCGGTGTCGTTTCCCTCCTCGCGCCGGGCTGAACCAGGACGGCTGGGGCGGACGGCGCCAGAGAGGATTGCTGAGGCGTGAATCCGCGTCTCAACATCTCTGTCGCCACACACACATGCCACCCTGATTGGATGATGCTGTAGCGGGATTTCCGTATGACGGTCGCGGTCGTTGGGTTGACGATCTGAAACCATGGCTGGTACCGGTTGTCAGCGCTACCAGTAAAGCGCAGGGCGAGACGCGCGGCGGTATCACCGGACCGGATCGCGTAGCAGGTCAACTGGCTGCCCCGATCGAGCACGCCTGAAGGGCGAGCGAATCCTGGCCGTTCGACAGCGAACGAGGCGGTCGCCATCATGACGACGAGCGGAAGGGTTCGTACTCTTGCTTGCACGGTCCGGTCCCGACATCCACACGGGTTCAACGCGATCCATCAAGTCGCGTACCGTCTGACCGCATCCAAAGAAGTGCGAGCCGTGGACGTGTTTCCAAGATCGGCGGCTCACCATTCCTAGAGTGTCCGCGCGAGATGGCAGACGACGACCCAACGGAAGGACGCTCGTCCGTTTCCTCGGTAGTCGCTCAATAGCCGAACAGTTTCTGTGGAATTGGACTTTCCGGATGCGGTGAAGCACGGTCGAGCCGTGCAGGGCGAACCCTTCGCTAGCGTGCTCTCATCGCCGCGCAGTGTCGAGATGTTGCCGCGCAGCGTGCTGACCTCGCCGCGGAGCGAGGACAGCTCCCATGTGGTATCGAGCACGGCGAGCATCGCCGCACGCCAGTCTTGCGCGGCGCCGTCGAACGGCCGCTCGGCGCCATTCACGCGCCACGTCACCTGCTGCACGCCGCGCGCCTGCCGTCGAATCTCGAGACGTTCCCTTCTGTCTCTCGTTGAAGAACGCGCGCTCGTCGAGGGCCCTGCCGCAATAGTAGCAAGTTACACGCGCGGGCAGGCCGGGCTTCACGGTATCGGTCGCCGCCGCTGGCTGATGTTGCCGACGATGACCCAATAGGCGAGCGGCCCGACCGCGATCAGCGCCGCTGCGAGCACGAACGGCGGCGTGTATGAACCTGTCTTCGCGATCAGAAACCCGGTAACGATCGGCGACAGGATGCCCGCGATGTTCCCGACAGTGTTGTAGACACCGGTCCACAGCCCGATTTCGTCGGGCGGCGCGCAGCTCTGCAGGATTACCAGCAGGTTGCCCGTTGCGAGGCCGACGAGGCATCCGGCGATGATGAGCGCGACCGCGGTCCCGGGCGTGGTCACGCGGGCCGCGGGCACGAGGAACAATCCCATCAGAAACGCGACCGTCACGATCCCTTTCCGCACGCGCGTTTCGTCATAGCCGAAGCGAATCATGCGATCCGCGATCCAGCCGCCGATCGGCTCGCTCGCGCCGAAAACGAAGTACGGAAGCGCAGCGAAGATGCCCGCTTTCACGATGGTGAGGCCGCGCGACGTCACGAGGTAGTCCGGCAGCCAGTTCACCAGGAAGTACCAGTAGTAATCGAAGCAGAAGAACCCGATGCACACGCCAATCAGGTTGCGGTTGGTGAGCAGCGCGCCGAACGAATGCCGCAGAAGCGTCGGCTGAACCGCGGCTTCGCGGGGGCTGCGCAACTGCCGTGGCATGATGCTGAACCACGGGAGCAGCCAGGCCAGCGCGGCGAACCCGACGAACACGAACGTCGTCCGCCAGCCGTAGTGCGTGAGCATGAAGGGCACGAGCACGCCTTCGACGACAAGACCGGTGCGCGTTCCCGCATCGAAGACGCCGCAGGGCAGCCCGCGCTCTTCGGGGCGGAACAGCAGGCTCACGATTCGCGAGCCGCCGGGCAGGTAAATGGCCTCGCCGATGCCGAGCATGACGCGGAATCCGATGAGCATGCCGAGGCCGCTGGCGAGACCCATCAGGCCCTGCGAGAACGACCAGAGCGCGAAGGCGCCCGCATACAGATATCGCAGGTTCACCCGATCGGCGAGGACCCCCATCGGGATCTGCATCAGCGTGTACGACCAGAAGAACGCCGACAGCAGCACGCCCTTCGCTTCCGGTCCGAGATGCAGCTCGCGGGAGATTAGCGGGAGCGCGAACGAAATCGTCGCGCGATCGAAGTAGTTGATCAGCGACGCGGTGAACAACAGGCCAACAATGGCCCATCGGCGCGACGAGACCGGGACGGTCGTGGTGGCGCGCGTCATGAGGAGGACATCCTATGCGAGATGCGCCAGCTGTGTGAGGGAGAGGGGCTGAGAACAGGCGTTATGCCAACCACGGAATGGCCCTAATGTTTCCTATCGTCCGATGGAGCTCGCGGCTGAGGATTCGACCTACGAGGACATCGCGACGAAATTTCGGGAACACTTTCTCTACATCGCGCGCGCGATGATCGATCGCGGCGATGGCGCTCTATCGCCAAGAAAAGCTGCCCCAATCGATCCGCGACATTGCCTGGAAGGCAGCTCCGATTGACAACGCGCTTCCGACGGCTGGTGGCCCGTGGGCAGGCGAAACCGAAAGTGGCAACAGCAATCGCTCGCGAACTCACCGGCTTCATCTGGGCGCTAGTGAAGGAGGTGCCACCGCCGTCGGCGTAAGTGCGCGGCACCGGTGATTCAGGTCGGTCTGGTCGGCAGCATCGCGGCCAGGTGGGGAATCCTCGAGAACGTTAGTCCCCCCGCGCTGACACGTCCGTGCCTAGAGCGAGGCAGCTCCGCGGCGAACAACAGTCTGGGCGGTACCCAACCCGGGAATATCAGCAGCGTCAACCGTCGCTAAAACGCGGTGCCGCCGACTAGACCGATTTGAACCCGATCGTCGAGGAACACCAGTCGATCAACGATGAGACGGGATTGGTCTGCTCAATTGACAACTGACAGCCATATCAACGTCCGCCGCTCAGCCGCGAGCGACGCTCAGAATTCTCTCGAATCGGCCGGACGCGCCCGCGCCGCTCGTCGGCTGCAGCGGCTGTTAGACAGCGAGGCCAGACGACGGTAATCTATCACCGAGGGCCGAATGCACAACGAATTCACCGCGGTGTTCGAGCGCGACGGAGAGTGGTACATCGCCTACTGTCCCGAGATTCCAGGGGCGAACGGCCAGGGCCACACCAAGGATGAGGCGCGGGCCAGCTTGGCCGGCGCGATTGCGCTGATCCTCGCAGACCGTCGCGAAGATGGACTTCGTGGATTGCCGCCCGACGCCGAGCGCGAAACCGTCACCATCCGGTGAAGCGCTCTTCGCTCTTGCGGCACCTGCGTCAGCACGGATGTGTGCTCAAATGCGAGGGCGGTTCCCACTCCCTTTGGATGAATCCCGCCAATGGCGCCGTCGAAGCGGTCCCTCGGCACACTGAGATTTCGAACGTGCTGGCAAAGAAGATCTGCCGCAATCTCGGAATTCCAGAGCCAGGATCAGATTAGTTTGCGCTGTCTAACGTCTCGCGCTCACCCGCGGCGCCCCGTTCGCGGTTGTTTCAAATAGCCCGATCTTCGCGCGGCTGGTGCGATCATGAGCCGCCGCGGCTGAAACGCAGCACGTTAGGCGACGTTATCCATCACGACGTAACGGCGATGACATCGACTCGAATCAAGCAACACATCAATGCACCGCGCGCGGCTGTCTATCGGACACTGCTGGATCCGCGTCTCGTCGCGAAATGGAAGGTGCCAGACGGGATGACCTGCCAAGTGCACTCCTTCGACGCAGTGGAAGGCGGCTCATTCCGGATCTCGCTTATGTACGATGCGCCCACTGGGACTGGCAAGACAACCGCGCACACCGACACGTACCGCGGCCGCTTCGTGAGGCTCGTGCCGAACGAGCAGGTTGTCGAAGTGGACGAGTTCGAGACCGATGATCCAGCGTTCCAGGGCAAGATGACCATCACCATCACGCTCGAGAAGGCCGACCCCGGCACCGATCTTCTCGCCGTGCATGATGGGCTGCCGCCAGGCGTATCGCCCGCTGATAACAAGACTGGCTGGCGAATGGCGCTCGCGAAACTGGCCGCACTCGTCGAGGTGGGCTGGCGCTCGTCAGGACTCGGACAATGAGTAACGCTGCTAACAGCCTGCTGATTCTGGACAGCGCCATTCCACGTTTGCGCGATCCTGTCTGAGTACCGGACATGCTTCGCGATCTTCGTCACGAAGCGGCGTCGCGCTTCGAAGAAGCAGGCGTACTCACAACCGACGTCTCGAAATTCCTCGGGCACCGCAACCTCAGCACGACGACCCGTTACCTCAACACGACCAGCCGCTGACTTCGTCCCGCGCTGCTGCGACTCGAGCAGGCGAGAGCGCAGTCCGAGAGTCTTGCAATTCTTGCAAAGAGGCACCGGAATCCGTCCCGCACGCAGACGACGCCGAAGCGTCGTTCCACGCCGAGCAAGTCACTGCCTTCTTAGCTATTTAGGGTTTGGTGCGGAAGAAAGGACTCGAACCTTCACGGTATTGCTACCGCCAGCCCCTCAAGCTGGTGCGTCTGCCAATTCCGCCACTTCCGCGTTCGAGGGCCGAATGAGATGTGCCGGCCAAATCGGCTGGTTCGTCTGACAGTATGACACGGTCAACGGTGGTCTGATCTGGCGTTTCATACTTCACAACACTTCGCAACAGACGCGCCAAATCCCTCCAGCCGAGTATATGGCAGACGCTGGAGCTGGACAAACGATGCGCAGCGGTGTCTAGATTGCCATTTCTGTCAGCGCCGAACGGGAACATCGCCGTCGTCCCGTACCTTACCATTGTGGGTCCGCCCAAGAACTTGGTTGCAGCGGCCACGCTCGCGGGATCAGCCAGGCCGACGATGTGATTGGGGAGTGACCATCAACGGGATCGGGCCTCGGACCATGGCCCGCCTGGCTCCCACCTGCGCTGCCAAGGCCGATTGGTCCCGACGGCCATCAGAGCCGGCCACAGGAAGGCTCTCAGCGTGGCAATAGCTTCGGAGAGGTCGGGGTGATCCTCACCCCAGATCCGACCGACGAATGCATCCCATTGGCGGCGCTTCGTGGATCGGCGCCGAACTCGTCGGTCAGAGACGGCAGTGGCGTCTGTCGTCTTTCGAAGGTGGCGCTGATCGCGAGACGAAAGGTTTCGCCATCGAACGGCCTGCTCATGGCGAGTCGCCAGATGTCGAAGAAGTCTTTCATTCGGCTGTTCGCCAGGGCGAGACGAACCATCGCTTCGGTCTTCTCGGCGATCGACGTCTCCGGTCTATAGGCGCGTACGCGAGCTCGCGGAAGATCGAGCAATCTGGCGCCGGACGGTAAGTGGTTTTATAAACAGTCTGGCGAGACCAATCGGCTACCGTGACGGTAAATGGATTTACGCACCTACTGGGTCGACGATCGGTTATCTCGATGACGACGACAAATGGATCTACAGCCAAGACGGCAAGACGCTTGGGTATCTCGCATGAAATAGGGCTCGGTCTGTTTTACGAGCCGCCTTTCGCGATTGGCTCCGGCCACTGCTCGCACGCGTCTGTGCATTCATGGCCGATCAAGTGAATCTGTTCATCCACGGCCCGCTGCGCCTCGGCCAAGCTGCTGACCCCGAACGTGCTGATGTCCAGCGAGTCCAAACGCAATCCCCGCCTCACAGCAGCATTGATCATCCCGCCGGGTGTGTCCTCATACTCTGCTGGTTGCCTTGCGGCCCACGCCCCATTCCAAGGCGTGCCACCGGGATTGCCGCTCTGGTTATAGATGTTCATGCTGCGTCGTGAGGGCATCATCAGCGTCGGTAGTTCGCCCGCGCGCGGTTCCCAAGTTAGGCAAAACGACATTCACCGGCCAGATCAAGCGAAACGCCTTCAGCTTGGACAGCTCTGGCTTGTCGGTCGCCTACCCCATGCCGTCCACATGGTCGGCGACGACATGAGGAGATCGGGATCTCCGAGCCGTGCCAGATCGGCCTCAAATTCCGCGACGCTTACACGCCCGGTGCTCAGGATCTGCTCGCGAAACTGGAGGTAGTTCGACCGCATCAATCGCGCGCCGGCAGATCCGCCGCGCCAGACCCAGA
>DASPXV010000176.1:0-2762 GCA_035637115.1 Vicinamibacterales bacterium
CGCTGCTTCAGCCACTTCCCATCCTCGACGATCAGCTCGAGCTGCTCCTCGAGCTCGCCGAGGACGGCGGAATGTTCGGCTCCCAACGGACGTCGACAAGTGGGGCACTGTCCCTGCGGACCGAGCCGCTCGATATCGTCGCGGTGTGTCTTCACTTCCTCATACTGTTTCAGGAGGGCCGCGCGACGCGTGCCTGCAGCTTCCTGGTCACGGACCCACGCGGCTTGTTGCTCTTCCACAAGCTTTTCAGCCGATTCCAGCTGGGTCGCCAGCGCGCGCAGATCTTTGGATACCTGTGACAGCGCCGCCTCAGTCTCGCCCAATTCTTCGATGCGGCGATCCAGAACATTCAGATTGCGCGCCAGCTCCGTGATCTTCGCCTGCTCTTCGCGCCGTGCGGCGTCTTCGCGGTGCAGCCGATCCAACTCGGCGAGCTCTGCTTTGAGTTTCGAGATCGGCGCGACCTCGGCATCGAGCTTGCGCAGCTCCTCGCGCGCGGACAATGCCTCCGCCAGCTCCTTGTCCAACCGTTGAAACTCCTGGCGCGCGACGACGACACCCTGCTCCGCCACCCGCAAATCACCGTGCAGCGACAGCGTGCGCTCCCGCCGCTCCACCCACTGCTGCCAGCGTGGCTCTTCCTCGGCGAGCCGCTGCTGCGCTTTGGTCCGATCCGCTCCTGCCGCCGCCGCGGCCTTGCGCGCGTCCGTGAGCCGCGCCTCAGCGACCTTACGCTCTTTTTCGAGCTCCGACTGCGGCGGCAGGCCCGTCTCAAGTCCGTCCACCTCGTGCCCCAGCGCGTTGCGGCGCTCGCGAACTCGTTCTTGCGCGATGGTGATCTGCTCATGCCGCAGCACGCGCGATAGAAACGCCGCGCGCTCGGGACGCGTCGCGTCCGCGAGCACCGCCAGCTCTTTCTGGCCGGTGAAATACGTGTTGAAGAATTCGTCGTGCGACATGCCGAGGACGCGCTGCAGGCGAGCGGTGACTTCTTTGAGCGAATTGGCGACGACGACGCCGTCTTGATAGAGCTCGGCGTTGTTCAAGCCGCGTTCGACGCGAAACGCGTGACTGCCCAGTCCGAATTCCAGCTCCACGCGCACCGGCGCGCGCGCCTTGGCGCGCAAATTCCGGATCGAGTCCTTGTCGCCGCGCGCCGCCGGGTTGCCGTAGATCGCCCATGCGATGGCTTCGAGCAGCGACGTCTTGCCCGAGCCGTTGGGCCCGATAACGCCGGTGATCCCGTCTCCGAACACGATCTCGGTATCGGCGTGCTGGCGGAAGTTGACGAGCCGTAGCCGGTGCAGCTTCACGGTTCGCCCTCGGCACGACCTGCGCTCTCGAGGTACTCGACGCCGAGGGTCACGAACGTTTCGCGATTCAGCTCGGCATCGAGCGGGCGGCGACCCAGGAAGTCGCGCACCGTCTCGGTGAGCGTCTGGCGTTTCGTACCGGGCCCCACCGACGTGATGTTCCGCTGCGCCTCGGGCCGGCGGAGATCGAGCTGAAAGTTCAGCGCGCGGGCTTTGTAGCCCCGGATCGCCGCGTGATCGAGGTCGCGCGCGACCGCACGATCGACATCCCACACGAGCAGCCGCACGATCTGATCGTCGATCTTGGCGCCCGCCACACGCTCGGCGATCTGGGCGTCCAGCTCTTTGGCATTGAGCCCGGCGCCGCGGATCGGCGGGAGATCGATGTGGCGCCGCACCGGCGCGATAGGACGGAACGCGACGCGAGCGCCGGGAAGCTCGACGAGCAGATAGCCTTTGCCACTGCGTTTTGATTTCTTCTGCGCGCCTTCGTCCTGGAGCTGGCCCCAGGGATTGGGCGGCAAGTATTCGAGACTGCCGGAATACCAGGCATTGGTGGCGACCGACTGGGCGCTATGGTAGTGGCCCAGCGCGATGTAATCCCATTTCTCCGGGGCGAGGAGCTCGCGCGACAGCTGGGTGCCGCCGTACTCCATGGTGCCCCGCTCCTCGCCCAGACCGCCATACACGCCGTGCGTGAGCAGCACGTTGATGGTCGGGCCGCCGGGTTCGGGTCGCAGCGCCGGACGTTCTGCCTGCGCCAGCGCCTGCTGGGGCACCGCGAGCACGGCGCAATCGAGCTTGGGCAGGACGATGCGGCGTGCTTCTTCGATCGCGATTTCCACACCGAGCGCCTCGTACAGCCGCAGGATCGTGCCGGTTTCCGTCGATCGCGGGGTGTCGTGCTCTCCGGCAATCGCGACGATGGGAGACGCCGGCAAGCCGCTGCGGAGGCGATGCAGCTCGCGGAAAAAGAAGAGGATCGCGGCATTCGTCGGCCGGACCGAATGGAAGATGTCGCCGGCAATGACGATCAGCTCGGGTTTCTGTTCGAGCAGGTCGTCCACCGTCCGGCGGAACGCCTCCGCGATGTCCGCCTCGCGCTGGTTCGTACCCCGTGGCGTCTGCCGGTCGAACTGGCGGAACCCGAGGTGCAGGTCGGCGAGGTGCGCGAGTTTCATTGCAAGCGGATCGTGGTCTGAGTCACGAGCGAGACAAAACGGTGTCTCTGCCCACCATCGGGTGGGCGGTCACGAGGGTCAGAGTCACGGACAGCTCTTCGAAAATCATTACACCCCGTGGCAGCGAAAACCTGTACCGGCCGATCATGGTGCCAGACGATCGCGCCGCCAAATCGTCGCGCCATTCATTGGGGACAGATCGGGATCGGCTCCGGACGGGTGCACCCGTGCCGAATCGATTTGGAGCGAGACCTCGCTCCCCGCGCCG
>DASPXV010000177.1:0-3674 GCA_035637115.1 Vicinamibacterales bacterium
CCGGGTTACAGCGCGGCACTGCTCGGTGTGCCCGCGACCGGCGGCAACACCTACACCGTACTCACCAACGGCGATCAGATCTTCCCACCGATGCTCGGGGCGGTGAAAGGCGCGCAGCGGCGGATCAGTTTCGAGACCTACATCTACAACAAGGGCACCGTCGGTGAACAATTCACGGCGGCCTTCGAGGCAGCCGCGAAGCGCGGCGTGCAGGTGAACCTCGTAGTCGATGCCATCGGATCCGACCAGATACCGAAAGAGTGGCAGGAGCGATTGAACAAGGCGGGCGTGAAGGTTGGCGAGTTCGGCAGGCCGAGGTGGTATGCGCTCGAAGAGCTGAATTACCGCACGCATCGGAAGATCCTGGTCGTCGATGGCCGTGTGGCGTTTACCGGCGGCGTCGGCCTCGATGATCAATGGCTCGGGCATGCCGAGGACGAGGACCACTGGCGCGACACGATGGTACAGATCGAAGGGCCCGCTGCGCGCCTGATGGAAGGCGCATTCAACGAGAATTTCGAGGAGACGCTCGGTCCCGTGACGCCGGTCGTCGATGCGCCTGCGCAGGAGCCCTCGGAACCGCTCGACAGCGCGATGGTCCTGCGCAGCTCGCCGACCGGCGGCAGCAACGATCTCAAACGCCTTTACCTGCTGGCGATCGCATCCGCACGCCGCACGCTCGACATCTGTTCACCGTACTTCCTCATCGACGAGTCGAGCGACTGGTCGCTCGAACAGGCCCGGCAGCGCGGCGTCCGCGTGCGCGTCCTCGTCGAGGGGGATCTCACGGACGCGAAACCCGTGAAGTACGCGAGCCGCCAGGCCTACCAGCGGCTGATGGATCAGGGCATCGAGATCTACGAGTATCAGCCGACGATGATGCACACGAAGTCGATGATCATCGACGGGTCATGGAGCATGTTCGGCTCGGCGAACTTCGACAACCGCTCGCTCGAACTCAACGACGAGTTGAACGTCGCCGTCTCCGACCGCGGTCTTGCCGCGCGCCTCCTGCAGGATTTCGAGCAGGACCTCCGCTCGGCGCGCAAACTCGATCCCGCCGAATGGCGCCGCCGCCCGTTCGTCGACAAGACGCGCGAGTACTTCTGGAGCTATTTCGGGGAAATCTTCTAAAGAAAGAAGACGGACGAAAAGAAGAAAGAAGACGGACGAAAGAAGAAAGAAGACGGACGAAAAGAAGAAAGAAGTACTAAAATCACCTGATGCGTCCTCGCGTCCGCTTCGCTCCGTCGCCGACCGGCTACCTGCACGTCGGCGGCGCGCGCACGGCGCTCTTCAACTGGCTCTACGCGCGGCGGCACGGCGGAACGTTCGTGCTCCGCATCGAGGACACGGATGCCGAGCGATCCTCCTGGGAAATGGTCGCCGGGATCGTCGAGGGACTGCGCTGGCTCGGTCTCGACTGGGACGAAGGTCCCGATCTCGGTGGCCCGCACGCACCGTACTTCCAGTCACAACGCCACGAAAAATATCGCGAGCACGCCGAGACGCTCGTCCGGGAAGGCAAGGCCTACCAGGACGAGGGAGCGATCCGTTTCAAGGTGCCGCCCGGTCGAACTCGCTTCACCGATCTGGTGCACGGCGACATCTCGTTCGAGAACGAGCACATCGAGAATTTCGTCATCCTGCGGTCCGACGGACACCCGACGTATCACCTCTCCGTGGTCGTGGACGACGTCGACATGGAGATCACGCACGTCGTCCGTGGCGACGATCACATCTCGAACACGCCCAAGCAGGTGCTGCTCTACGAAGCGTTCGGCGAACGGCCGCCGCAATTCGCGCACGTGCCGCTCATCATGGGTCCGGACAAGAAGCGACTGAGCAAACGTCACGGCGCCACCTCAGTGATGGAGTACCACCGCGCAGGCTATCTGCGCGAGGCGATGGTGAACTTCCTCGCGCTCCTCGGCTGGTCGCCGGGCGGCGATCGTGAAGTGCTGTCACGCGACGAGCTGATCGCCCTTTTCACGCTCGAAGGCATCAGCGGCGGCAATGCCGTCTTCAATGTCGAGAAGCTGGATTGGTTCAATCAGCAGCACATCGCGCGGCTCCCCGGGTCCGAGCTGTTGGACCGCATCGAGCCTTTGTTGAAAGACGCGGGGTTGTGGCGTGAGTCATTGAACGGACCGGAATCCGAGTGGATTCTCCAGGTCCTCGAACTTCTGAAGCCGCGCGTGAAGAAGTTCGATCACCTCGTGGACGAGCTGCGCCCGTTCCTGGCAGACGACGAGCGCGTCGATATTGACCAGTCCGCGGCGGCCAAACATTTGACGCCGGAGATGCGCGCTGCCTTGTCGAGCTTGCGAGAGCGTTACGGCATCAATCCGCCGGCGAACGCGGAAGAAGCAGAACAGCTCGTCCGTTCGACCGCGGAGGCCGCACATGTGAAGGCGGCCGCGCTCATCCATGCGACGCGCGTGGCCATAACCGGTCGTACCGTGAGTGCGGGGCTGTTCGACGTGCTCGCGATCCTAGGTGCCGATCGAGTCCTCCGCAGGATCGATCGCGCCCTGAATTACATAGCATTGTCGTAGGCGCTACACACAGCGGCTGCGACCCCAGGCGGAATAATGGTTCCGCTTCAGGCGAATCCTTTACCGATCTCGGCTGCGGTCCATCGAAACCGTGTCGGAAGAGTGCCTGATCAGGGAAAAAATTGACTCTCCTTTGCCCGGCCGCTACAGAAACTAAGTTTCACATTTTCAGCGAGTTAGGGCACATACTCGGGCACATCCGTTGCACTCCAGCCGTTCGACCCGGGAAACCGGGGAGGAGGGCACCATGGCCAAGGAAGATCGCGGATTTGCGTCGATGGATCGAGCCAAGCAGCGCGAGATTGCGAGTAAAGGCGGAAAAGCCGCGCACCAGAAGGGCACCGCTCACGAGTGGACGAGTGAGGAGGCGCGGGATGCCGGACGCAAGGGAGGCATCGCGAGTCACCAGCGCCGGCGCGAGCAGTCGGGCGGCAGCACCAGTACCACTCCGGAAGTCGCGCATGAAAGCAGCGGGATGAGCTCGCGCTCGAGCGAGGTGTCGATGCCGATCGATCGCGACGAAGACGAAGAATAAGGTTGCGGGGTCGGGCGGGCGACGCACTCACCAGCGCAGGACGCGGCGTCCCCGCCACTCCGGCCCTTCCGTTACATACCGCCACTCGGGATTCTGTCGAACATCGCGGAGCGTCTGGCAGATCTGATCGAATGTCGCCAGGTGTTTGCCGGCGCATTCGAAATACGTCACGAAATCCCATTCATTCGGGCGGCCATGCCCGTCCGGGTTGTAGTAAAGCTTTCGAAGAATCTTGCTGATGCCTGGTTCCGCGGCGCGTGCGTGACCCTTGACGCGCGCGCCCCCGCTGTCGGCATGCGGGCAGAAGTACGTCTGCCGATCGAGCGCGGCCTTGTCCCACCACTCTTTCGACTTGCTCATCGGGATGATGATGACGTTCCTCTGCACGCGTCCTGACCCGCGCGGCAGCGCCGCCTTGTAGGCGTACGAGTACATCTCCGCGCTCGTGTATTGCGGCACGCGCACCGCCCCCTCGAGCGCCATCACCTCCGCGAAATCGGCGACGCGCCGCCGCAGCTCGATGTCCGTTTCCTTCAGCCGCGGCCGGTACTTGGAGCACACCTGCATCGCGAGCGGCGCAC
>DASPXV010000178.1:0-42922 GCA_035637115.1 Vicinamibacterales bacterium
CAGCAGGCAGAGCGCCGCGATGCCGATGGCTTTCCTCGCATCGGCGCGGGACAGATCGCGCGGACGCAGGTACTCGCACACGCCGACCAATCCGACCGCCGCGACTCCAAAGACGCACTCGACATGAACGTTCGCCCACACGGCAATTACAATCGGGGCCCATCGCAGCGGACGCCACGATCGTTCGGTCCTCGCGCGCTCGATGAGATACACGCACGCCGCGATACCGAGGAACGAAAACAGGTGCGGTCTCGGCAGCGCGCGCGGCTCGAGGATCAGCCAGCCGAAGAGGCACACCGCAACCGCCGCGGCCGTCGACGCGCGCAGCCGGCAGGCGAAGGCCACGGTCGCCAGCGTCGCGGCAATCAGCAGCGCCTGCATTGCCTGAATCGCGGAGGGCCCGATGCGTGTGAAGAGGACGTACGCGCCGAGATCGAAGAACCACGACGTGTACGGCTGCGGATAGTCGCGATACGTGAAGCTGAATAGGTTGGTCCGCACGAGATGCCCGCCCGCGACTTCGCGTCCCTGCGCAAGATGCCACCAGAGATCGGGCTCGTAGGTACTGCGGAAGCTGATGAGACACGCGGCGGCCACGAGGAGCGCGCCCCAGAGCGTTTTCCTCATTCTGGATGCGGGCGACTGTATCATTTGGAATACGCCCCGCACATGAAGGATCGCGAAAACGCCAGGACCGTGTACTCGAGCGCCGCAGGCAGGATCTGCCGCGGCTGCGGACAGCCCGAACGCGGCTGCCGCTGCGGCGCGGCTGCCGCGGAAGCGGTACCGGTGCGTCCGGTCGCGAAGCTCCGGATGGAACGCGCCGGCCGCGGCGGCAAGACGGTGACCGTCGTCTTCGGCCTGCCGAACAACGCCGCCTTTCTTCGCGACCTCGCGAAGGATTTGAAGAAGGCCTGCGGGACCGGCGGCACCGCGACGGAAGACGGCGTCGAGCTCCAGGGAGACCTGCGCGATCGCGTGCGCGAGTTCCTGGTCGCGAAAGGATTCGGCGTCAAGGGCTGATGCCGGGACCGTTGCGCATTGCGTTCCTCGGATGCGGGTTCATTACCCGCGTGCACAGCGGGCACCTGCGGGCGCTGCGCCCGGATGTGGCGGTGGCCTACGCCAGCCGGGATGCGGGCCGCGCCGAGGCCTACCGCACGCGGTACTCCGGTTTCGCGGCGTTCACCGACTATGACGCCGCGATTGCCGATCCGCGGGTGGACGCGGTGGTGATCGCCGTGCCGCCGCGGTTCCATCTCGATCTCGCGCTGCAGGCGCTCGCCGCCGGCAAGCACGTGCTGGTCGAGAAGCCGGCCTTTCCGGGCATGGAGGACTATCGCGCGGTCGCCGCCGCGCGTGACGCCGCGCAGCGAGTCGTGCTCGTCGGCGAGAACGACCATTACAAGCCGCTCGCCGTCCGCCTGCGCGCGCTGCTGGCCGCAGGGGCGATCGGCGAGATGGTATTCGCGCACTTCACCACGATCGCGCGGCGGCTGAAGACGGCAGACGACTGGCGCAATGACGAGGCGATGGCGGGAGGAGATGCGTTTTTCGAAGAAGGGATTCACTGGCTGCACATCGCGGGAAGCCTCGGTCCGGCGATCACGAGTATCCAGGGCTATCGGCCGGCGGTCTCGCGCGAAGGCCCGGACCGGCGCGCGAAGAGCATGATGGTTGCCTTCCGCTACGACAACGGCGCGGTCGGCGCGCTCTACTACTCGCGCGAAATCCCGTCGTTCTTCAAGGGACTGCGTTTGTCGAAACTGTACGGCCGCGACGGGGTCATCAGCTTCGAATCGAACGGCCTCGCCCTCGTGGCGCGCGGCAGGGGACTGCCTCGCCTGATCTTTCCCGGTTTCGTCGACATCCGCGGATACAAGGCGATGTACCGCGATTTCCGCCGCGCGATTATGAGCGGCAGCGCCCCTGAAATGAGCCTCGAGCGCGCGATGGACGATCAGCGGCTGATGGACCAGGTCTACGCGAGCCTGTGAACGAACGCTTCGACATCATCATCATCGGCAGCGGCGCCGGCGGCGGCACGATGGCCTACGCGCTCGCGGGCACCGGCGCGCGCATTCTGATCGTCGAACGCGGCGACTTCGTCCCGCAGGAAGACGAGAACTGGAATCCTGAAGCCGTCTGGAAGAAGCTCCGCTACCAGACGCAGGAGCGCTGGGTCGACCACCAGGGCCGCGAGTTCCGCCCGTACACGCATTACAACGTCGGCGGCAATACGAAGTTCTGGGGCAGCGTCCTCTACCGGCTCCGGCGCGAGGACTTCCAGGCCGTCGAGCACCGTGAGGGCGTGTCGCCTGCGTGGCCGATCGACTACGAAACGCTCGCGCCGTTCTACGAGCGCGCGGAGCAGATCTACCAGGTGCGCGGCGAGCTCGGGGACGATCCGACAGAGCCCCCTCGCGGTCCCTATCCATTTCCCGCGGTCCCCCACGCCGCGGGCATGGCGGCGATCGTCGAACGCCTCCGCGGAATGGGATTGCATCCGTCCCCCCTCCCGCTGGGAGTGCTGAAACCAGGCGAGCAGGGGGGCTGCATTCTCTGCAACACGTGCAACTCGTTCGCGTGCCGGATTCACGCGAAGAGCGAGGCGGAGGTATGCGCAGTTCGTCCGGCGCTTCTCCACGACAACGTCACGCTCTGGACGAACGCCTGCGCGCGACGACTGATCGCGGATCCTGCGGGCAGGAAGGTTGTCGCCGCGGAAATCGAACGGAACGGCGGCGTCGTCCGCGTCGAGGCTCCGCTCTTCGTCGTCTCGTGCGGTGCCGTGAACTCGGCGGCGCTGCTGCTCCGGTCCGCGACTGACGCGCATCCGGACGGCCTCGCGAACTCGTCGGGTCTCGTCGGAAAGCGCTACATGGCGCATCTCGCGACGATGATGCAGGGCTTCCATCCGTTCAGGCGCAACTCGACGGTGTTCCAGAAGACGGTCGCGATCAACGACTTCTACCTGCGCGGCCCGGAGACGCCGTATCCGCTTGGGCACATCCAGTCGCAGGGACGCACGCACGGCGTCATGGCGCAGACGGTCGTCCCCTGGATTCCGGTCCAGGCGTACGATGCATGGGTGTCGCGCGGCGTGGACTGGCTCGTGATGTCGGAAGATCTCCCTGCGGAGGAGAACCGCGTCGTCGTGGACGCGCAGGGCAGGATTCACCTGCATTACCGGCCGAACAACCTGGCGGCGCACCGCATGCTGGTGAAGGAAACCCATCGCATGCTGAAGCGGCTCGGATTCTGGCTGGTCGTCAGACACTCGCATGGGGCGCGCAACACGACACACCAGTGCGGCACGCTCGTGTTCGGGACCGATCCGCGCTCGTCCGTGCTCGATCCGTACTGCCGCGCGCACGACGTCGAAAACCTCTTCATCGTGGACGCGTCGTTCTTTCCCTCGTCGGCCGCGGTGAATCCCGGACTGACGATCGCGGCGCAGGCACTGCGCGTCGCCGATCACATCATCGAGAACGATTTATGAAAGCGCGATCCTTCAGTCACACGGGCATCACCGTGTCGAACTTCAACCGCGCGGTCCGGTTCTACTGGGACGTCTTCGGGTGCCCGCTCGTTGGCGTCTCGGACGCGCCGGCCGATCGCGTCCGTGGGTTCTTTGGCGTGGACGCGCCGAACGGGACGTGCAAGATCGGATGGATCCGCATCCCGGGCGGCGCAGTGATCGAGATCTTCCACTTCGAGCCACAGCAGCCGCCGCTGCCGGTCGTCTGGAACCGGCTCGGGGCGACGCATATCTGTCTCAACGTGCGCGGCATCGGCAAATGGCACGATTACCTGGTCGCCAAAGGGTTGGAGATCGTGAGCCCGCCGGAGCAGTCTCCTCGCGGGCACTGGTTGTTCTTTGTGAAGGACTTCGACGGCAACCTGATCGAGATTACCGATCTCGGCTACATGTATCACGTGCTGAACTGGCTGGGACCCCTCGGCGGCTGGGTGTTCCGCCGAGGGATGTACAAGAAATACTACGAGTCCGCCTGAGCGTTACGGATCGATGACCAGCTCGGGGTCTTTCTTGGATCCGCCTACGCATACGTCATATTGATAATGGAGAGGTGCGCCGCTGGCGTTCTTCGCCTCGTGCAGGAGGATCTTGTCGGAAGAGCCAGCGGGCACTGTCACCTGTCGATTGTTCAAGTCATCATCCTTGAATGGCCAGTCATTCGCAGTCTGGCCGCAGCCGGCGGTCGATCCCGGTGTGTTGAGATGAAAATTGCCGACCATCACCGTTTGTGGGGCATCGCAGTCGTTCTTCACCACCCACTGCATATTGTTGCCCTTGGGAACGTGCACCACGCTCTCCTTGGTTGGCGTACAGTTCACGCCGCTACCTGCTAAATTGATCGGCGTTTTTGTCGTACCACCGAGGAATGCGATCGCGACGAAGACGGCGAGCGCCGCGAGGACCGCAACGGTGATTCCCACAACGAAGCGTGTAGTCTTCTTCATCAATTCTCCCTCACTTCTTTGACGAGATCGCGTCGTAAGCCGGGCACCCCTTTAGCGTCCTGAGTTCGTCGTCGTGGCGAATCACTTCGGCGCTGTTGCCGTGCGCGAGCGCGTCGCGGATGTCGGCGCACGCCGCGGCGCTGTCGCCGGCGAGTGCGTGCGCAACGCCGCGGACGTACAGCACGTTGCCATCCTGCGGGCTGAGCGCCGCGGCACGCCCAATCGTGGCCGCCGCCGCGGCGCGGTCGCCGAGCTTCGCTTGGGCGAGCGCGAGTGACGCGAGAATGACCGGGTCGTTGTCCTTTACGGCCAGCAGCTTCTTCGCTTCCTCGGACGCGCGGCGGTAGCGTTCGATCGCCTGCTGCCGCCGTCCCAGCCGCTGCAGCGCGTCGCCAAGATTTCCATAGAGCTGCGGCTCGTTGGGCGCGAGCGCAATGGCGCGCTCGTAGGCGTCCGCGGCGCGTGCGTAGTCTTCACGCCAGTAATACAGCGTGCCCATGTTCGAGTAGGTCGCCCACGACGGTCGAATCGCCGTGGCCTTCTCGTAATTCTCGAGCGCCTCATCGTGGCGGCCCGCGGCCTGCAGCACCGTCCCGAGCCGCTGGAAGCCTCGCGGGC
This sequence comes from Vicinamibacterales bacterium, assembly GCA_035637115.1. Classification (GTDB taxonomy): domain Bacteria; phylum Acidobacteriota; class Vicinamibacteria; order Vicinamibacterales; family 2-12-FULL-66-21; genus JAICSD01. The sequence continues at coordinate 5,104 of DASPXV010000178.1, forward strand.
TGTCCGGCTGCAGCTCGATCAGGCGCCCGTACGCGGCCATCGCATCTTCCAGCCGCCCGGCGCGCAGCAAGGTGTCGCCGAGCTGGGCGTGATTCCGCCAGTAGGCAGGTCGCAGGGAAATGGCCGTCTTCGCCTCCGCAACCGCCTCGTCCCATTTGCCCTTGTCGGTCAGCATCCTCGCGAGCACGAGATGCGCGCTGTCGTTTCGGGGCTGCAGCGCCATCACCTGGCGGAGTTCCTGCGCGGCCTCCTCCACGCGTCCGAGTCCCTCGTACATCACGGCGAGCGCCATCCGCACTTCCGCCTGCGACGGATCGATGCGCAGCGCATCGAGGTTGGCCGCCTGCGCCTTGGTCGTCCACTCGGTGTTCTTCGTCTCGCGGAACTGCGCCCAGTACGCTTCCCCGAGCGCCGCGTACGCGAGCGCGAAGCGGTTGTCCCTGGCGATGGCCGCCTGCAGCAGTTTGATCGCGTTGTCGAGATTTCCGGGAACATCGGGACGCTCCAGGAATACGCGCGCCTGCGCGTAATCGGCGAAGGCGTCCTGATTCTGCGTCGGAGGCGCCGAGTCGGGGACGCTGCCGCCCCGAATCGCTCCTTCCTGGTTCAAGGCCGCGGTCAATCCTTCGGCGATTCGCCGGTGCAATTCGAATATCTGGCTCGCCTCGCCGGTATACCTCCCGACCGGCCGTCGCTCGTCGTCGTCACCGACGAGGAATACGTTGACATCGATGATCTGCCCGGAGCGCTGCAGCACCCCCTCGACGACGAACGCGGCCCCGACCGCCCGCGCAATGCCCGAGGATCCCTTGGCGGTCCGCGCCGCCTCGCGCGTGTCGTCCAGCGGCAGCACACGCAGCGATCGCACCGAGCTGAGACGCTTCACGACCGCATCGCTCAGGCCGGCGACGAGCGGATCGTCCGTCGCGCTGCCGGCGTTCCGGAACGGGATGACACCCACGACTGACGAATGGGCCGACAGGGGAGAGGAACGCACCTGCGTCCAGAGAAAGATGAGCCCGGCAACGATCAGCGCCGACGTGCCGGCGCCGATAACCGCGGTGCGATACCCCCGCCAGCCGTATCGCCGGCCCGGCGCCACGATGGGCCCGACGCCCGTTTCGGCGTTGCTCAGTTCGTGCCGTGCCTCTTCGATCGCCGCGCCGAGCGCGGCCGCCGTCGGGAAGCGATCCTCGGGCGCGCGCGCCATCGCGCGCGCGACGAGATCGGCGATGTTGCGCGGCACGTGCGACGCGCGCTCATCGACGCGCGGAACGGCTCCGTCGAGCAGCGCCAGCGCCGTGCCCAGGCGATCCGCCGCGGCATAGGGACGGCTGCCCGTGAGCATCTCGAACAGCAGCACGCCGGCGGCGTACACGTCGGTCCGCCGATCGCTCGGCCGTCCCGTCACCTGTTCGGGCGCCATGTATCCCGGCGAACCGACGATGCGGCCCGTGGCCGTTTCCGGTTCCGCCTCCCCGGTCTGCGGCGCCGCCGCTTCCGCGGCGGACTTGGCGATACCGAAGTCGAGAATCTTCGCGCGTCCCGACGGGGTGAGGTGCACGTTCGCCGGTTTCAAGTCGCGGTGGACGACCCCTTTTTCGTGTGCGTGCGCCAGCGCGTTGGCGACCTGCGCCGCGATATCGAGCGCGTCGTCCATCGGCAGCGCGCCACCGCTGAGCCGCGCCGCGAGCGTCTCCCCGGGCACGTACTCCATCACGATGACGAGCCCCTCGGGCGTGTCGAGGACGTCGTACACGGCGGCGATGCCGGGGTGCGACAGGGCGGCGGCGGCGCGCGCTTCGCGCAGGACGCGGCGGCGCGCCACGTCACTCGCGAGCGCGGCATCCGAGAGCCGTTTGAGCGCGACCTCTCGGGCGAGCCGGGTATCGCGGGCGCGATACACCTCTCCCATCCCGCCCACCCCGAGCGGCTCGACGATGAGGTAGGGTCCGATGCTGTCGCCGGCCTTGACGTTTATAGGCAGGCCCCTCCGGGCCGCGGTGAGTATATACTTGGCGTTCTCTCTCTCGATAAGGAAGGGTATGGCAGCATCGATGAACGGCACGATCAAGAGGCTCGTCAGCGACAAGGGCTTCGGCTTCATTCTCGCGGATGACGGCAACGAGTATTTCTTCCACAATTCCGCGTGCCAGGGCACGAGGTTCGACGAGCTGCGCGAAGGACAGTCCGTCACCTTTGAAAAGGGGCAGGGTCCAAAGGGGCCGCGCGCCGAAGGCGTTCGGGTCGCGTAAGATCGAGGATCGATGCTGTGCGCGCGGGAGGGGATTCCCGCGCGCCTAGCTCGTCCTTAGGTCGCACCGCCCCCAGGAGGGACGCCATGGCTCCATCGAAGTGCGCGCATCCGGCCTGCAACTGCACGGTTACCCCGAACGGTCCTTTTGGCAAGTACTGCAGCGAGCACTGCAAGGACGCCGGTCAGATCACCGAGCTCCGGTGCGGCTGTCGTCACGCTGGCTGCGACTGACGCGCGCCGCGCGAATCGTGGCCCGGTAGCTGTTCTCCGCGTTCAGATTGATCAGCGCGACGAACGGCCGTCCGCTGCTGCGATCCGTACCGACGGTCGCCGACTGCGAAACCCCCGCGACCTCCCACCCCTTCGGCAGTAGCACCGTATTTCTCAAGCCCTTCAACGTCCGCTGGAACACGAGCTCATCGCGCACGAGCGTGTAGCCCGACGCGCGGAGCGTTCCCGTGATCCTGAGATGCGCGCTCTGCCTGTCGTCCACGATCGGCTCGTCGAGCACTGCCCAGATCGCACCGCGGTCCTTCTTCGTCGGCAGCGCTTTCGCCGTGTCGAGATCGATCACCTTTAGATCCTTCAGCGCGAGGTAAGAGAGCGAATCGAGCCGCGCGCGCGATCCCTTGCGGTAATCGCTATAGGTCTGTTCGACGGTGATCCGGCCGGTTTCTGGCGCATCGAGGTCATACAGCGTCTTCACGTCGTCGAAGAACATGTCTTCGAATTTCACCGGCGTGAACGCAGCCGTCGTCGGCCGAGCGTGGATCGTTACGGGATTCGCCTGACCGCTCGGATTCGCGAACGCGAGCTTCAAGCGGCCATCCGCCGTGGTCGTCATGTGCGCCGCAACATTCGATGAGGTGAACGCGAAACCCCTCGGCAGGACGACGCCGAGGCGGTAGCCACTGAGGCTCCGCACCCAGACGATGTCGTTGCCGTTCATCATGTAGGTGCGCGGATCCTTGTACGTCTTGTAAATGAGGACGCGGCCGATCCCCCCTTCGGGAACCGCCATCGGCAGCGTGGCGCGAATCTGGTGGTTCTCGGGATCGCTGCCCTGCTGCTCGTACGTAAATTTCAGCGGCTTGCCGGTACGCGGGTCGTACACTTCCACGCCGGATCCTTCGCTGCCGCCGCGTGTCGCGTTCACCAGCTCTGTTGCGCCGGCGCGCGTCTCCTCGGGCAGGAAGATAATGCGGAACGATTCGCTGCCAGGCTCCAGCAGTTCGTATTGCGTGTACGCGTCCTGCGTGAACGGGCGCGTGACCGGGGCGCTCGGGCGCAGCGATCCGTCCGGGTTCGTGCCGCCGGGGAATTGCTGGTTTCCGCGTCCCTGCGCAACGAGGAGCGCGGGCACGACGATCAGGCCACCGGCGAGAAGGACTCTCTTCATGCGCGAAGTCTATATGAAAGTACACAGCGTATGACTCTCGCCGAGCTCGATGCCGCCGCCGCGGTCGTCTACCAGGCGATGCGCCCCACGCCGCAACAGCGCTGGCCGCTGCTCGATCAGCGCTGCGGCGCCGCGGTGTGGGTCAAGCACGAGAACCAGACGCCGGTCGGCGCATTCAAAGTCCGCGGCGGACTCGTCTACTTCGATCACCTGACGCGATCCGGCGCGCCGGTAAAGGGGGTCGTCGCCGCCACGCGCGGCAATCACGGCCAGTCGATCGGCTTCGCCGCGGCGCGCTACGGAATCCGTGCCGCAATCGTCGTGCCCCGCGGGAACAGCGTCGGGAAGAATGCCGCGATGCGCGCGCTGGGTGTCGAGTTGATCGAGGAAGGACACGACTTCCAGGCGGCGCTCGAAGCCGCCGAGCGGATTGCCGCCGAGCGCGAATGGCACATGGTGCCGTCATTCCACGACCTCCTCGTTCGCGGTGTGGCCTCCTACGCACTCGAGCTCTTTCGCGCCGTGCCGTCCCTGGACAGCTTCTACGTCCCGATTGGCCTCGGATCCGGGATCTGCGGCGCCATCGCGGCGCGCGACGCGTTGAAGCTCCCCACGCGCATCGTCGCGGTCGTCGCGTCGGCCGCGCCCGCGTACGCGCGTTCGCTTGCGCAAGGGCGGCCGGTCTCGCACGAAGCCACCACGCGCGTTGCCGACGGGATGGCGTGCCGCACGCCCGTGCCGCAAGCGCTCGCTACGATCCGCGCCGGCACCGATCGCGTCGTCGAAGTCACGGACGACGAGATCGAGTCTGCGATGCGCGCGATTTACGACGATACGCACAACGTCGCGGAGGGAGCGGCGGCGTCCACGCTGGCCGCGCTCCTCAAGGAAGGGGATCGGGTCCGCGGCCGCGAAGTCGGCATCGTCCTCACCGGCGCGAACGTTGACGCCACCATCTTCGCCAGGGTCCTCCGCGAACGCTAGCTCGCGCCTCGGGATAGAATCCGCGGCGTGAAGCGAGCGCTGATCGTCACTTTCTGCCTGTTGATTCTGGTGGTCGCGGGCGCGTATGTCGCGGCGCAACGCGTCCTCGGGTCTGACCTGGTACGGTCGCAGCTCGAACAGCAGCTGACGGCGCGGCTCGGGCAGCCCGTCCGGATTGGCTCGGCGACGGCGCGGATCTATCCGGGCGTCGCCGTAGATCTCGGCGACGTTTCCGTGGGGCAACCGGAGTCGCTGCGCCTCGCGCGCATCCGCGTGTTCACGGGTATCCGCGCGCTGTTCGCCGACACGATCGATATCAGGCGCATCGAGGTTACGAACGGGCGTCCGGGCGGCAACGGTCCGCCGGTCAGCTTTGATCTCGATGCATCGGTGCTCGGCGACCACCTCGACGTGAGAGCGCTGACGCTGCGCGGCCCGACGACGCGGATCGAAGCAAGAGGAGCGCTGACGAGCATCGCGAACATAGAAGGAGCATTCGATGCCCGCGCGGACGTGCTCGATCTGAACGAACTGATTGCGATCGGCGGCGCGCTCGCGCCACCGCCGCGCGCGCGGGGCAGCGCCCCCTCGCCGATACACCTCTCGGTCAGTCTCAAAACACCCCGCGTGCGATTCGGCAACGACGAGTTCCGCGATCTCTCGACGACGATCGACGCGGTACCTTCGCGCGTAGTGCTCGACGGGCTGTCAGTCCGCCTGTTCGGCGGCGCGTTCAAGGGACGGCTCGACGCCGATACGCGCGAGCCTGCGGCGGTCGTAAGGCTGACCGGTGCAATCAATGGTCTGGACGTCGCAGACTTGCTGAAGCGCACGGGTTCAGCAGGCGGAGTAACGGGACGGCTGTCCGGCAACATTTCGCTCGTGGCGCAGGGGGCCGACGGCGCGGCTTTGATGCGCACGGCGCGTGGAACGATCGCGGCGACGATCGCGAAAGGCACGCTGCCGCATCTCGACATGGTCAGGACCGTGGTAGTCGCGTTCGGCAAACCTGCGCCTGGCGCCGCACACGGATCGGGCACCGCGTTCGAAACTCTGAGCGGCACGTTCGCGCTGGCCGGCGGCACGCTTCGCAGCGAGAACCTGGCGCTGCGATCGCGCGACCTGGACACCGACGGACGCGGAACCCTGTCGGTCGAGAGCGGCGCCGTGGACGCGCGCGCCGACGTCACGCTCTCCCGCGAGCTGACGGCGCAGGCCGGCACGGACCTCCGGCGTTACGCGCAGCAGGACGGCCGCATCGTCGTGCCGGCGACTGTCCGCGGCACACTCGATCGACCGACCGTATTCATCGATGTGGCAGCCGCCGCGAAACGCGCAGTCGGAAACGAGCTGCGGCGGCGCGCGACGGATTTTCTCGGCGGATTGTTCAAGAAGAAAAAGAAGGGCGGAAGTTAGAGCTTCTAGCTTCCAGGTTCGATTCCGGCTAACTCGAAGAGTACGGTGGCCAGTCCCGAGTAGTCGTCCTCGCCGCGTCCTGCGGCGATCAGCGCAGTCACGAGCTGGTGAACGGCGGCGGTGACCGGTGCGGGCGTGTCATGCGCGCCCAGCGTTTCATTCGCGATGCGGTAGTCCTTCGCGTAGAGCTTCGCCCGGAAACCGGGCTTGTAGTTCGAGTTCAGGATCCGCTCGCCGTGGACTTCCAGCACGCGGCTCGCGGCGAATCCGCCGAGCAGCGCTTCGCGCACCCTGGCCGCGTCGACGCCCGCCTTGCGCGCCAGTGCGAACGCCTCGCTGACGACCGCGAGCGTCCCGCCGATGACCATCTGGTTGCAGACCTTGCAGATCTGTCCCGCGCCCGACTCTCCGATGCGAATAATGCGTTCCGGATTGCCGACAGCTTCGAGGATCGGCCGGACCTCGTTGAACGCTCCTTCGTCCCCACCGACCATCACCGACAGCGTTCCTGAAACGGCGCCGATTTCGCCGCCGCTGACCGGCGCGTCGAGGAGCGTGGCCTGCCGGGTGCGCGCGATGTCCGCGAGACGGCGCGTGACGGCGGGGGAAATGCTGCTGCTGTCGATGAGGATCGAACCGGGCTGCACGGCGCTGAAGATTCCATTCGCTCCCTCGAGCACCTGTTCGACATCCGGCGAATCGGGCAGCATGGTGAAAATGCGGCGGGCGCGCCGCGCGACGTCCGCGGGTGAATTCGCCCGCTCGGCACCGGCCCCCACGAGTTCGTCCACTGGAGCCGCGCTCCTGCTGTGGACGACGAGAGGGTAGCCGCGCTTCAGGAGATTCTTCGCCATGGGTTTGCCCATGAGGCCGAGCCCGATGAAGCCAACTGTTTCCTGCATTGCGCTATTCTGACACCCCATGGAAATGAACACGACACGACATAACGCCTCCCGCCGCCGCTTCCTGCGCACTGCCGGCCTGCTGTCGGGCAGTGCGATCGTCTTCCGGAACGCGCCTCAGCGCGTTCTCGACGCATTCCAGGACACGCCGCTCGAGCAACGACGCTCGCAGATGGGCGCCATCCCGATCGTCACGACCAGGCTCACCGACCGCGTCGCGCTCCTCACGGGTCCGGGCGGCAACGTTGTCGTTCTGCACGGGCCGGGCGGCATAATCGTCGTCGATGGTTTCGTGAAGCCCGCATGGCCGAAGTTGAAGGCGGCGCTTGCGGCGATCGACAGCGTGCCCATCAAGTCGCTGGTGGATACGCACTGGCACTTCGACCACGCGGACAACAACGGAAATTTCAGGTCGGCAGGCGCCGGGGTGATCGCGCACGAGAACACCAGGACTCGGCTGATGGAGTCACACGACATCCTCGGCATGCATTTCGATCCGGTTCCTTCCGCGGAGCTGCCGACGCAGACCTTTGCATCCGGTCTGACACTGAATCTGAACGGCGAGCAGGTCGATCTACAGCACGTCGCACCGGCACATACCGACACCGACATCTTCGTGTACTTTCCGAAGGCCGACGTCCTGCACATGGGTGATGTGTTCTTCAATGGCCGCTATCCGTTCATCGATGCTTCGACCGGCGGACACATCAATGGCATGATTGACGGAGTGGGAACCGCGCTGAAGCGTGTCACGGCGCAGACGAAGATCGTGCCGGGTCACGGCGCGCTGGGGAGTCGCGCGTCGCTCGAAACGTACGGGCGCATGCTGACCGTCGTCCGCGATCGCGTCGGCACGGCGAAGAAGGCCGGCAAGTCGCTCGCGGACGTCCAGGCCGCCAAGCCGACCGCGGAATTCGACGAGGCGTGGGGCAAGGGAACGATGACGCCCAACGATTTCGTCGCGAGCGTCTACAACACTGTGAAATGACGATGGCCGATGGCCGATGGTCGATGGCCGATCGTTCAATGTCGACTCTCGGGGCCGTCCGGCGGCTGCTCGCGTTCGTGCTGCTGCTCGGCATGACGGGCACGTTGGTGGAGTTGCTGCTCGTCGGCCACGATGAAGGAGCGATCCAGTTCGTCCCGCTCGTGCTCCTCGTCGTCGGCGTGGCGAACGTGTGCTGGCGGATGATCACGGGTTCGCGCGCGAGTGCCGTGGTCTTGCGCGCGGTGATGGTGCTCTTTCTAGCCGCCGGCATTGCCGGCGTGTACTTCCACTATCGCGCGAACGTGGAGTTCCAGCTGGAGACCGACCCATCTCTCGCCGGGCGCGCGCTGCTCTGGGGTGTGCTGCAGGCCAAGGTTCCGCCCGCGCTCGCGCCGGGTGTGCTCGTGCAGCTGGGACTCATCGGACTCGCGTACACTTATCGCGACAAGGAGCAATAAGGGATGACCAGTTCACTCGGGGCGGTTCGGCTGTTCTTCGCGGCGGCATTGGTCGTGGCGGCGGCGGCACCTCCGTCGGCGCAGGTCGGAAAGTCGCAGGGCGTGGCGGATATCAACACGATGACGACGGGGGATGTCGCGGCGCTTCCCGGCCTGACGCCGGCCATCGCGTCCGCGCTCGTCGCGAAGCGGCCGTTCAACAGCATTACCGAGCTCAACGCGTTCCTGCTGTCGCAGGGATTGACGCAGGAGCAGGCGGCGGCCGTCTACGGCAAGGCCTTCGTGCACATCAATCTGAACACCGCGACGGCTGACGAGATCATGCTCGTGCCCGGGGCGGGGCGTCGCATGGCGCGCGAATTCCCTGAATATCGTCCGTGGAAGACCTACGCGCAGTTCGATCGTGAGATCGGCAAGTACGTCGGCCCCGAGGCGACGGCGAGACTCGCGCAGTACACGTTCATTCCGATGAACGCGAATGCCGCGACCGACGCTGACCTGCTCACGGTGCCGGGTGCCACGCAGGCGTGGGTGGACAAGGTCAAAAAGGGGCGCCCGTACAAGACGGCCGCGGACCTGGAGAAAGTGGCCGGCAAGGCGCAGGCGCGCTTCTTCGTTATCGAGTAAGGGAGATGGCTATGCGTCATGCGATTGTCGGAAGCGTACTCGCCGGCGCGGCAATCGTCGCGGCGCACGCGCAGCAATCCCACCAGCACGCGGACGGCCGTTTCGGCACGGTCGCGTTCTCCAATTCGTGCAGCGCGGAGGTGCAGCCGGCCTTCGCGCGCGGCATGGCATTGCTGCACTCGTTCGAGTTCGGCGGCGCCATCGACGCATTCAAGCAGGTGTCGACCCAGGATCCCTCCTGCGGGATCGCCTGGTGGGGCATCGGGCTGGCGCAGTGGAGCAATCCGTTCTCCCTCGTAATCCGATCCCCCCAGCAGCTGCAGACCGGGCGCGCCACGGCGGAACGCGCTGCGGCCGCCGGCGCGAAAACCGATCGCGAGCGTGCCTACATCGCCGCGCTGGCGACGCTGTTTGCACCGCCCGATTCGACGAACCAGCGTCAGCGCATCGCGGCGTATCGCGATGCAATGGCGAAGGTCGCTGCGACGTATCCTGACGACGCGGAATCCGCCGCTTTTTACGCGTTATCGCTGGCCGCGGCCGCGGATCCGACTGACAAGTCGTACGCGGATCAACTGAAGGCGGGCGCGATCCTGGAGAAGTTGTGGACAGCGCAACCCGAGCATCCCGGCCTCGCGCACTACATCATTCACAGCTACGATGTGCCGGCGCTCGCGCCTCGCGCGATCACCGCCGCCCGCCGGTACGCGACGATCGCGCCCGACGCGCCGCACGCGCTCCACATGCCGTCGCACACGTTCACGCGGCTCGGCTACTGGGAAGATTCGATCGCGACCAATATTCTTTCGGCTGCCGCCGCGCAAAAATCCGGACAGGTGTTCGAGCAGCTGCACGCCACCGACTACGAGGTGTACGCATACTTGCAGACGGGCCAGGATTCGCGCGCGCGCGAGCTGGTTGACACGGCGCCGGCGATCGCAGGTCGCGCGAACACCACCGCGGGAGCGGCGCCGCCCGCGGCCGGTGGTTACGCCCTCGCCGCGATTCCCGCGCGCTACTTACTCGAACGCGGCGCGTGGGCGGACGCCGCGCGCCTGCAGCCGCACGCGAACCCGTTGCTGTACGTGGAAGCGATCACATGGTTCGCGCGCGGCCTCGGCGGCGCGCGGAGCGGTGATCCACGAGGGGTGTCCGACGTGTTACCCGAGCTGCAGTCGCGCAGCGACCGCCTGACAGCCGCAGGGGAGACATATTGGGCCGAGCAGGTCGCCATTCAGAAACTGACTGTCGCGGCGTGGCTCGCGCTCGCGGAAGGACGGACATCTGAGGCTCTCGCCTCGATGCGAGAGGCCGCCGATCGTGAGGACAGAACAGAAAAGGCCGCGATCTCGCCGGGGCCGCTGGCGCCGGCGCGCGAGCTGCTCGCCGAGATGTTGCTGCAGGTGAAGCAGCCGAAGGCTGCACTCGTCGAGTTCGAAAAGACGATGGCCAAGGAGCCCAACCGGTTCCGCGGCGTCGCCGGCGCGGCGGCCGCCGCCGAACAGGCGGGCGATCGCGCGGCGGCGCGCGAGTACTGCGCGCGCCTGCGCACGATCGCGGCAAAAGGGGATACGCCCGGCCGTCCGGAGCTGCAGGCGGCCCGCGCCGCCAAATGACCGCCTAACCCGGTTCCGACACGTCCCGCACGAGCTCGCCCGCGTCCTTGCGCGACGCGGAGCGTGCGATGTCCGCCTGCGCCACGATTCCGACGAGCGAGCCCGAGCTATCGATGACGGGAACGCGGCGGATCTTGTTCGATTCCATCAAGTGCGTGCACTCGTCGAGCGACGCATCGTCGCGGATCGCGATCGCCGGCGCCGTCATGCAATCTCTCGCGCTGAGCGTCAGCGGGTTCTTGCCTTCTGCAACTGCGCGCACCACCATGTCGCGATCGGTGATGATGCCCGCCACTCCGGTGCCGCTGGTGCCGACGACGGGCAGCGACCCGCAGTCCCGTCCCACCATCGTCCGCGCGATCTCCTGAAGGGGCGTGTCTTCATTGCAGACCGCAGGGGTCCGCGTCATGATTTCTTTCACTTTCATGCGTCTGAGCCTCCGCGGACGCAAGAGTGCATAGCCGATGCCCGCGTTACGGCCGAGCTCCTGGAATGAGCAGCGACAGCGCTTCGCGCACGACGACGAATTCAATCGGCGCAGAGGTGGGGATGAGCTCGCCATCCAGCGCTGCGGCCGGACGTCGCAGCGCCGTTTCAACGACGACGCGTTCCGCTGTGAACGATTCCAGTGTGACATCCTCGGTCACCATTCCGGTGAGGATGCGAAGCGACAGAGCGAGCAGTCCGAGCCGGCCGGTGTCAGGCGCGACATAGATCGAGAGATGCCCGCTGCACATCGCATCGAGCGAACTGCGCCGGCCGACGTCGATGCCCTCACCTTGGTACTCGCCGTTGCCGATGAACACGAACGGCGTCCGCCGCACCAGGCCCTTGCCGTCGATCCAGAGATTAACGCTGATCGGCCGGTAATCGAGCCACGCTCGTGCAACGGCGATCGCGAACGCGGTCCACTTGCCGTGTCCCGATCGCCATTGCTCGCGCCGCTCGCGCACGCTGCGCGCGTAGATGCCGAGACTCGCATTGTTCAGAAAGGTACGGCCGTTCATGGCGCCGACGTCCAGAGCGACGGTGTGTCCCTGCGCCAGCACGCGGACCGCGGCGTCAACATCCGTGGGGATCCCCGCATCACGGGCGAAGTGATTGAGCGTGCCCAGCGGGATGATGCCGAACGTCAGTCCTTTCGCAATCGCGACGGACGCGACACTCGACACGGTGCCGTCGCCTCCAGCGGCGACGAGCGTATGTCCATCGGCCGCGGCACGCTGCGCCGTCGCGCGTACGGATGGACCGTCCACCAACTCGACGCGGGCGTTGAACCCTTGATGCGCGAGCGCAGATTCGATCGCCGGGCGTGCGTTCCCGGCGGATCCCGACGAGCCGTTCAGGACGATCGTGGTCGCTATTGCCAGAACCCCGTGACGCCCTCGATCTTACCGTCGGGTCCAAGCGTGAATACGTTCGTACCTTTTCCGCGCGGCTGCCCGTCTTCGCCCGTGGCCGTCCAGTCCGCCAGCACGGTTCCCTGACAGTGCCGCGCGTTTCCCTCCCGTTGCAGCCGCATGCCCGGCATGAATCGGTGCGCCGCGCCTATATGGAGCACGACTTCGTCGTACCCGTCGACGCAACTGAAACGATCGCGCATCCGCACCGCCGGCGATGCGATCGTCTCGAGCCCCTTCGCGCGAGTGGCGGCATCACGTTCCCCCCAGACCTCGAACCAGCGATCGACGATCTCCGCCGCCTTGAGGTGCACGTCGTCGGCGACGACGTTGGCGAAGAGGGAAAGCTGGTAGCGCCAGCCCTGGACGTGTTCGTCGCGCATCGCTGGGTCGGTGAATTCGTGGACGAGATGCAGGCGCGTGCCTCGCGACATCGGCTCTAGGCGGATGGTGACGCGTGAGCCCGGTGGCGCTTGCGTTCCCGTCACATAGGCGTACGTAAAGGAGATGTGTGACGGCGGGTTGACCTCGAGCACTTCGCCGGTTGCTTCCACGCCATTGGCGTGGCGGATGAGTACCCGGCCGCCGGGCCGCGCGTCGATCGACGATCCCGCTCCCCACCACGCAGCCCAGCGCGCGGAATCGGTGAAGTAGCGGAACACCGACGCCTGCGGCGCTTCGATGACGATCGTCCGTTCGAGCTGGTGCGCGAGTACGGTCATGATGCCTTCCTCCTGCGCCGGCGCGGCCTGGGACCGCGGCGGCTCTGTTCGAGCTCCGCCTGCAGCTTCAGCCGCCAGAGCGCGTCGTCCCACATTTTTTCCAGCGCCGACGCAACGGGTCCGAGCGCGGCGCGGTTCGCGCGATAGAAGCGATGGCGATGTTCGCGGCGGCACGTGACGAGCCCCGCGCCGGACAGCGCGCGTAACTGGAGCGACACGGCGCCGAACGACACGTCGGGCATTGCCTGGTGGATCTCCCCCGCGGCGCACTCGCGGTCCCACACGAGGCGGAGAATCTCGCGGCGCCGGGGTGAGGCGACGGCGGCGAGCGCGGCAGCATCCATATCTATAACTTTAGATTAAACTAAAATGAAAAGTCAACCGCGGACGTCGCGCGTCGTAAGGAACCGCCTATGCCGAGAACGCCGGTGCGGGAGACACCCGACGTCCGAGGCGCTTGAGCGCCTGCGATACAGCTGGCGCGGCATCGGCGTGCACCGTCGCGAGCGCTGTGACGACGTCTCCCTCGCGCACAGCCACCGGCACGCCATCGAGGTAGGCGATACGGCTGTGTCCGACGGCGCGAATCCGGTCGCCCGCCGTAATGATGCCCGCCAGGTTCAGCGGGTCGGCGGCGCTGATCCCGATGACGCGTCCATCCGGCGATGTGCGGCGAACCTCGCGAAGCCGTTCGACGGCGCGCGGCAGCGCGAACTGTTCTCCGGCCATGCCGGAGACGAAACGGCCACCGCGGATTTCACCGCGCGCTTCCAGCCGTCGATAGACACGCGCGAGATCGCGCCACGGGGCGGCGAGCGCTTCGCGCGCCACCACCCGGCGGAAGACGACGCCGTACCGGCGCAGCAGCGCCCACGCCTGCGCTTCGAGCGCATTCGCGTCGGCCGGCTCTGTGACGCCCGGCGGGATCTCCGACCAGCGGCCGGCAAAGGTCGCGCGCCGATCCAGTGTCGCCGGCCGTCCCTGCGCGTTCCACACGAGCGCGCGCACGCCGGAGAATCCATCTGATGCGGCAAGGCCTGCGGCCACGAGGGCGCCGACAGCGCTGCGCGCCGCTTCGTCGTCCAATCCGGTTGCCTGCCGAAGATCCGTGTAGAAGACGGCGCCGCGTGTGCGGAGATACTCGAGGATGATGCGCGCGCTTACCGTGAGGCGTTGTTCGCGATCGGCGTCCGCGGGACGCAGGGCAAGCCAGACCGCGGCGTGCTCGCGTAAGAAGATCGAAATAGGCGTCGAACCGGTCAGCCGCGGCGGATCTTGCGTGTCCGAGTGGGAAACAGAGAGCCGCGCCCACGCGACCTCGCCGGCGAGGCAGAGCATGTCCAGCATCGACGGGCCATAATCGTCGACGCGCGCGGGAAGCACGCTGCGTTCCCAGGCCGCCGCGGCAAGCTCGCAGCCATCGAGGACTGCGAGCGCTTCGCGAAGTCCATCCAGGCCGGTCAGCCGATCGCCAAGATCGATGTGCTGCCATTTGAAGAGGAAGCGCATGAAATCCGCCGGCGAGACCGGTTCAATTTCGGCGCGGAGCCGGTTGACCGTGTAGCGATGGATGCGCGCGAGCAGCGCGCGATCGCACCACTCCAGATGGAGGTCGGAGGTCGGAGGCCGGAGGCCGGGGCTAAACCGGCCGCGCAGGACGACCCCCTCGCTTTCAAGGGCGAGCAGGGCGGCATCGGCCTCGGTAATCCCGATGTTCAGCGAGCGTGCGAGTGAATCCGCGGTTGCCGGACCCGTCAACGTGAGGCGGCCGCGCAGCAGCTCGACGATCGCGTCGGCTCGCGACCAGGCGCGGGCTCGCGATGCCGGCGTCGTCACCGGCGGATCGAGAAGGAGGTCCGGGTGCACGGCGGTGACTTCGCCGATCCGTTCGGCCGCAACGGCCCCGATGGGGGTCACCGTAGCGCGACGCGCTGAGACCAGCGCATGTAGCAGCGCGCTCCGCTCGCCGATCTCGTCGAGCGCGAGGTATCCGGCGGTCATCAACGCGTCGTGCAGCTCGTCGGCGTCGCGCGGATCAGGGCGCTCTTCGTCACGGACGCGCTCGATTGCCGCGAGGTCGAGCGCGCCGAGATCGTCGCCGCGCTCGGTGCCCCGCCGCGTCTGGACGGCGTGGCTCCGCCGCTCCTCGAGCGGCGCGTCGTCAAGAAATGCATAGGGGCGCGCGTCGAGGATCTCGTACGCGAAGACGGAAGGTTCGGGCGTATCGCGCGCGACGAGGCGGACTTCCCCGCGATGGATGCGCTCGAGGACCCGGCGAAGCCCGTCGAAATCCATCGCTTCCTCGAGGCAGTCGCGGACGGTCTGGTTCACCAGGGGATGATCGGGAATCTCGCGATCGCCCGGGATATTTTCCAGGCAGGCCGCCGCGTCCGGAAACACCGAGGCGAGCAAGTCCCCGGCGAGCATGCGCTGGATCTGCGGCGCGAGCTTGCGTCCGCCACGGCTGCGTGGAACCGCGAGCGACAGGGTGGCGTTCCACCGCCAGCGCGTCTCGAACACGGGCGCGTCGAGGAACGCCTGGACGAGGACGTCGCGCGTCGACTCGGGATGCAGGTAGCGGAAGACGTCCGACAAGGGGAACGAGTGCAGCGGCCCGAGCGACAGCATCAGCGCGTCCTCAGTGGCGGCCGCCTGCAGCTCGAAGTTGAACTGACGGCAGAACCGTTTGCGCAGCGCGAGCGCCCAGGCCTTGTTGATTCGGCTTCCGAACGGCGCGTGCAGCACGAGCTGCATGCCGCCCGATTGGTCGAAGAACCGTTCGAGGACCAGCGTCTGCTGCGTGGGAATGACGCCGAGCGCCCGGCGTCCCTCCGACAGATACGCGACGAGTTGCGCCGCGGCCGCGCTGGAGATACCGGTTTCGGCCGCGACCCACGCGGCCGCCGAATCGCACGCGTCCTGAAGTGTCGCGTGCGCGGTGCCGAGCTGCGCGTCCACCTCGCGCCGCAAATCGCTCAGCGCGATCGAGAGCTCGTCGCTGCGCGCCGGCGCTTCGCCGAGCCAGAACGGGATCGTCGGCGGCATCCCGTGAGCGTCCGCCACGCGAACGGTGCCCCCCGTGACCTGGAGGATCCGCCACGAAGCGTTGCCGAGCTGAAAGATGTCGCCCGCGTTGGACTCGATCGCGAAGTCCTCGTTCAGTGTGCCGACGAACGTATCGCCAGGATCGAGCACGCGATAGTCGGCGACCTCGGGAATCGCGCCACCGGAGGTCTGCGCCAGCAGCCGCGCGCCGCGCCGGCCGCGCACCGTCGCGTTGACCTCGTCCCGGTGCAGCAGCGCCGCGCGTCGTCCGCGGCGCGTCGAAAACCCTTCGGCCGTCATCTTCAGCACCGCGTCGAAGTCGCGGTGTGCGAGATCGCGATACGGCCATGCACGGCGCACCAGATCGAAGAGGTCGTCTTCGGTATAGTCGCGGCATGCGCATTCGGCGACGATTTGCTGTGCGAGTACGTCGAGCGCCCTGTCCTGCGGCACGATCGCGTCGAGCTCGCCGCGCCGGATGGCACGCAGCAGTGCGGCGCATTCGACGAGGTCATCGCGCGACGTCGGGAACACGCGCCCTTTCGGCGTGCCGTCGATCGTGTGGCCCGAACGCCCGATTCGCTGCAGCAGCGTCGCAATTCGCTGCGGCGATCCGATCTGGCAGACGAGATCGATGTGGCCGATGTCGATCCCGAGTTCCAGCGAGGCCGTCGCCACGATCGCGCGCAGCGCCCCCGTCTTCAACCGCGTCTCGGCGTCCAGCCGTGTTTCCTTTGCCAGGCTGCCGTGGTGCGCCGCTACCGCGTCCTCACCGAGGCGGTCGCTCAGGTGCCGGGCCAGCCGCTCGGCGAGGCGGCGCGTGTTCACGAAGACGAGCGTCGTACGGTGCGCCTGGATCAGCGCCGCGAGCCGGTCGTAGTACTCCTCCCAGACCTCGTGCGCCATGACGGCTTCGAGCGAAGACCGCGGGATCTCGACGGCGACGTCCATCGTTCGGCGATGTCCTTCGTCGACAATCGCGCAGGGCTCGCCTCCCGTAAGGAATCGTGCGACCTCGCCGATCGGCTTCTGCGTCGCAGAGAGCCCGATGCGCAGCAGCGGCTGCCGGGCGGCGCGCTGCAGTCGCTCGAGCGATAGCGCCAGGTGCGCGCCGCGCCGCGTGCCGATCACCGCGTGGATTTCGTCGACGATGACGGTGCGCACGCTGGCGAGCATCTGCCGACTGCGCTCGGACGTGAGAAGCAGGTACAGCGACTCCGGCGTCGTCACGAGGATGTGCGGCGGCGTTCGGATCATCCCGGCGCGCTGCGCGGCCGTCGTGTCGCCGGTTCGAACGGCGCACGTGATCGCCGGCGTCGGAAGACCCTCGGCGTCAGCCATCGCACGAAGGGCACGGCACGGTTCCGCGAGGTTCTTTTGGATGTCAGTACTGAGCGCCTTCAGCGGCGACACGTACACAACGCGAACGTCGTTCGCGAGCGGCGCTTCGAGGCCTTCGCGCGTGAGCTCGTCGATGGCGGTGAGGAATGCCGCGAGCGTCTTGCCCGATCCGGTGGGCGCCGCGATCAGCGTATGCCGGCGTTCGGCGATCGCGGCCCAGCCGCGTGCCTGCGCGGACGTCGGTCGGCCGAGGGTGGTGCTGAACCAGCGTTGAACGAGCGGGTGGAAAAGCGAGAGGGACATAGCCTAACTCTTGCGGCGATCGCGGAAGAGATCACAATATCGCAGGTTTGGATGATGAATTGTAAACGGCCGAGGTCAACGCCTGCGATGGCGTCTGCGATCCGGAAGGTAAACGGTCACTTCCTGTTCCACCGGTGAGTCGTCCATGACATCGACTTTAACGACGGAGCGGCTTTCGCTGATCAGTCCGAGGTGGCGTCCAAAACTTACAATTCGTTCGTGATTCTCAGACGTTTGCACGCCGCGGAGCGCATGCTCGAGCGCATCGATACCCGATCGCGTACGTTTTACGCCCCCCATGCGTGTATGGATTGCACGCACGATGCCGCTTCGACCTCATCGAGTAATTAATTCCGTCATCGAGGACGAATCCGACCTCGGCCGTGGCAGCAACGATACGCCAAGCAGGAACAGCGCGATGGCAAAAAACGCCACGTAGCCCGCGACCGCAGGTTGCGCGTCCTGCGTGACCGTGCCGAACGTCGCGACGTCGACTAACGCGGCAAGCACGCGTGCGGTCCGGCTCTGCGCGGGAGCCGAGAGCCCCGCGAGGACCACGAATTTCAGCAGCAGCGCGGAACCAAGCGTGACCGCGAGACTGCGCAGCAGCCGCACGCGATCGGGCATCACGACCAGCGTGTTCAGCAGCAGCACGAACAGAAAGATGCCGACGAACAGCATCGGCAACCCGCGGCGCGGCGTCAGCATCGCGAGCACCTGCGCGGATGCGATGAAGAGCGTCGCGAGCACGACGAATCCGTTCGCATTCGCCACGACGCTCCGCGATCCGTGCAGCAGTCGCCACGGCGCGAGCGCGCCGCCCCGAACGAGCGTCGCGATCAGCATCGTCGCGAGCACCAGCGCAAAAAGCGACGGCGGTGTCAGCACAATACGGCTGCCGAACTCCGCTCCTGCCGACAACGCCACCGTCAGGAACAGAACGGGAAGTCCGAAGGATTCGCGCGCCGGTGTCATTTGCGCGACCGGAACACGCGAAGCGGGTTGAAGTCGGAAGCCTCGCGCGTCATCCCGCGCTGCAATTCCGCGCGGAGCTCGTCGGCCGAATGCATTTGCAGGTTCGAATCGTCCACGACGAGGCGTCCGCCTGGGGCCGCGGCGATCGCCTTGTCCACAGCCGCCACACCCCTTGCGAACAGCGCGTCGTCGCTGTGCGTCCGTCCCCAGCCTTGGCGGTAATACGAGTACGCGATGTAGAACTGTGTCGTGGCGTCGCGCTCCGCCGGATCGGCCCGCGCCAAGGCCGCGCGCGCCTCGACGAACTTGTCATCTCTAAAAAACCGCAGCCCGTCATCGAAAGACTGGCGATCGACGTGGTACGCGCCCACGATCGCGGCCAAACCGCCCGTCACCTGCGCCGCCGATTGCGGCTGTGTCGCGTACAGCCCTACGATCGCAGCGGCATACGCCAGCGATGCCGCGAGCCCTACACCGCGGATGACGGATTCCTTCACGCCGCGACCTACCGGCGGGTAACGTCAGGCACGCGCGCGAGGAGGAACGACATGATCTCGGGCTGCCGCAGGTTCGCGTAGAAGTTATCGCCGAAGGAGCACGCGAGCGTGGAGTTCGCCGAAATCACGCCGGCGACGGACCACGTTCCCCCTTCCTGGAGCAGGATGGGACCGCCCGAATCTCCCTGGCACACTGAGCCTGCGGTGGTGGTGTAGGTCGTCTGCAGCGTGAGGCTGGTGACGGCGGTGATCGTCGCGGAGCCCGCGCGGAGCGTCGCGAGAACGCCGGACGAGTCCTTGCCCCAACCGGTCAGGATTGCGGTCTCTCCCACACGCGCGTCGCGGCTCAGGAGCACCGGGACCGCCGCGCGCCCGATGTCCGCCGGCATCAGGATCACGCCGACGTCGTACGCCGTGGAATTGCTTTCGCGCCACGATGGATGCGCGGCGAACGAGGACGCGGCCTGCTGCGCGCCGGTGCCGAGGAACACGTTGACGGATGCCGCCGGCGGCTGGAGGCAATGCGCTGCCGTGAGGATCGCGCGCGGCGCGATCGCTGTTCCCGTGCAGGAACCGGACTGCGCGCCGGAAGCGTCTTTCAGATTCAGCAGGACGATCGACGAGTTGGCGGTCGAACACTCCGCGCCGTTCACGATCGATGTGGACGCCGAGACGGTTTGACCCAGGGCAGTACACGCGCTGGTCGTCGGGATTGTCGGCGCCGGCGTCGTGCTCGGCGCGGCGGGGCCGCCGCCGCAGCCCGCGACGATCAGGCAAACAGCCATCCAGCCTCTATTTCTCATCCTCGTCACTCGGATGCGGCCCTTCGATACCGCTCAGTGCGGGCCCTTCGACTCCGCTCAGGGCGGGCCCTTCGACGCCGCTCAGGGCAGGCAGCGCCGTTCCACTCCACGGCGCCAGTACGCCCGCCTTGACGTAAGTAAACAGCTTCTCGCGCGTATCGACGATGTCGAGATTGCGCATCGTCAGCTGGCCGATGCGATCCTGCGGTGTGAACATCGATTCCCCCTTCTCCATCGTCAGCCGCTCCGGCTTGTAGGTGAGATTGGGAGACGAGGTGTTCATGATCGAATAGTCGTTGCCTCGACGCAGCTCGATCGTGACCTCGCCGCTGATCGCGCGCGCGACCCAGCGCTGCGCCGTTTCGCGCAGCATCATTGTCTGCGGATCGAACCAGCGCCCCTGGTAGAGCAGCCGGCCCAGGCGGCGGCCGTTGTCGCGATACTGCTCGATCGTGTCTTCGTTGTGGATGCCGGTGATCAGGCGCTCGTAGGCGATGAACAACAGCGCGAGCCCCGGCGCCTCGTAGATGCCGCGGCTCTTCGCCTCAATGATGCGATTCTCGATCTGGTCGCTCATGCCGAGCCCGTGGCGCCCGCCGATGCGGTTCGCCTCCTCGAGCATCTGCACCGCGTCCTTGAACGTCATCCCGTTGAGCGCCACCGGATGTCCGTCTTCAAAGCGCACCGTCACCTGTTCGCGCTTGACGACGACCTCCTCGCGCCACGAAGCGACGCCCATGATCGGCTCGACGATGGTGATGCCGGTGTCGAGGCGCTCGAGATCCTTCGCTTCGTGCGTTGCGCCGAGCATGTTCGAGTCGGTCGAGTACGCCTTCTCGGCCGACATCTTGTACGCAAAGCCTGCCGCGGTCATGTACGCGGACATCTCCGCGCGGCCGCCGAGCTCGTCGATGAACTGCTGATCGAGCCAGGGCTTGTAGATCTTGAGCGATGGATTCGCGAGCAGTCCGTAGCGGTAGAACCGCTCGATATCGTTGCCCTTGAACGTGCTGCCGTCACCCCAGATGTAGACGTCGTCCTCCTTCATCGCCCCGACGAGCATCGTGCCGGTGACCGCGCGGCCGATCGGCGTCGTGTTGAAGTAGGGAACGCCTGCCGTGGAAATGTGGAATGCCCCGCATTGAAGTGCGGCGAGCCCTTCAGCGACGAGCTGCGGGCGGCAATCGACGAGACGTGCCTTCTCGGCGCCGTACTGCAGCGCCTTCCGCGGAATCTCGTCGTAGTCCGGTTCGTCGGGCTGGCCGAGGTTCGCGGTGTAGGCGTAGGGGATCGCACCCTTGCTCCGCATCCAGTGGAGCGCGGCGCTCGTGTCCAGGCCACCGGAAAACGCGATGCCGACTTTCTGCCCGATTGGAAGACGCTGAAGAATCGTGCTCACTTCAGCCAGTATCCCATGACTGTGCCTGTCGCTCCCGCGGCCCAGTGCATCGCCTCTGCGCCATAGCGGCCGCTCAGCAACACCCAGAGTCCGGCGCCGAGGATCAGAAAGGACACGACGATCTGCATAACACGGCGGACCTGGTCTTCCGGACGCAGCTGCGGTGTTCGTGTCGCGCGGCGTGCGCCGCCACGCTGTGACAGCAGGAGGATGCCGAGGCCGATTACCGTGACGGCCCCGGGGACGGAGAAAAAGAATTCCGCCATAGTATGTTCCTTCATGACCGTCGCGCCTTCCGCCGCGCTCCGCGCGCACTTCGGCGAGATCGATATCTACCTGTTCGACCAGCTCCTCCGCGGGCGATTCGACGGCCGGCGGCGCGTGCTGGATGCGGGCTGTGGATCTGGACGAAACCTACCGTATTTTCTCGAGAACGGCTTCGAGATTTTTGCCATCGACGAGGATCCCGCCGCCGTAGCCGCCGCGCGCAAGCTCGCGGCGCAGTGCGCGCCCACGCTTCCGCCGGGTAACATCCGCCAGGGGGCGCTCCACGTGCTGCCCTGGCCGGACGGGCGGATGGACGCGATCGTCTGCAGCGCCGTTCTTCACTTCGCGCGCGACCGTGCCCATTTCGAGCGGATGCTGCACGAGACGTGGCGCGTCCTCGCCCCGCGCGGCCTGTTCTTCGCGCGGCTTGCGTCGAGCATCGGCATCGAGCCGCTTCTCAGCGACACGGTCGGCCGCGTCCGCCTGCCCGACGGCTCCGATCGATTCGTCGTCGACGAGCGCTACCTGTTTGATCGGACGTACGAGCTCGGCGCGTCGCTGCTCGATCCGATCAAGACGACGAACGTCCAGAACCAGCGCTGCATGACGACATGGGTCTTGTCGAAGAATCCCTGATCCCTGATCTAATCCTGAATCGCCGATCCACGCCGGGGCGATACGTAACCGTTCCGCGCGCGGACCTTGTATCCCTCGCGCGCGATCGCCATGCGGATGCTGTGATACTGGCCGTCACCCGGATGCGGCGATGAATAACCGAGGACGTACTGGTGATTCAGCTCGTCGGCGATATTCGCCGTCGCCGTATCGAGGTCCGCAGTGGAGCGGACCACCTCGGTGCGGCCGCCGCTCTGTGCCGTGATTTCATCGAGTGTCCCCACGCTGAGCCGCTTGGCGATCGGCTGCGGTTCCGGCGTGTCGACCGCAATCGCGTACACGAACGCATCGGTGCGCACGAGCCACGGACGCAGGTCGTGGAGCGAGATGTCGCTCGCGGTGTCCGCGCCATCGGTGATGAGGACGATCGCCGCGCGCTCGCGCGGCCGGTGGTCGATATAGGGCAGCGCGGCCGATAGCGCGTCGTAAATCGCCGTGCTGCCCGTCGGCTTGAGGCGAGCGAGCGCATCGTGAACGCCGTCCGGCGTGCTCTTCCATCCAAACAGCACGCGCGGCTCGTGATTGAAGGCCATGACGAAGAACGCGTCGGCCGGCGAAAGCAGGTTGAGCAGGAAACGCTCGACCGCCCCTTCGGCATCCTTGATGCGCCGTCCGAACATGCTGTCGCTCACGTCGAGCAGCAGTCCAAGGCCGAGCGGCACGCGCTCCTGTGCGAACTGGGACACCGGCACCCGCACGCCGTCTTCATAGATCGCGAACGCTTCGCGCGGCAGCCCCGTGGCGAGACGGCCGTTCGCGTCGCGAACGGTGGCAGTGACGACGGTGAGTTCGACGTTCGAGCGGAGCAGCGGCCGCTGGTTCTGCGTGTCACGCGCAACCAAACCCGCGACCCCGCAGGCCAGCAGCGACAGCACCCGCGCACCCTTCATGTGCCCAGTGTACCCGCTAAGATAAGGCCAATGCTCGACCGGATCCTGTTCTGTGCTTTCGCTATCGCCTTGCGGGATTGGTCAGCCGCCGCCCCCGTTTTCGGCCCGCGGGAAACGGGGACAGTCCCCGTTTCGCCGCGGTGATACGATCCCTGACGGGATTAGGAGGCTTCATGAAACGCTGGTTCACGACGCTCGCGGTAGTGCTCTGCTGCTCGGCCGCGCTGCGCGCCGATATCACCATCGTCCAGACGACCACCGTGGAAGGGGGGATGGCGGCGATGGCCGCGAATGCCGGCGCGAACATGTCGCCCAAAATGACCACGCGTGTCAAAGGCATGAAGAACCGGACCGACATGGACGCGGGTCCGATCAGCTTCTCCGCCATCGTGGACCTCGCCACGAAACAGATGATTGTCCTGCGCGCGGACCAGAAGACCGCCACCATCGTCTCCGCACCGTCGGCGCCGACCACCACCACCAGCGCTACGGGCGCAACGACAACCACGCCGCCGATTACGGGTCCGAGCATCGAGGCGACCGTCAAGCCCACCGGCAAGTCGCAGGTGATCGACGGGCTGAAATGCGAGGAGTATTCGTTCACGACCACGATGGACATGAGCGCCATGAGCGGCGGCCGGCAGATGCCGCCGGAAGCCGCGGCGATGATGCAGGGCATGAAGATCATCATGGCCGGTTCAATGTGGGTCACGAAGGACGCCCCCGGCGCGGCCGAGTACCTCGCGTTTCAGAAGGCGATGGCAGCCGGCGATCTGGCCGGCGCCGCTGCCGGGATGACCATGAACATCCCCGGCATGGACAAGATGATGAAGGCGCTCTCGAGCCTGAACGGCCTCGCTTATCTCAGCGAGATGACGATGAACGTCGAGGGAGAAGGACAGATGGCCGACATGATGCGGCAGATGGGACCGATGAAGATCACCACGAAGGTGAACTCCGTCACCACCGACGCCCTGAGCGACGACCTGTTCAAGGTGCCCGAGGGCTACACGATCGTCAAGCAGTAGGGCGCCTGTTGTAGACGACGAGTTTCATCTCCGTCATCTCTTCAATCGCGTAGCGCAGCCCCTCGCGGCCGAACCCGGATTGCTTCACGCCGCCGTACGGCATGTGGTCGACACGGAACGTGGACGTATCGTTGATCATGATGCCGCCCGCCTCGATCCCGTCGATCGCGGCGTTGATGACGCGTTCGTCGTGGGTGAAGATCCCTGCCTGCAGGCCGAAGTCTCCCGCGTTGGCCGTGCGGATCGCCTCGTGCACGTCCGTGTAGCGCGTCAATGACACGAGCGGTCCGAATACCTCGGCGCAGTTGACGCGAACGTTCGCCGGCGCGCCGCCCACGACCGTCGGCCGCCACACGGGTCCTTCGCGCGTTCCACCGGCGAGCACGCTGGCGCCGGCGCCGACGGCCTCCTCGATCCAGTCGCCGATCCGTTCCGCGGCGCCCGCATCGATGACCGGCCCGACATCGATGTCTTCACCCAGCGGATCTCCGCTCTTCAGCGCGTTCACGCGCCGCACCAGGTCGGGCACGAACGTGTCGTAGATGTCGTCATGGACGTAGATGCGCTGTGCGGAGATGCACGACTGCCCCGCGTAGCTGTAGCCGGCGAACGCCACGCGCTCGGCGGCATAGGCGACGTCGGCGTCGCGATGCACGATCACCGCGGCGTTGCCGCCAAGTTCCAGCGTCACGCGCTTCCGCCCCGCGCGAGCCTTGAGGGCCCAGCCTACGGCGGCGCTGCCTGTGAACGTGAGCAGCCTGATGCGCTCGTCTTCGACGAGCCGCGCGCTGTCCTCGATGCTGCACGGGAAAACCGAGACCGCTTCGGCCGGCCATCCCGCGTCGAGAACGATGCGCCCGAGTACCAGAGCCGAAATCGGTGTACGCGGCGCGGGCTTGATGATGATCGGATTGCCCGCGGCGATCGCTGGCGCCATCTTGTGCGCGACGAGCAGCAGCGGAAAGTTGAACGGCGTAATGCCGGCGATCGGCCCGAGCGGCACGCGGCGCACGTGCCCTTCACGTCCTTCGGTGCCCGGCAGCCAGTCGAGCGCAAGGATCTCGCCGTGAATGCGCCGCGCCTCTTCAGCGCCGACCTTGAACGTGAACGCCGCACGATCGACCTCGAGGCGCGCGGTGCGAATGGGCTTCCCCGCTTCGAGGGCAATGATCGTCGCGAGCTCGTCGCGCCGCTGTTCGAGCTGGCGCGCGACGGTTTCGAGGACGGCCGCCCGTTTCCATGACGGCAGCACACGCGTGCGCGCAAAAGCAGCTGCGGCCGCCGCTATCGCGCGTTCGATCTGCGCCGGACCCGCATTGCGCGCCACCGCGACGAGCGCGCCATCAAACGGGCTTCGCACCTCGATCGCGGCCAAACCAGCCCGCAGCGTTTCCCCCGCCACGATCGCGCCGAACTCACCAAGTTTTGCCGCCGCTTGTGTCTCCGCCATCCCGCGATTCTATCGCTGGCGTGGATACCGTGCACGTCTGGGCGTACTCGAGACTGGCGGCTCACCGATCTTCGTGTGTGCGGCGACCTAAGACTGACGGCGGAACAGCTGGAAGTTCTGCGGGCTGAGACCCGTCCGCCAGCAACGGACAAACTGTGGGTCGGACCACTGCCAGAGGCGCGAGTGCTCGCGGTTCACCTCGAGAGGTGACGTGTTCCATTCGTCGTGCGGGTAACAGAATGCACCTGTTGCCGAAAGGGTGATCGACCACGCGAGGGCGGCGCTGCAAAGGATCGCATTCAGGGCGCCAAATCGAAGACGCCCGAGCACAGCCGCTGCGAGCGGAACGAGCACGGGCAGCACGTCGAGCATGTAGCGCGGTCCGTAGGTGTGTCCCGCCCACCAGACGGAATACGCGCCGTACACCATGAATTGCACGACGGCAGCAGCCGCGCACCAGCGCAATGGCGACGACCACGATGCCTGCACCGCGTCCTTGAAGCCGACAATCGCGATCGCGACGACGGGACTGAAGACGAGCAGGCCGCGGCTCGGCGAGATCAGCAGTCCGGCAAGCCCCTCGAACCTCCAGTCGATCCAGCCGTGGGTGCGGTGCCACGCGTCGTTCTTCGCCTGCAGCAGCGTGAGTGCACCGAGCGGCGCGCCGAACCAGCGCCAGTAGGTCAGCATCAGCGCCGCGCCTGAGGCGGCGACGATCGCGATCGCCACGAGCGCCGCGCGTCTCGGCGCGCGAACGTAGAGTCCGGTGAGCATGACGGCGATCATCGGCGCGAGCTGCGGTCGCGCCAGGCCCGCGAGCGCGAGTCCGACTCCGGTCCAGATGACGTCGCGCGTGCGCAGCCGATCCTCGACGGATGCGAAGGCGCAAATCGCCACGGCCATCCCGAAGATCGCCGTTTCGTGTTCCCACAACGTCTGGCTGACGAGCGGCCACAGTCCGGTTCCGAGTCCGAGACCGATCGCGATCGTCAGCGCTCGCATGCGTGTCACGCGACGCCGCGCGGCGAGATAGAGGAGTGCGACCGCGAAGGAAGTGAGCAGCGACGCCGCGATGACACTGATGATGCTCGGCGCGGCCGGCGAGGTGATGTCGAGCAGCCCCACGCGCCACAGCGGATACGAGACCGCGGCGGCCATTAATGAAGGAACGGGGGAGTAGGCAGAGCGGTATCGCCCGTCGAGGCAGAGCACGAATGGATCGCGTTCCGCGTACGCGGGCACGGCGCCAACGACGTGATTGAGCGTGAGGCTGCCTCGCAGCAGCAGTTCGCGCGCGGCGAACTTGGTCGGCTGTGAGTCGTAACTGCCGATCTCGCGGCCGTTCGCGTTGTAGACGAGCATCAGCGCGAGAGCGATCGCGAGGGCTGTCCACCTGTCCGCCGTGCGGGACATCTCGGCCCAGTGTACCGTCGAGCCCTTTGAAAACGGACTCAGGGTTGCAGGCACGGCGCCCGGAGGTGGACCCCGATGCCTACGAAACCCTGGGAACCCCCGCCCGTTCAACAGGATCGCGACGATCAGCCCGCCGGGAGCGAAACCGATCAGCCGCGTAATCTCGAATCGCCGCGCAGGAAGCCTGACGCGAATTACGACGTCCGCTACGGCGCGTACGAGTCCGAAGACATCAATACGCAGGGCAGCGAGCGCTGAAAGCCGCGAGGGGTGGGGCAGCTATACTGCCTCATGCCCTCGGTCGCGTCGATCAGCGAGCTCGCACTTTTCTCGGGTCTTTCTCCAGCACACGTCACGGAACTCGAGTCGCGCATGCGGCGCCGCGACTTCGCGCCGCAGCAGCCATCGTTCGCGAGGGAGGCCCCGGCGACGCGGCATTCCTGATCGTCAGCGGAGTCGTCGCGGTCAGACACAAGGATCCCGATTCCGGCGTCGAGTTCCTTCTCGCCGAGTTCGGCGCGCGGGACAGATGTTCGGCGAGATGGCGCTCATTACGGGCAAACCGCGGACGGCGAGCGTCATCGCGCTCGACCAGACCGCGTGCGCGGTGCTCGAGTGCGCCGACTTCGAGCAGTCCTCCACGACCATCCCGATATCGCGCTCGCGCTGGCGCGGGTCATGGCCGAGCGGCTCGAGAAGGCAAACCGCAATGCGGGATCGACTTCATCAATCTCTCGCGGCTGAAGATCGATCCGCGCGTGCTCACACTGCTGCCCGCGCCGCTCGTCAACGCCCATCGCTGCATCCCGATCTCGTTCATCAACAATCCCTTCACGCTGGCGATGACCGATCCGACCAACATCGTCGCGTTCGATGACGTGCGCCGCATCCTGACGGGCGTCATGATCGAGCCGGCGGCGGTATCGGAAGAGGATTTGAAGCGCTTCGTCAGCACGCTGGCCGAGGGGCAGACCTCGATCGAAGAGGTCACCAGCGTCCTCTCGATGCAGGACTAACCGCGTAACCGGTTACGAGTCGCGTAAGCCGCCTGCTCGTAAGTCGCTGAAAACGCGAGCACAATCCGCGTTCTCGCCCGGCAGAACCATTGCTTTCCTCACGCTCACCGGTTCATGGAGGAGAAGTCGATGGAAAGAGGTCGAACAATCGCGCTCGCGGTCGTGACCGCTGCCATGGTCGCGGCGAGTTGTGGCGGTGGAGGCGGCGGAAGCACACCCACATCCCCTTCGGGCGGAGGGGGCACGGCGGCGGTGACGATCACGATCACCGGGCAGGGAGGCAAGCTGGCGTTCAATCCGAACCCGGCGACTGTCAGTCCCGGACAGCTCGTGGCGTTCAAGAACAACGATAAGGTCACGCACCATGTGATGCTCGACGACGGAACGGTGCAGACACCGGATATCGCGCCGGGCGCGACGACCGCTCCTGTAGCCATGGGCACGAGCGGATCGAAGACGTATCACTGCACGATCCATCCGGGCATGGTCGGTGGATTCAATGGCGCCGAAGCGGAGCCGCCCCCGAACTGCAACCAGGCGTACTGCGGCGGGTAGATCTGCGCGGCTACGATCCGCCGTCAGCTGCGGTCGCGCTGAAGACGCGCATGCTGATCCTCCAGGGGGAACGTGACTACCAGGTCACGATGCCGGAATTCGCCCGCTGGAAGGCCGCGCTCGCTGCGCGTACTGACGTGACCTTCCATTCGTACCGGCGCTGAACCACCTGTTCATCGCCGGCACGGCCAGGAGCGTTCCCGGAGAGTATCAGGTCGCATCGCACGTCGCCGAAGAGGTCATCCGCGATATCGCGGACTGGATCAGCCGGGGGCCAGGTCTGTAAAACGCCCCCTCCCCGGGGCCAGGTCTGTAAATTGCCCTTTGACGGTGCCAGCTCTCCATCACGTATTGGAGACCTGTCACTTGCATGCGCCGTTTTATAGACCTGACCCCGGGGGAACGGCGTTTTACAGACCTGACCCCGGGCCTAGTCGTCCGCACGGAGCTTGCCGCGGGTGCGCTTCGTGTCCGCGCGTCGCTTCTTCGTGTCGAGCCGACGCTGCTTCGCGGCGGCGCCGGGGCGGGTCTTCTTGCGGCGCTTCGGGCGGATGAGGGCGCGGCGGATGAACTCTGCGAGACGCAGGCGCGCGTCCTCGCGGTTCTGCGCCTGCGTGCGATGCGCGCGCGCGTCGATGACGAGGACGTCGTCATCGGTCATCCGGCTGCCGGCCAGCGCGCGCAATCGATCGCGAACGTCAGGCGCGAGCGCGGATCGGCTGACGTCGTAACGCAGCTGCACCGCCGTCGATACCTTGTTGACGTTCTGTCCGCCGGGACCCGACGCGCGGACGAAGCGCTCCTCGAGTTCACGGTCGTCGATCACCAGTCCTGGAACGATCTCGAGCGGCATCAGCGGCTCACCCCACGTTGCGCATGCCGGCCGCGATCCCGTTGACCGTGACCAGGAACGCCTGCCAGAGATCCTGGCTGACAACGTCCGCGCCGCGCAGCCGCTGCAGCAGCGCGATCTGCACGATGTTGATCGGATCCACGTACGGGTTGCGGACATCGATCGATCGCCGGAGGACGGGATTGCCCGCCAGCAACGTGCCGGCATCGAGCGCGTCGAGAACCGTCCGGCGCGCGAGATCCAGGCGCGCGCGCAGATCCTCGCCGGTCTTCTTCAGCGGCTCCGGCACCAGTTCGCGGTCGTACGCCGCCGCGACGGCCGGATCGGCCTCGGCGAGCGCCATCTCGATCAGACGCAGCGTGGCATTGAGGAAGGGCCATCCTCGCGCCATCGTACGGAGCGCCTCCTTCTCGCCGCGCTCGAACGCCGCCGACAACGCCTCGCCGGTCCCGAGCCACGAGGGCAGCAGCAGCCGCGTCTGCGTCCAGGCGAAGACCCAGGGGATCGCCCGCAGTGACTCGACCCCGCCGTCGCCACCGCGCCGCGCAGGACGGCTGCCTATGGGCGCAAGGCCGATTTCACGCTCTGGCGTCGCCGTCCGGAAGTATTCGATGAAGCGCGGGTCATCGTAAACGACTTGCCTGTAGACGGCGTGGGCGATGGATGCGAGACGATCCATCGCGTCGCGCCATTCAGCATGGATTGGCTCAGGCCGCGCCAGCGTCGCTTCGAGCACCGACGTCGTGTACACCTCCAGCGTCCGCAGCGCCACGTCGTCCAGGCCAAACTGCGACTGGATCATTTCTCCCTGGACCGTCACGCGCAGCCGTCCCTCGACCGAGCCGGGTGGCTGCGACTGCATCGCCAGATGCGTCGGGCCGCCGCCGCGGCCGATGCTGCCGCCGCGCCCGTGGAAGAGCGTCAACGGCAAACCCGCGTCACGGGCAGCGGCGACCACTCCTTCCTGTGCCTTGTACAGCTGCCAGTTCGCCGCAAGGCGTCCGCCGTCCTTGGCGGAATCGGAGTAGCCGATCATCACTTCGATGCCATCGCCGCCGCGGCGGTCGCTGTGCACGGATAGAATCTCGCGCATCGTGTCCCCCGCGCGCTCCAGCGTCGCCACTTCTTCGAAGAGCGGGACGACGCGGAGGTGCGAGCCGAAGTGCTGTTGCAGGTATTCAACGGCGAGCACGTCCGACGGCGCCTGCGTCATCGACACGACGTACGCGCCAAGCGCATCGGACGGAATGTCCGCAAGGGTTTCGAACGTGTCGAGCACGTCGCGCACTTCCGCGTCCGCCCCCGCGACGTCGGGAACGGGAATGCGCTCGGCGATCGCGCGGGTGAGAAATCGTCGCCGCTCCGCCTCGGACCACGACGCGTAGGACCCGCCGCCGGTGGCACGCGTGATCGCATCGAGCGCCGCGACGTGTCGCTTCGAATGCTGCCGTACATCCAGGCGGACCAGTGATGACCCGAACGCCGCGATGCGCCGCAGCACGTCGGTCAGGCGCGCTTCGGCGAGAATGCCCTGGCCGGTCTCGATCAGCGATCGATGGCACAACGCGAGCGGGCCGCGGAGATCGATTGTCGCATTCGACGTCCGGACCGCACGCAGTTGCTCGCGCAGCTCCCGCAACACCGCGCGATACGGCTCGCGCGCCCCGCGCGTCCGCTCGCGCAGCTCCGCGTTTGCGTCCGTGACCGGCAGCTCCGCGTACAGCGCGTCGATCTCCCGGATGTAGAGCGCCGCTGCGAGTTGCCGCGCCGCTTCGCACGCCTTCCGCGTCACTTCAGGCGTGATCGCCGGGTTGCCGTCGCGATCGCCGCCAATCCACGAGCCGAACACGATCGGCGCCGCATCGAGCGGCAGGCCGCGTGCCGAAACCAAACGAAGGACGCGGTCCAGTTCGCGCGCGTGGCGCGGCACCGCGTTCCAGAGCGTCTGCTCGAAGATGAACAGCCCACTCCGCACTTCCTCCATCGGGCTCGGGCGCTTCGGCCGCACGTCCTCGGTTCCCCACATCGTGAAGATCTCACGACGAAGCGTCTCGGCGACGGCCTCACGTTCGCCGGGCGTCAGGTCCGTACTATCCTGCCGCTCGAGCGCTTCGGCTATGCGCACGTGTGTCGCCGCAAGCGTCCGTCTGGTGATGGCCGTCGGATGCGCTGTGAGCACCAGCTCGATGCGCACCTTCACCACGGCGGCATGAAGGGCATCGGGTGACACCCCTGACGCGATCAGCCGCGGGAAGGCGTCTGCGAAGGAGCCGGGCTGCGGACGCGCCGCGTCCTCGCGGAGATAATCCCGCCGGCGGCGCACGCGGTGGTGCTGCTCGGCGATGTTGGCAAGCGTGAGGAAATGCGAGAAGGCGCGCGCGACGGGAACGGCGAGATCGAGCGGCAGGGCGCGCAGCGGTTCCTCGAGCGTCGGCGCGTGTCCCTGCTGGCGCGCTTCCTTCGCGATGCGCCTGATGCGCTCAACCGTCGGATAGAGATCCGGCCTGCCGCGCGCACGCAATGTCCCGCCAAGCATTTCGCCGAGCATCGACACGTCATCGCGCAACGGCTTGTGCGGGTCCCTCATGGGAGCAGGTGCTGCGCCTGGAGAAACGAGCGGATCGCGGGGAAGAAACGCGGATCCTTCTCGCTCGCGTAGACGTGTCCGCCTGCCACCTCGACGAACTGTTTGGGTTCAGGGGCCGCGTCGAAGAGCCGTCTGCCTTCCGCGAACGGGATGATCGCATCCTCGCGGCTGTGCAGGAAGAGCAGCGGCGATCCAATCTTGTCGATCCGTGCGATCGACTCGAACGGATTTCGGATCAGCAGCCGGATCGGAAAGTAGGGATAGCGCTGCTGGCCGATGGCGACGACAGAAGCGGGCGCTCCCTCCAGAATTACGGCCGCTTCGTCGACGCGCGATGCGAGATTGACGGCGACGGCGGAGCCAAGCGACCACCCGTAAATGATGATGCGCTTCGGATCGGCATGCTCGTGCCCGCGCAGGTAGTCGTACGCGGCTGTCGCATCTTCGGCAAGACCGGTTTCCGTCGGCACGCCTTCTATGCCGCCGAACCCGCGGTACTCCGGCGCCATCACGTTCAGCCCGAGCTGGCGCAGCCGCTCGTAATGATGGATGTTCATGCGGCTCGCGATCGTCGACGCGTTGCCGTGCAGGAAGATGACCCAGGCACGGCCGTCCGGCGCCTCGGCCGTCCGCATCAGCCACGTGTGGCCCGCTATTTCGTACGGCTGGGCCGGCCGTCGTTCGCCCAGGGTGGTCCCTCCCTGGAAGACCAGCCGCGTCTCCTGCGTGACCAGCCAGACCATCGCGCCGACGTACGCAAGAAGGAGCAGCAGGAGGATGCCTCCGAGCAGCCGCGTGACGGTGATGCGCCTCGACCCCATCGTGAAGAAAGATGGTACCATCCCCGTCCCCGGTGGGGGGATGACGAGGTTGCTCATGAAGAAAACGAGGATCGTGCTCGCGGTGTGCGCCGCCGGCACCTTGATCGCCACAGCGTTTGCGGGCCGGCCTGCCGCGAACGGCGCGCCGACGAAACTGCTTCGAATGCCGACCGTGAGCGCAACGCAGATTGCGTTCGCATATGCCAATAACATCTGGACGGTCGAGCGCGCGGGCGGCGGCGCGCGGCGCCTCACCAGCTTCCAGGGACAGACGACCAACCCGCATTTCTCGCCTGACGGCAAGTGGATCGCGTTCAGCGGCGAGTACGCCGGCAACGTCGACGTCTACGTCGTCGCCGCCGACGGCGGCGAGCCGAAGCGGCTGACGTGGCATCCCGGCGCCGACAGCGTGCAGGGCTGGATGCCTGACGGCAAGTCGATCGTGTTCGCCTCGAGCCGCGCGACCACGGCGCCGAGCGGCGCGCCGCGTTTCTGGACAGTGCCTGCCGAAGGAGGCGTGGAAGAGCCGATGGCGCTGCCGCGCGCCTTCCAGGGAAAGATTTCGCCGGCCGGCACGCACGTCGCGTATCGCATGAACAATTCGTGGGATGACGAGCGCCGGAATTACCGCGGCGGGCAGAACCGTCCGATCTGGATCGTCGATCTCAAGACCTTCGATCTCGTGTCGCCGCCGTGGACGGATTCAAAGGACATCGATCCCGTCTGGGTCGGCGACACCGTCTTCTTCCTCTCCGATCGCGACGGCGTGTCGAACGTCTGGAGCTTCGAGACGAAAGCGAAGAAGCTGTCGCAGGTGACGACGTTCACCGACTTCGACGTGAAGACGATGGACTCGAACAACAACACCATCGTGTTCGAGCAGGCGGGCGTCATCCACGAGCTCGACCCGAAGTCCGGCCGCGAGAAGGTCGTGTCGATCGCCGCAAACGGCGATTTCCCGTGGATGATGCCGCGCTGGGAGGACGTGACCGCGCGGATGACGAATCTCGGCCTCTCGCCGACGGGCAAGCGCGCGCTGGTCGAATCACGCGGTGAGATCTTCACCATCCCGGCCGAGAAGGGAGACGTCCGCAACCTCTCGAACTCGAGCGGGTCCGCCGAGCGCGATCCCGCGTGGTCTCCCGACGGCAAGTTCGTGTCGTATTTCAGCGACAAGTCCGGGGAATACAAGCTCGTGATCGAAGCGCAGGATGGACTCGCGCCGCCGCGCGAGATCGTGCTCGAGAACCCGACGCATTACTACACGCCGTCGTGGTCCCCCGACTCGAAGAAAATTCTCTACACCGACACCAACCTCAAGGCCTGGGTGCTCGACGTCGAAACCGGCAAAGCCAAGGTCGTCGGCCGGGATCCGTGGATGGTGCCGCAACGCACGATGAACCCGTCGTGGAGCCCCGACTCGAAGTGGATCACGTACGCGGCGCATCTGAACTCGCTCTACAAGGCGATCTTCATCAGCAACGTCGACACGGGTCAAACGAAGCAGGTCACCGACGGCCTTGCCGACGCAACGTGGCCCGTGTTCGACGCGGGCGGCAAGTATCTCTGGTTCTTTGCGTCTACCGACATGGGCATGCGGTCGCAGTGGCTCGACATGACGTCGTACGACCACACCGAGAACTTCGGCCTGTATCTCGCGGTGCTGAAGAAGAGCGAACCGAGCCCGTTGCTCCCGGAGAGCGACGAAGACACCGGCGTGACGTTCGCGCCGGGCCGTGGTGAGACCGGTGGCGGACGCGGCGGACGTGGCGGACGCGGCGGCGCTCCGGTGGATACCACCGCTGATGCCACTCAGACGTCGGACACGACACAGACGTCGATGCAGACGCAGCCGGATCGTACGCCGCGCGTGCCCGTGACCGTGCAGATCGATTTCGACGGACTCGGGCAGCGCGTCCTCGCGATCCCCGGCGTGCCGGCGCGCGAATACTCGAAGCTGAAGGCCGGACTTCCCGGAACGGTGTACTACCTCGAGGCGGGGAATATCGCCGACGACACGCCCGGCGCCGCGGGTGCCGCGAGCAGCATCATTCGCTACCGTCTGAGCGATCGCCGCGCCTCGACGTTCGTCGCGCGTGTCGCGGATTACAGCCTGAGCGCCGACGGACGGAAGCTGCTTTATCGCACGGGTGGTGGTGGCGGACGCGGCGCGGGCAGAGGCGGGGATACCGGAGCCGCCCCGATTGCGGGATTGTTCCTCGTCGATGCGGATCGAAATCCGCCGCAGGCCGGGCAGGGGAGGCTTACCGCGACGCTGCGGATGTACTTGGAGCCGAAGGAGGAGTTCCGGCAGATCTTCAGCGAGGGCTGGCGCAATCAACGCGATTACCTCTACGTGCGGAACATGCACGGCGCCAACTGGCACGACGCGAGGGAGCGTTACGGCGAATTCCTGAAATACGTGAATCACCGCGCGGATCTCAACTACCTGCTCGACACCATGGGGGCGGAGATCGCGATCGGGCACTCGTACGTGCGCGGCGGCGATCTGCCTGACGTGCCGCCGTCGATCGGCGGCCTGCTTGGCGCAGACTTCTCGATCGAGTCCGGCCGCTACAAGATCGCGCGCATCTACGATACGGAGAGCTGGAACCCCGATCTGCGCGCGCCGCTCGCGGCACCCGGCGTCGACGTCAAGGCCGGCGACTTCATCGTCGCCATCAACGGCATCGAGCTGAAAACGCCGGACAACATCTATCGGCTGCTCGACGGCACGGCGAACCGGCAGACGGTGCTCGCGATCAACAGCCGGCCGGTAATGGAAGGCGCGCGACAGGTCACCGTCATCCCCGTCGCAAATGAACAGACGCTTCGCACGCGCGCGTGGGTGGAGTCGAACCGCAGGCTCGTGGACAAGCTGTCGAACGGCCAGCTTGCCTACGTCTACCTGCCGAACACCGGGCAGCCCGGGTACACCAGCTTCAATCGCTACTACTTCGCACAGCAGGACAAGAAGGGCGCCGTCGTGGACGAGCGGTTCAACGGCGGCGGGTCCGCCGCGGACTACATCATCGACGCGCTGCAGCGCGACTTCGACGGCTACTTCAATAACGTCGCGGGCGAGCGCGTGCCCTTCACGAGTCCGGCTGCCGGGATCTGGGGCCCGAAGGTGATGATCATCAACGAGATGGCGGGCTCGGGCGGCGACCTGATGCCGTACATGTTCCGGCGGAGGAAGATCGGGCCGCTCGTCGGCAAGCGCACGTGGGGCGGACTCGTTCACACGGCGGACACGCCGACATTCGTCGACGGCGGATCGATGATCGCGCCGCGCGGCGGCTTCTTCGATCGCGACGGCAATTGGGCCGTCGAGAACGAGGGGGTCGCGCCCGACATCGACGTCGAGAACTGGCCGAAGGACGTGGTCGCCGGCCACGATCCGCAGCTCGAGCGCGCGGTGCAGGAGGCCATGCGCCTGCTCAAGGAGAAGCCCGTGCAGCGCATGATGACGGAACCTCCGCCACCGACGCACGGCAAGCGGAAAGGCGGGGGATCGTAGGCGTCCGATAGCCGATAGCCGATAGCCGATGGTCGATGAGTCAATAACGACGCATATGAGTACGACGCGCTGGGTTTTGGCTGCTGCTGTGGCTGTCGCCGCGACCGTGTGCACGGTTGGTGCGACAACGCAGAACTCCGACATCGGTCATCGCTCATCGGACATCGGTCGCGCGATCGACGCCATCTTTTCCCCCTGGAACACGCACGATTCTCCGGGCTGTGCGGTCGGCGTGTTTCAGAATGGCGCGATCGCATATTCGCACGGCTACGGGATGGCGTCGCTCGAGCATGACGTTCCGATCGCGGCTGACAGCGTGTTCTACGCGGGATCCGTCTCGAAACAGTTCACCGCGATGGCGGCGGCGCTGGCGATGCAGCGGGGGAAGCTCTCGTACGACGACTCGATCAGGAAGTACCTGCCGGAGCTGCCTCCATACGCCAATCGCATCAAGATCAGCAACCTCATTCACCACACGAGCGGGCTGCGCGATTACAACACGCTGCTGTCGATCGCCGGGCGCCGCGACGAGGACGCGTGGGACAACCGCGTGGTTCTGCAGATGACGGCGAGGCAGTCGGCGCTGAACTTCGAGCCGGGGACCGAGTACCTCTACTCCAACACCGGGTACACACTGCTCGCGACGATCGTGGAACGCGCGACGGGCACGAAATTCGCCACGTTCGCGGACGAGAACATCTTCAAACCGCTCGGGATGACCGTGACGCATTACCACGTGGACGCGCGGCGGCTCGTGCGCGGCCGCGCCTTTGGCTACGCCGGGCGCGCGGGCGCCTGGACGATGGATACGCCGATCAACGAGCGCGCTGGCGCCGGCGGCCTCTACACGAACATCCCGGACCTGCAGAAATGGGACGAAAACTTCTACACGGGACGGGTCGGCGGACCGGATGTCCTGAAGAGGATTCAAACGCGCGGCACGCTGAACGATGGCAAGACGCTGGCGTACGCGTGGGGACTCGAGATCGGCGAGTACCGTGGGCTTCCCTTGGTGGAGCATGGAGGGTCGCTCGGC
The DNA here is from genome assembly GCA_035637115.1 of Vicinamibacterales bacterium. Taxonomy (GTDB): domain Bacteria; phylum Acidobacteriota; class Vicinamibacteria; order Vicinamibacterales; family 2-12-FULL-66-21; genus JAICSD01. The sequence goes on from DASPXV010000178.1 coordinate 42,347, forward strand.
GGCTATCGCGCGCACATCCTGCGCTTCCCGTCGCAGCACACGTCGGTGGCGCTGCTCTGTAACGCGTCATCGATCGCGCCATCGGGTCTTGCGCGACGCGTGGCGGACACCGTGATCGGTGATGATTACTTACAGCGGCCCGCTGCAACGCAGGGGAGTGTCGCAGGCACGAGACTCGAGACATCTCCCGACCCGCTCTCTGAAAGCGTTCTGCGCAGCTACGAAGGCAGTTACTTCAGTAGCGAAGTCGACGCGGTATTCAGGATTTCAGTTCGCGGACGCGACCTGTTCCTCGACCGCGAGACGGACTCGGCTGCTGCTCCGTTGCTCGCATCGAGTGACGGCTTCCGGACGCGCGGTCTCACGATCCGGTTTCAAACCGACGCCACACATAAGGTGTTGGGTCTGACCGTAGATGCCGGGAGAGTACGCGGGATCCACTTCTCGAAACGATAACGAACTTGCTCCCTTTGTGTCTTCGTGCCTTCGTGTGCAGCGGTCGGGTCGTCTGCCGCTACAAGCCGGACGCCGCCAGGAGGGAGCTGATCAGCACTTCGACGCCCAGCACGATCGTCG
>DASPXV010000179.1:0-8652 GCA_035637115.1 Vicinamibacterales bacterium
CGGGCCATCGGGATTTCTCCCGATGCCTGGGGTCTGCTACTCGGCGCTCCGGCGCTTACCGAGACGGGACTTGCACCCGCTGGAGATGAACAGCGTGAAGCAGACGGTCCTCTGTCCGCTTCGTCACGACGCACCATGCGCGGATTCTACTGCGGCGCGCGCAGCGCGAGCTTCTGCACCCGCCAGTTCAGAAGTTCCGCGACATAGAGCTCGTTCTCGGACGGACACGCGATTTCGTGGATCCAGCCAAATTGTTTCGGCTGTTTCCCGGATTTCCCGAGCACGCCAAGTACTCGCCCGTCGAGCGACAGCTTGTAGATGCGTCCTGGAAAGGCGTCCGACATGAACAGCACCTGATTCGGACCAGGCGTGATGCACAGCGCCCAGGGGGCGCCTGGCGCCTGCGTGCCGGTCACTTCCGCCGCGGGCGGGTTCCCGATTGCCGGCTTCGCGTCAGGCGGGACTGGCACATTGACGGCGATGGAGCGGAGAAACCGGCCATCCGCATCGAAAACCTGGATGCGGCGGTTGCCGCGATCCGCGACGTAGATGTTGCCTTGCGCGTCCGACACAATGCTGTGCGGCGTGTCGAACTCGCCGTCCTTCGTCCCCTTCTCGCCCCACGACTTCACCCAGTCGCCGTCCCTGGTGAACTTCGCCACGCGCGAGTTGATGTATCCGTCGCTGATGAAGATGTTGCCCTGCGTGTCCCACGTGACGTCGGTCGGCTGGCGGAACTGGCCGTCGACGTGCGCGCGCGGCGGCGTGACGCGCGTCCACGGAACGGCGTCGTCCGATGCTTCCTTCTTCCGTCCGAACACCATCGCGACCCTGCCGTCGGGGTGCAGCTTGACCACCATGTCGGATCCCTTGTCGACGATCCAGATGTTGTCGTCGCGATCGATCCGCACGCTGTGCGCGTACGACATGGCGTAGAGGTTCTTGCCGATTTCCCGGACGAACGCGCCGTTCCGATCGAATTCGAGCAGCTGCGCTGCCGCCGCGCCGTAGGCCGGGCCTGTCGTGCTGCCGCGCGAGAAGACGAAGACGTGCCGCTGCGAATTGACCGCCACGCCGGCAACCTCGCCAAAGTACACGTTCGGCGGGAGTTTCAGGAAGCCGATGTCGCCGTCGTAGGGAATCTCCGGCGGCGTCTGCTGGGCGGGAATCGCGGCCGCCGCGAGAATGGCGACCGAGAGCGCAACAATGACACGTCTCACAGGACTCTCCTTCTTCTCCTCATCTCTCAGATGCGGACGAAGATCTTCCTTCTGTGCATCCAGAAGAGGATCAGCCAGAACACGAAGACGACGGCAGCTCCCTTCAGGATGGGCTCGAAAGGAGCGCCGAGCATCGCGAAGGGCGCATTGCCGATGTGCCGCACGAGCGCGCCCTTGACGACATCCTCCAGCGTCCAGCTCATGACGTAAACGGCGATCGAGTTCGCGCCGATCACCAGCAGCGGGAACGCCCAACGGCGCCAGCCTTTCAGTTCGATCGCGGCGTAGAACCCGGCGAGGATCAGGATGACGAGTCCGCCGGAGTACAACGTGTACGATGACGTCCAGATCCGCTTCACGATCGGAACTACGTGCAGCCACTGCAGCGCGAGACCTGCGATCGTCAGCGCCAGGCCGGCGGCGAGGAGCCCTTTCAGTTTTACCGCTGCACTACGCGCGCTCCTGACCCACTCACCGCACCATAAGCCGAGCATCATGGTCGCGAGCGTCGGGATGAAACTGAGAGTGGACCACCCGCCGCGGTTGAAGCGGAACGGCTCGAGCCGCGGGAACAGGTTGAGGAACCACCTGTCGAACGCCCATGCCACGTTGGCGTTCTTGTTGAAGTGCGCGCGGAAGCCCGAATAGAGATACGGCCAGTCCGCCGGCACGCCGACGGCCGGATAGTTGAAGTCGGGCGACGGCAGCGGATAGAGCACGAATGCCGCCCAGAAGCCGACGAGCAGCGCGCCGAACGCGACGATCTGCACGCGCAACGATGTGAACGCGAGCAGAAACAGGAACGTGTAGCCGAGCCCGATCTGCGTGAGCGTGTCTTCGAACGTCCAGTAGGTGCGCGACCGCTCGAGCGAGCGCAGGAAGATGCCGAGCGCAATCAGGACGATGCTGCGCCACACCGCGTGCGCAAGCATGCGGCCGAAGGTTTGTCCTTTCGTGCGGCGGCTCGCAATCGAAAACGGCAGCGCCGCGCCGACGAGGAACGAAAACGCGGGCTGTATCAGATCGTGAAGCGAGCACCCCTGCCACGGCACGTGCGTGGTGTTGTAGGCGACGATGGCCCAGAAGCGGCTGTCAGGGAACGCGTCGTGGAGCGTCCACAGCCGCATCGCTTCCGCGAGCATCAGGAACATCACGAACCCGCGGAACGCGTCGAGCGACGTGACGCGCGATTCGGGGTTCATGATTCAGGAGTTTGGCTTGCTAGACGGACGCGGGCCGCGGCGCGAGATGCGCGCGCACCGGTAGCCCCAGGTTCTTCTCCATGAAATCGCACCACGCATCGTCATCCAGCGCGCCGATCGAGATGAACTGTTCGTCGGTCATGCTCGCGCGCCAGCCTATGAGGCCGGCCGCAGCGGGACCGCCTGAATAGCGCAGCTGCCAGCTGTCGTCCGCGACGATGTCCCGAACGAGATCGCCGATGACCGATGCGGGGACTGGATGTTCGAGCGCTGCGCCAAAGATCGCGTTCATGCGCCGCGCGCCGGGATAGATCGCGCTGGAGACGTCGCCGACCTTGCCGAAGATCGACGTCTCGATGACGCCCGGTTCGACCAGGTTCACGCGAACGTTGAACGGACGCACCTCCGCCGCCAGCGATTCGGCGAGACCTTCCAGCGCGAACTTTGATGCTGCGTACGCACCGTGACCGGCCGAGGACACTTTTCCGGCGACCGACGAGATGTTGATAATGCGCCCGCTGCGACGCGCGCGCATACTCGGGAGCACCGCCTGCATGCAGCGCAGCGCACCGAAGTAGTTCGTCTCCATGACTTGCCGGAACTGATCCAGCGGCATTTCCTCGACAGAGCCCATCCACGCGATCCCGGCGTTGTTGACGAGCACGTCGATGTGTCCGCGCGCATCAAGCACCGTCTTGATGCCGGCCTTTACGGACGCGTCGTCATCTACGTCCATCTGGATGACGGTGATGGGCAGCTTGTCTTTCGTTGCGAGCGCCTGCAGTTCCGGCGCCCTCGACGGATTCCGCATCGAGGCGAACACGTCCTGTCCGGCGCTCGCGAGGGACATGGCTGTGGCGTACCCGAGTCCTGTGCTCGTGCCTGTAATCAGGACGGTCTGTTTCATGGTGCGCGGAGTCTACACTACCGCGCACCATGTTCAGCTGCCCTTCACGCGCGGCGATCGTTGTCGCAGCTCGTCGATGAGTTTCGACGCTTCCGCTTTCGTCAGCTCCTCGTCGACCTTCTCGCCCGTATCTTGCGCGAGTGTCTCCAGGTAAGAGCGCTGCGATGCGGTCATCGGCTCGTCCCCGGTTTTCCAGTCATCTGGATCTTTCTGTAGAGCCTGGCTCTGATCGTTTATCTTGTCGTTCGCCATGCGCGAAGAAAAAGCAAAGACCCCGCCATTCAGTTCAGTACTGATGGGCCATGCCAGTGGCATTGCCGATGCAGCCTCTACCTACATGGCTCGTAAACTCTTCGTCATCACGGGACTGTTCTCTCTGCTCGTGGTCCAAGCTGCATCCGCGCAACCGCGCTGGGGGCGCGAACGCGTGCCGAAGCAGGGCGTCTGCCTCTACGAGGACAAGAACTTTAAGGGACGGTACTTCTGCCTCCGGCCGGGCGACCGCCTCACGATGCTTCCCGATGAAATGGCAGACGAGATTTCGTCCATTCGACTGCGCGGGAGCGCGGAAGTGACCGTGTTCCGCGACTCCGAGATGCGCGGACGCTCGGCCCGCTTCATCACCGACGTGCGCGATCTCAAGCGCGAAGGCTGGAACGATCAGATCTCGTCGGTGGATGTCGGCAACCCGCGCGACTACAGCAGCTACGGCGGCGTCTACGACGATCGCGGGCGCGCCAGGGGACGCGATCGTGACATCAACCCGGACCGCGGCGGCTGGATGAGCGACCGCCCTCCAGTGTGGGGACAGATGTCGATGCCGCAGGAAGGCGCCTGCTTCTACCAGGACGCAGACTTCCACGGTGAGTATTTCTGCGTCCCGCGCGGCGGAACCTACACGTCGCTGCCCCGAGGCTTCAACGATCGGATCTCGTCAATCAAGGTCTTCGACGGCGCGGTGATGATCTTCAAGGACACGAACTTCCGCGGCCCATCGACGCAGATCGCTTCGGACGTGCGCGACCTGCGCGGCAGCTGGCGCGACAAGGTCTCGTCGATACGCGTGTTCTGACGGCTCAGCGCTTCCGCAGCATCTCCGTCCAGTTGGTGACGATGGTCAGCGGCACGATCGCGTTGCGCTCGGCGGGGACCGAGGCGAGCAGTTTCGAGAAATCCGGCACGGGCGATCCGGTTATCACATCCGGCGGCAATGTCGCGACGATCCGCGGAGCGCTGATGTGGAGCGGAGGACGCGGTGACATCGACCACGTAGATGCGCGGATCGCCCGGAAGCGCGTACGCGATCTGGCCGTTCCGCAGGAAACCGCCGAAGCTGGCGCGGCCGTTCGTCACCGCGTACTTCTCCCCGTTTGCCGGAAACGACTGCACGTACAGGTCGGGCGCGACGCCTTCGCGTGCCAGGTACGAAATCCACTTTCCGTCGGGCGACGGGCGCGAGAAGAACTCCGACACAGGGTCTTCAGATACGGTCTGGGCGTGCGATCGCCCTCGAGGGGCAGCACCCAGATGTCGCGCTGGGTCACCGGATCGAGCTGCGAAAAGAGGATGGATCGTCCGTCGGGCATCCACGCGTCGAGCGACTGGAACAGGCCGCCGTTGCTCAGCAGCGTTTCGTCCTGCCCGCCCGTCGCCGGCTGTACATGGATCTCGCCGACGCCGTTTCGCTCCCGCACGTACGCGAGGCGCGTCCCATCGGGCGACCAGATCGGTGTGCGATGCAGTTCCGGGCCGTTCGTCAGCCGTGTGGCACCGCCGCGCACGAGATCCACGATCCAGATGGCCCCTTCGACCGGGAATCGACGCGGGAGATCGCGGCGCGCTTTCCATCAGGTGAAAACGCCACGGCGTCGTAAAACCCCGGCGGTACATTCACCGTGCCGTCTTCTTTTCCCGTTGCCATGTCGAACCAGACGGGCTTTGTGTTCCTCGCGGGTCCGCCGATATACGCCATCGTTCCTGCCGCCGACACGGTCACCGGCCAACCTGACAGCCACTCCCCTCCGACCGCCGCCGGCGCATCGGGCAGCGTGATCGGTTCGCCGGACAGTTCGAGACGGCGGGCGTTGAATGAGTGCGCCGCGAGCCCGTTCGGGCGCATGAACAGCAGGTAGCCCCGGCTCCGCGTAAATCGCTCCGCTCGCTGCCAGGGCGATCAGCTTTCTCTCGGGACTATCGATCGATCCCGCGTAGATGTCGAAGCGATCGCGCTTGCTGACCGCGGCGAAGAGGAGACGCGTGCCGGAGGTCAGGCTCATGGGTTGGCGCAGTATACGCCGACGGCGCACCCGCAGAGGGATATGATGGCCCCCCCGGCATGATCGGCACCCGTCTCTCGCATTACGCGATCGATCGCCAGCTCGGCGAAGGCGGTATGGGTGTGGTTTATCGCGCAACAGACGCGCGGCTGAATCGCGCCGTCGCTCTCAAAGTCATCGCGGCGGACGCGGTCGCAGATCCCGAACGCAAGCGCCGGTTCGTCACCGAGGCGCGCGCCGCGTCCGCGCTGAACCATCCCAACATCGTCACCATCCACGACATCGACGAATCGGACGGCATCGATTTTCTCGTGATGGAGCTCATCAGCGGGCGGCCGCTGCAGGAGCTGATCCCTCCGGGAGGGCTGCCGCTCGCGCTCGCCCTCGACTACGCGGCGCAGATGCTCGGCGCGCTCGAGGCCGCACATGCGGCCGGCATCGTGCACCGCGACGTGAAGCCGGCGAACGTCATGGTGACGCAGTCCGGGCAGCTGAAAATCCTCGACTTCGGTGTCGCCAAGCGGATCGACATTCCACACGACGCATCGACGATAGCGGCGACGCTGGCCACAGCACCCGGGTCCATCGTCGGAACGATGGCTTACATGTCACCGGAGCAGGCGCACGGCGTGCCGGTGGACGCGCGGGCGGACGTCTTCTCCTTCGGCGCCGTCTTCTACGAGATGCTCGCGGGGCGCCGCGCGTTCGCGCGCGAGGGTTCTCTCGCCACGCTCGCGGCGGTGATCAACGAGACGCCTCCATCTCTCAGCATAGCCAGGCGCGACGTGCCGCCGGAGCTCGCGCACCTCGTCGACGCATGTCTCGAGAAGGATCGCGAACTGCGCCCCGCATCGGCGGAGGTCGCACGGCGCCTTGCGCTGATACGCGCGCGCTACGCATCGTCTGCGGCCGACGTCCGCCGGATTTTGCGACGGCCGGCGGTTGCAATTCCTTTGCTGTGCCTCATTGCGGCCGGCATCGCGGGCGCGTGGTGGTGGCGCGCCTCGACCGCGAGAGTTCGCTGGGCGAGGACCGTCGCCACGCCGGAGATCCAGCGACTCGTCGCTCGTGAAGAATACGACGGAGCGTACCGGCTCACACGAGAAGCGCTCGCCGTGCTGCCGGACGATCCGCTGCTCAAGCAGATCTGGGTGGACATCACATTTCTCACGTCAATCACCAGCGATCCTCCGGGCGCGGATGTAGCGATCAAGGGATATCTCGCAGACGACGCGAAACCGTGGATCCCGCTCGGGCGCACGCCGCTGGAGAAGGTACGGACGCCGTTCCAGACGATCCGCGTGCGCGTGACGAAGGAGGGTTTTGCGCCGCTCGAGGCCTTGGGCAGTGCGTTCGGCCTGAAGTACGCGCTTGATCCACCGGGAAGAGCCCCCGTGGGCATGCTCCGCGCGCTGGGAGGCTCCGTTGGAATCCTCGGAGCCCCCGTGCTGCTGGATGACTACTGGATTGATCGGTACGAGGTGAGCAACCGCCAGTTCAAGGAGTTCGTCGATCGGGGCGGTTATCGCAACCACGACTACTGGAAGGAGCCGTTCGTTCAGAACGCCAGGACGCTGACGTGGGAAGAGGCCATGGCCTTGTTTCGCGACACGACCGGCCGGCCCGGTCCGGCGACGTGGGAAGAAGGCACATTTCCCGAAGGGCAGGCCGACTTTCCCGTGAACGGCGTCAGCTGGTACGAGGCCTCCGCCTATGCGACGTTTGCCGGCAAGAGCCTGCCGACCGCGTATCACTGGCATCGTGCGGCGGGGTACGGACTCTTTGCGGAGATCCTGAACGCCAGCAATTTTGGCTCAAAGGGACCAGCCGCCTCTGGATCATATAAAGGTGTCGGGCCCTTCGGCACGTACGACATGGCCGGGAACGTGAAGGAGTGGTGCTCTACAGGATCCTCCGGCAAACGGTTCATTCTCGGTGGCGCGTGGAATGAGCCGGCGTACATGTTCAACGATCTCGACGCGCAGCTGCCGTTCGATCGTGCGCCGGCGCACGGCTTCCGCTGCGTCAAGTACATGAAGCCCCTGAAGGCCGAGGTTACCGCCGCCATCGAGCTGGGTCAGTATGTCCACGCGAACGACGTCCCGGCGCGCGACGAGGTATTCGAGGTGTACCGGTCTCGCTTCAACTACGATCCCGTGCCGCTGAACGCCGTCGTCGAAGCTTCTGACGATCTTCCGGGCTGGCGCCGCGATACGATGACGTTCGACGCTGCGTACGGCAAGGAGCGCGTGCGTGCGTATCTGTACCTGCCCAAGAACGCGCAGAAGCCGTACCAGACGGTCATCTATTTTCCTGGTGGCGACGCGCCGATGCTGCGATCGAGCCGCGACCTCCGTCTGCGCAATGTGGATTTCATCATCCGCAGCGGCCGGGCAGTGCTGTATCCCATCTACAAAGGCATGTACGAGCGTGGCCCCGTGGAGGTCACCGGCCCGGCGGGCTGGAACGAGCTCGTGGTTGCGCGGGCGAAGGACTTCCAGCGATCGCTCGATTACCTGGCGACACGGCCCGATATCGACTCGTCGCGGCTCGCGTATTGCGGACTGAGCCTTGGCGCGACGATGGGCGTGATCATCACGGCGATCGAGCCGCGCCTGAAGGCGAGCGTGCTACTCGGCGGCGGCCTCGATCCTGGCCCCGCGCCGCCCGAAACCGACATCTGGAATTTTGCTCCGCGCGTGCGCACGCCGACGCTGATGGTCAACGGCGTGAACGATTTCCTGAGTCCGCTCGACACGGCACAGCGTCCGCTGTTCGCGGCGCTTGGGCCGCCGTCCGACCTGAAGCATCACGCGACCTTCCCAGGCGGGCACATCCCGCCGATGCATTTCATCATCAAGGAAATCCTCGACTGGTTCGACCGCTTTCTTGGGCCCGTGTGAATGGATGCGGGCGCTTTGAGCCTCGATCGGCTCGCGGCCGCGGTTCCATCCCTCGACCGCGTCAGCGTCGCGGACCTCCAGCCGGGCGACTGGATCGTGGTACGCACCAGGAACTCTGTTTACGGCCTCCGCGTGAACGGAGAT
>DASPXV010000180.1:0-2980 GCA_035637115.1 Vicinamibacterales bacterium
CGCCGAGGGGATTCCGATTCAGACGCGCATGATGACGATCAGCGACATCTACGACGCGCTGACGGCGCAGGACCGGCCGTACAAGCGCGCCGTCTCCATCGATCGCGCGCTCGATATCCTCACCACCGAGGTCAAGGAAGGACAGCTCGACCACGACCTGTTCAAGCTGTTCATCGAAGGCAAAGTGTTCCAGCGCCAGGTAGAGGACGCCGCCAGCCCCTGAAGATACTCCTCAGCTGCGCTCTCCTGGCCGCCTGCGCCACGACGTCCGGTTCTCGCGTCGAGCGGGCGATGCGTCTGGCGGCTGACGATGATTCGCTGCGGGCACTCGTGGACGCATTTGCGGATTCCACGCGCGCCCCGTCGCTCGCGATCGCTATCGCACGGGACGACCGGGTGGTTTTCGCGTATGCCCGCGGCGGGCCGGCATCGATTCACACGATGTATCGCATCGGCAGCGTGTCGAAGTTGCTGACGGCTACCACCGCGGTGCGCCTGGTTGCGCAACATCGCCTCGACCTGGATGCGGAGATTCACCAGTACGTGCCGGAGTTGCCGCCGAAGCCCTATCCCATCACCCTGCGGCAGCTCGCGGGACACCTCTCCGGCATTCGTCACTACGCGCGCAACGAGTTCGTCAATCGGACACACTACGATTCGGTCGCGCCGACGATGGCCATCTTCAGCGGGGATTCGCTACTGTTCGCCCCCGGCACGCGCTACGGGTATTCGAGCTACGGCTACAACCTGCTGAGTCTCGCCGTGGAGCGTGCCGCGCGAGCCCCGTTCCTCCAGGTCGTGGCGCGCGAAGTACTGGGCCCGCTGCGGCTGCGCGAGACAGGTCCCGACCGCCCCGACTCCACGATGCCGCTGCGTGCGAGTCCCTTCGAGCTGACGTCCGACGGACGACTCGTCCCCGCCACCACGGATGACCTCAGCAATCGCTGGGCGTCGGGCGGTTTTGATGCGAGCGTGATGGATCTCGTGCATTTCGGCGCCGCGTTTCTGCGACCTGACTTCCTGTCCGATTCGCTCGTTCGGATGATGACGACCCCGCAGCGGTTGACATCTGGGGAGAACGCGCCGGTGGGAATCGGCTGGCGCATCGGGAAGGACGCCGCCGGGCGCACGATCTGGCATCATGCCGGATCGTCGGTCGGTGGTCGCGCAGTGCTGGTCGTCTGGCCGGACGATCATCTGGTCATCGCAATCGCCGGGAACATGGTGTTCGACATGTCGGAACGAACGACCTTCCGGTTCGCCGAGCTCGCGCGATCGCAGGCGCGCTGATCTATCGGGGCGGCGCCGGCGTGCCGTCGGCCCAGTGCGGCACGATGACGACTACCTCCGCGCGCGGCGTACCCGGAGCGCCGACGCTAATGACATCGACTTTTGAATCCGGTGCCAGACCAAATTGCTGCGGTGTGGCGTTCGGCATGAAGAGCATGATGTGCGGATGCCAGGCGCCGACGCCACGCCCGTCTGCCTCAGGTGACGAAAAGAGCATTTGCCGCGGGGACATCATGTACGCGGTCGCGAGGCTTGCCGGAGGCCGTAACACGCCGGCAAGGTAGGCCGAATCGACTGCCCGTTTCACCGCGTCTTCAGATCGACCTGCGTTCCGCATCCCAAATTCCATCAGCTCGCGCGGCAACACCGACTTCGTGGCTTCGACATCGAAGCAGATGGGGTATAGCGAGCCGCCATGCAGATCGCGCGAGACCATGCAGGAACAGCCGTTCGCCCCTGCTCTGAGCAGGACCGGCTTGCCGTCGCGCACGGTGTACACGCTGGCCGCTTTGGAGATCTCGGCAGGAGCCGCCGAGCGCGCGAGAAGAATCTCTTCCGAGTCGGGAAGGACGCGAGGAATCACCGGGTAGCCTGCTGTCTGGGCGTGAATCGGACCGGCCTGCGTCCAGACGAGCAGCGTGGTCAGCATCGCGATTCGCTGTGACATCGGAGCTCCGTGACAAAGAGGCAGGAAACGATAGCCTCGCGCCCACGCACCGCCCGAGGTCTCGCGTTAGAAGCGTGTAAGGCGCTAGAAGAACAGCAGCTTCACCGAGATCAGCAGCAGGAACCCGCCGAACATCTTCCGCAGCGCCACATCCGAAATCGAGCCCGCGAGCCGGGCGCCAAAATAGGCGCCGATGAGCAGGCCGACCGCGACGACGCCGGCGTAGGCCCAGTGGACCTGCTGCCGCTTGGAGTACTCGAGCACGCCGAGGAGTCCGACGGGCAGGAGCAGCGCCCCGAGCGATGTGCCGTGCGCCGTGTGCTGCGGCAGCTTGGCGATCAGCACGAGGCCGGGAATGATGACGACCGCGCCGCCCACGCCGAACAGCCCCGAGATGACGCCCGCAAACAGTCCGAGCAGCGAGACTAGTACCCACGTCATGTGTGTTGTCCTTTCCCCCAGCCGCCACCGCCCGGGGTCTCAATGCGGAGGATGTCCCCCGCGGCCAATCGCATAGTGGTCTTCGACGCCAGTCTCTGACCGTTGAGCAGATTCGCACCCGCCTCGCCGTCCAGACCCCCGGCGCCGCCGGCAGGTCCGTGCCGCCGGCGCTCGGTCAGCAGGGTCGCCTCCATCGGCGCCAGCGCCTCGAACTCGCGCACGACGCCTGCTCCCCCGTCCCACGTTCCGGCTCCCCCACTTCCACTGCGGAGCGCATACGTCCGGATCCGCAACGGATGCTCCATTTCCAGCACCTCGATCGGCGTGTTCAACGTGTTCGACATGCCGACATGCACGCCGGACGGTCCGTTGGCACCCTGACTCGCGCCTTGGCCGCCGCCGATCGTCTCGTAGTATGTCCAGCCTTCCCCTTGGCCCGAGCCCCCAACCCCCAGCCCCCCAAAGGTCACGTTGTTCATCGTTCCCTGCCCCTGCGCCGGCACGACACAGCCGCCCGCCGCGAGCGCGCGAAACACGGTGTCGGCGATACGCTGCGACGTTTCGACATTCCCTGCGGCCACG
>DASPXV010000181.1:0-2242 GCA_035637115.1 Vicinamibacterales bacterium
CGACGGTGCCCGGCTGCGTCGTATACATCACGCCGTCGACGACGACCGGCGTCGCTTCGAGCACCGACTCGCCAGGCATCGGAAACGCCCACGCCGCCTGCAGACGCCCAATGTTGGTCGAATCGATCTGCTTCAGCCCGGAATAGTGCGTGCCGGAGAAGTCTCCCCAGTACATGAGCCAGTTCTGAGGTTCGGCCGCAGCCCGCACGAGCCGCTCGAATGTCACGCCGCCAGCGACTGCGCCGATGGGCGCCTTCTTCGGATCTCGATGCTGCAGCGTCATGAGATACGCGACGAGATCGTCGAGCTCGGACGGCACGAGCTTCGTGCGGTAATCAGCCGGCATCAGCGAGCGGTCCTCGACGCGGAACGTAGCGAGCTGCTCCTTCTCGAGGAGATGAAGCTGCCCCGACGCGTCCACCATCTGGACCGTGAACGTATCTTCGTTGCGGCGGATGCCGCGAATCTCGCGGCCCGCTTTCGTGATCGCGACGAGGACTTGCGGCCGAGGGGAGAACGCACCGCGCCCCGCGGCGCCGCTCGTGCGCGGAGCGCTCGGATCGAGAATCTTCTGACGGAGCGTCGCCTCGGATGTCGTTCCAACGGCCGACAGATCCGGCCCGACGATGCCGCCGGAGCCATTGACCTGATGACAGCTGGCGCAAGCGGCTTTTCCCAAAAACAACTGCTCGCCGCTCGACGCGTTTCCGTCCGATCGGGTTGACACGGTCGGTGCGCCGCCGGAAGGCGATGTCGCGGAAGACAGGCTGCGAAGGTACGACACCAGCTGCCACACCTGATCGTCGGTGAGCGCCCGGAACGGCGGCATCTGGCTGCCGGCGATGCCATCGCGAATCGCGCGAAACAGATCGCGATCCTCGCGGCCGCGGAGGCCGCTTCCCGAGTTCAGGGCGGGTCCGCGATCGCCCTGGCCGGAGGGCCCATGACACGCCACGCACGTCTGATCGTAGAGTCGCGAACCAGCCGCGACGGCCGCGGGGTTGGCGCCGAGCGGATTGCGAGTCGACTCGACTTGCTGCGCCAGCGGCATGCCGATGGTGAACACCACCACCAACGTGCACACTGCCACCGTCAGTCGCATCGGCATGGTCGAATCCTCATTGATGCCGTTTCCTGGCAACTAGTGGACTGTACTCGCTGAAGTACTACCAATGCGATGCGCGGGATTGCGATAACTCCAACGGACCGGTTTCGCCACCTTGTTGTAATGGCGGATGTAGCGACGAATCTTCCGCGCCAGGTCGGCCACCGACGTGAAGACGCCGCGCGCCAGCAGGTCGCGTTCGATCTTGGCAAACCAGAGCTCGACTTGGTTGAGCCACGACGAATAGGTCGGCGTGAAGTGGAGATGGACGTCCGGATGGTCCAACAGGAACGTGCGCACCGCCTGGGTCTTATGGGTAGACAGATTGTCGGCGATCACGTGAATCTCGCGCCGCTTCGGCTGGCTCGCCACGAGGTCGCCGAGGAATTCGACAAACGCCGCACTGGTGTGCCGCGGCACGGTCTGACCGAGGACTTCGCCCGATTTCGTGTCGAGCGCGGCGAGGAGCGACAGCGTCCCGTGGCGGTCGTACTCGAACCCGTGGCGCTCCGCGCGCCCCGGCGACAGCGGCAGGATCGGATCAAGACGATCGAGCGCTTGAATCGCCGTTTTCTCGTCGACGGCGAAGACGGCCGCGTGGTCCGGCGGATTCACATACAGGCCAATCACGTCGGCGGCCTTCGTCTCGAAGTCGGGATCGTCCGATTGCATGTACCGTTCGAAGCGGTGCGGCTGCAGCCCAGCACGCCGCCACGCTTTGCCGACGAGATTGTGGTGAATCTTCAGCAGGCGACCGAGCTTGCGCGTACTCCAGTGCGTGCTGCCGTCCGGCGGGGCTTGCCGCGTCTTCTCGAGCACGCGCGCCTCCATCGCCGGCGTCAGGACCGTCGGCGGCTGGCCGCGGTACTGCGGACGCAGCCCGTCGAGCCGCTTCGCGAGAAATCGTTTCCGCCACCGGTTGATGTAGTCACGAAAGCACGGCACCGTCGCTTCGATGGTCGAGTACGAGGCGCCATCCGCCAGCATCAGAATCACCCGCGCCCGACGCGCGTCCTCGGCGCGAATCTTGAGACTTCGGAGACGACGTTCCAATTCGGCTCGTTCATCAGTCGTCAGCGTCAGCGCCATATGGCGCGACAGCGTACCAGTACTACTTCAGTGAGTACAAGCCACTAG
>DASPXV010000182.1:0-14451 GCA_035637115.1 Vicinamibacterales bacterium
GCACGGATGGCGATGGAGCGCGCGCAGACCATCATCGACAACCTCGTCGTCAAGGCGCCGACCGACGGCGTCGTGTCCGTCAAAGAAAACCGCGACGGGCAGTTCTTCTTCTTCACCGGCATGATCCTGCCGCAGTACCGCGAAGGTGATTCCACGTTCTCGGGGCGCAACATCGCCGACATCGTCGAGAGCGGCAAGATGGAAGTACGCGCGAAGGTGACGGAGATCGACCGCGACAATCTCCAGGCTGGCCAGCCCGCCACGGTACAGGTCGACGCGCTGCCGGGCCGCACGTTTGCCGCGAAGGTCGGTCCGCTGAGCGGCAGCGCCTCGCGCGGAAGCTTCTTCGAGACCAGCGCGGTGCGGCAGTTCGACATCAACCTGCAGCTCGATCGGCCCGATCCCGCGATGAGGGCCGGATCGTCGTTGCGTGTCGTCATCGATGGCCACGAGATCAAGGATGCGCTGCACGTGCCGCGGCAGGCGGTGTTCGAGAAGAACGGGAAGAATTACGTGTTCCTCCAGATCGGGGAACGGTTCGATCGCCGCGACGTCAAGGTCGTGAACCGGACGGAAAGCCGTGCGGTCATCAGTGGCCTGAACGAGGGAGATGTCATCGCGCTGATCGATCCAGATGTCGCTTCACAGCGCTCGAAGTCTTCGAGCGGTCCTCTGCCCAGTGCGTCCGGCGCGAAGTAATTGTCGATGATCGACGCGCGCAGCCATCTCTGGTCAACAGACTTCCTGCCGGAATTGCGTCTCGGGCTCGAGAACCTGCGCGCGCACAAGCTCCGCTCGCTGCTCACGATGCTCGGGATGATCTTCGGCGTTGCTGCCGTCGTGGCGATGCTGTCGATTGGCGCGGGGGCGCAGCAGGAAGTGATGGCGTTCATCGAGCAGCTCGGCGTCAGGAATCTGATCGTCGAAGCGCGGGAAGCGCCGGATAACCAGACGCTGCAGAAGGTCCGCAAGCTGTCGTCCGGGCTGTCGTTTCGGGACTTGCGCGTCATCCAGTCGAACATCGAGCACATCAGTGCGGCGAGCGCGCGCAAGCGGTTCACGCCGTCGAAGCTCTCGCCCAAGCCGCTCGCGGGGGACTCACCGGTCGTCTATGGGATCGCGCCGGCTTACGCGACGATTGGGAATCTGAAGGTCGCGTCTGGCCGTTTCTTCGATGAAACGGAAACGAACGCGGCCGCACCGGTCGCGGTGCTCGGCGAAGCGGCAGCGGCGGCGCTGTTCGGTGCGGACGATCCGATTGGCCGCTACGTGAAGGTCAACGACCAGTGGTTCCGCGTGATCGGCGTGGCCGGTCCGCAGCTGACCGTGCAGTCCGACGTCGCCGGAATCCCGGCGCAGGATCGCAACAACATCATTTACGTGCCGCTCTATTCGTCAGTCTTCCGCCTCGAGGACGGGCAGAGCGCACAGAAGGACGAGATCGACGGCATCTACCTGCAGATGAACCAGGGGGCCGACATCACCGGCGCGGCCGCGATGATTCGTGGCATCCTCGACGTCGCCCACCGGGGCGCAGGGGACTTCACGATCGTCTCTCCGGCGGAGCTTCTCGCTGAGCAACGCCGCACGCAGCGCATCTTCGAGATGGTCATGGTTGCGATCGCCTCGATCTCGCTGCTCGTCGGCGGCATCGGCATCATGAACATCATGCTCGCCAGCGTCCTCGAGCGGACACGCGAGATCGGCGTCCGCCGCGCGATCGGCGCGCGCCAGAGAGACGTGGTCCGCCAGTTTCTCATTGAGACGACGATCATCTCCCTGAGCGGCGGCGTCGCGGGGATCGTGCTAGGCGTCGCGCTGTCGCAGCTGATTGGCGTCCTGGCGGGCTGGTCCACGATCGTCACCACCAGCTCGATCGTTCTCGCCTTTGGCGTCTCGGTGGCGATCGGCATCGTTTTCGGCCTGTATCCGGCCGTTCGGGCCTCGCGGCTGGACCCAGTGAAGGCGCTGCATTACGAGTAGATCCCTTCTCCTTCCGCCTAAAGGCGGAAGCTACAGGGGTCGTATGGTGAGGGGTCGTGTCGCTTCCGCCCGGTGCGTGAGCGATAGAACTCGGTCTCGCGTAGCTTCCGCCCGCTGCGGAAGGGATAAAACCGGTTCCGCCTTCAGGCGGAAGGACAAGCCCTTATAATTGAAAGGTTATGCGCCTGTTAACGGTCCTGCTCGTGATCCTGGCGGCAGCTCTGCCGGCCGAAGCGACGCGGCGTCCGGCTCTGGCGGCAGGCCCGTACAAGACGACGCTGACGCTTGCGCAGATGACGGGGAAGCAGGGGGTCGTCGAGACGGCGAGCGGCACGTTCGTCATCGACCTGAGGCCGGACCTCGCGCCGAATCACGTTGGCTATTTCATCAAGCTGGCGGGCGAAGGGGCATATGCGAACACGCTCTTCCATCGCGTGGTGAAGAACGGAATCATTCAAGGTGGCGATCCGCTGACGAAAGATCCCGCGAAGCAGGCGCAGTATGGAAGCGGCGGGCTCGGCGTGCTGGAGGCCGAGCACAGCGCGGAGCCGTTCACGCGCGGCGCTGTTGGCGCGGCGCTGCGGCCGGGACAGCCGGACAGCGGCGGCGCGCAGTTCTTCGTGTGCGTCACCGATCAGCCGTCGCTCGCCGGACAGTTCACCGTGTTCGGCCGCGTCAGCGAAGGGATGGACGTCGTGGAAAAGATCTCGCAGGTTCCGGCGGACGCGAAGGGCGCGCCGTCCGAACGTGTGGTCATCCGTGGGATGACGATCCGCGACATCCCGCCGGTGGAGCCGGTACCGTTCGCCGGAGAAACCGCGGAACAGCTCGAGCAGCACAAGGCGGTGCTCGAGACCACGCTCGGAAACATGACGATCGCATTCGAGGCGCACAAGGCGCCCGAGCACGTTCGCAACTTCCTGCAGCTCGCGCAGGCGGGCGTGTTCGACGGGACGGCGTTCCACCGCGTGGTGCGCGGCTTCGTCGTCCAGGCGGGCGCGCTGAACTACCGGTCGGCGCCGCTGACTGACAAGCAGCAGAAGCGGGTCCACAACCTGCAGCCGGAATTCAACGACACGAAGCACGTCAAAGGCATCGTGTCCATGGCGCGCGGGGACGATCCCGCGAGCGCCACCACCTCGTTCTTCATCGTTACAGCGGACGCGCCCTCGCTCGACGGGAAGTACAGCGTCTTCGGCCGCGTGATCGACGGCCTCGACGTCCTCGACAAGATCGAGTCCACGCCCGTCAACGGCGAGTCTCCAACCACGCGCATCGACCTCGTCAAGGTCAGGATCGTGGGATAACGAAGTTTTCACATGCCAGAAATACGTCTCAAGATTGCAGTCTTCATCGATTTCGACAACATCGAGATCGGCGTCAAGAACACCCTCAACGCGCAGTTCGACATCGGCGTCGTCCTCGAAGCCCTCAAGGAGCGGGGAGACGTGGTCTCCAAGACCGCCTACGGTGACTGGACGCGCGCCGGCGACTATAGCCGGTCCCTCACGCAGCACGCGACGAAGCTCGTGCAGCGCAACCTCACGCCCGGCGGCGACAAGAACGGCGCCGATATCAACCTCGCACTCGACGCCCTCGAAATGGCGTTTACGCACCCGCACATCAGCGCCTACGTCATCGTCGGCGGCGACAGCGATTTCATTTCGCTGGTCGAGAAGCTGAAGCAGTACGACAAGCAGATCTTCGTCGTCGGCGGGCGTTCGTTCACCAGCCAGGTGATGCAGCGCAACTGCCACGAGTTCATCGCGTACGAGAACCTGACCGGCGGGCGCTCGCGCGGTGACCGCGGCGGCCGCGGTCCCGCGGGCCCGGTGGGCTCGCAGGCGTCCATCGACCAGGTCGTGCCGCTGCTGCGCCGGGCGCTGAAGGTCCTCATCGACCGCGAGGTCTCGCCGCAGCTCGGGCTCCTGAAGAGCACGATGCTGCAGCTCGACTCGACGTTCTCGGAGCGCACCTATGGTGCCAGCACGTTCCGCGATTTCGCGGGAAAGCTCGCGTCCGCGGGCGTCGTCACGCTCAAGGAATCGGGTCGCAACATCCTTGTGGAGCTGAAGGACGAATTTCATCCGCCTGCGGCGCAGCCCGTTTCAGCGGCCGCGGAGGAGCGTCCACAGCAGCAGCAACAGCAGCAGGGGCAGCAGCCATCCGGAAGTGCGCCGCGTGCATCGGAGGCGGTCGGCGAAGTACGGCGCCTCTTCCAGAACGCCCAACAGCCGCCGCGGTGGCCGATGTACGTCCGGCAGGTGAAGCAGTACCTGCGCGGCGTGGATCCGAGCTTCGACGAGCGCAAGTTTGGCTTCCACAGCCTCAACGATCTGCTGCGCGCGTGCCAGAAGGAAGGGCTGTTCCGGATGGAGCGCGATCGCCAGGGGGTGATTCGCTTCTTCCAGGGGAACGTGATGAAGGAGGTCGAGAGCGCGCGCGCGCATGGCTCGATCGACGCGGCGGACATCGCCGCTGCGGAGCGTCTTGCCGCGCAGGCGGAAGCGGAGCTTGCCGCACAGGAGCGCCGCGAAGCGGAAGTGGTCGAAGGGGACGTCGTCCGGGAAACCGAAGCCCCGGCGATCCTGGACGGTGAGGAAGCGGCCCCTGTCGTCGAAGTGGAGGCTGCCGAGCTGGTAGGCGCTAACGAAGGCGGGACGTCTTCGCGCCGCCGGCGCGGCGCGTCACCGAAAGCGCCCAGGCGTCCAAAGGAACCGAAGGCTGCCCGGGAGCCGCGCGAGAAGAAGTCGGTCTCGAAGCCGCGCAACTCAAAGAAGAAAGTCGCCGTCGCGGCAGATGCGTAGTTGAACTCGAAGGAGTCGAGTTGAACTCGAAGGAGCCGAAGGAGTCGAAGGCGTTCGAAGGAGAACTGAAAAGCTCCTTCGAAGTTTCGAACCTTCGAAGGAACATCCTGTTCCTTCTTCGACGCTCTTCGATTCCTTCGATACGTTCAAACGCTCGAAGGAGAGCTCAAAAGCTCCTTCGAACTTCGAAACCTTCGACGAAACATCAGGTTCGTCCTTCGGCCTTCTTCGATTCCTTCGATACGTTCAAGCGCTCGAAGCAGAGCTCAAAAGCTCCTTCGAACTTCGAAACCTTCGACGAAACATCAGGTTCGTCCTTCGACCTTCTTCGATTCCTTCGATACCTTCGAGTGAACTACTCAGCGAATGGCAGCCGCGGTTCTTCAGGGTCGAACGGCGCGGAAGGATCCTCCAGGTTGTGGACGCTCACGCCGAGGAGGCGCAGGGGACGCGTCGCCGCTTCGGTGCGCTCGAGCAGTTTCACCGCGCGCTGCGCGATATCTTCGTCGTCGCGCGTTGCGGGTGATTTCGAGTGGCTGCGCGTGATCGTCGTGAAGTCCGAGTAGCGGACTTTGATCGTGACGGTCCGGCAGAGCAGCTTGTGCTCGTCGAGCCACGCCGCGGCGTCGCGCGCCATCTCGTCGACCTCCTGGCGGATCTCGTTGATGTCGGTCAGGTCCTGCGAGTAGGTGTTCTCGCTTCCTGACGATTTCGGCTCGTGGTTCGGCTCGACCTCCCGGTCGTCGATACCGTTTGCCAGCTGCCGCAGCCACTCGGTCCAGCTGCCAACCGCTTCGCGCAGAACCTGTTCATCCGCCGTGCGCACATCGACCAGCCGTTCGATGCCGCGCTCGCGCAGGCGCGCCGCGGTGACCGGCCCGACGCCCCACAACGCATCCACCGGCAGCTTCTGCAGGAAGCCCTCGACGCGCTCGGGTGCGATGACCGTCAGGCCGTCTGGCTTTTTCCACGCGGACGCGATCTTGGCGAGGAACTTGTTCGGCGCGACGCCGGCCGACGCCGTGAGACTCGTGGCCTCACGAATCGCGGCCTTGATCCGCATCGCGACGTTCTTACCGAGCGGCTCCCCCCACGAATTCTCCGTGACGTCGAGGTACGCTTCGTCGAGCGACATCGGCTCGACGAGCGGCGTCACCGATCGGAAGATGTCGAAGACGGTCTCTGACGCGGCCTTGTACTTCCGGAAGTCCGGCTTGACTATGATCAGGTGCGGGCACAGGCGAACGGCCCGCGCCATTGGGATGGCGGACCGCACGCCGAACTGGCGCGCCTCGTAGCTTGCCGCGGCGACGACGCCCCGCCGATGCGGATCGCCGCCGACCGCGACGGGTTTCCCGCGCAGCTCGGGATTGTCCCGCTGCTCCACGGACGCGTAGAAGGCGTCCATGTCGACGTGTAGGATGCGTCGCACGGTCTGCAAGGCGCTGATAGTGTACGACGAGGACTGAACATGCCTATTGTGAGGATTGAACACGCTGTCCCGAACTTCGAGAAATGGAAGCAGGCGTTCGATAGCGATCCCGCGGACCGAAAGGGTTCAGGCGTTCGCCGGTACCAGATTCTTCGCCTCAAAAACGATCCAAACTACGTAATGATTGATCTCGAGTTTGACAGCATCAGCGAGGCGGACGCGTTCATCGGCACGATGCAGCGCATCTGGGGTGGTCCCGGCAAAGCGGTCATGCAGAACCCCACCGCGCGCCTCGCCGACGTCGTGGAAGTCAAGGAGCTCTAAATGGAGGCGCCGCGCGTCGAAGGGCACGACGGACTCATGTGGATTCGGGGAAGCGGCATCTGCCGCGACTGGAATGGGATCCGTTACAAGCTCGGGATGTCGGGAAAGAATGTCGGCGCGAAGCAGTTGTCGATGAACGTCGCGATGATTCCGCCCGGCGGTGTCGCCGGCGCGCACATTCACGTGGACTTCGAGGTGATGCTCTATATTCTCGAGGGACGCGTGCGGCACGAGTACGGTGACCGGCTGACCGAACGCGCCGATCACGAGGCGGGTGATTTCATTTTCATCGCGCCCGGCGTTCCTCACGAGGTCTTCAACCTGAGCGACACGGATCCCGTCGTCGCCGTCGTCGCGCGCTCGAGCGCCGACGAGTGGGACAACATCATTCCTTATGCGCGTCCTGCTGCTGCTCGCGATTCTCGGCGCGATTGACCCGCCGGCGGTGTCGTACCGCGCCGAGATCGAGAAGTCCCGGCGCGAGCGCGTCGCCGAGCTGACCGCGCCGAACGGCTGGCTCGCCGTGCAGGGACTGTTCTGGCTTCACCAGGGCGGAAATACCGCCGGAAGCGATCCTGGATCGGAGATTCATCTGCCCGCGCGGGCGCCGAGACGTCTTGGTGTCTTCACGGTCGTCGAACGCCTGGTGACGTTCGTGGCCGATCCACAGGCGCAGGCTACCGTTGCAGGGAAGCCTGTGACGTCGTACACCTTTGAGCCTCATCGCGGTGAGAGCTCCGCGATCTCGTTCAACGGCATGACGCTGTTCGTCATTGAACGCGGCGATCGCCTTGGGCTGCGCATGCTGGATCCGGAGAGCGCCGCCCGAAAGAATTTCCGCGGCCTGAAGTACTTTCCGCTCGATCCTCGCTACCATTTCCGCGCGACGTTCGTACCGTATGCGAAGTTGAAAGAAGTGCCTGTGCTCAATGTCCTCGGGCAGCTGGCGCCGATGGAGAGTCCGGGTTACGTGGAGTTCGTGCTGAATGGACGGAAGTACCGGCTCGAGCCCGTCTACGAAACGTCGAAGCACGAGGATCTGTTCTTCATCTTGAAAGATCTGACGAGCCGCACCGAGACGTACGAGGCGGGCCGCTACCTCCACACACCGCTACCAGCAGGCGGTATCGTCGATCTGGATTTCAACCGCGCCTACAACCCGCCATGCGCGTTCACGGCGTTCGCGACCTGCCCACTTCCCCCGAAGGAGAACCAGCTGCAGGTGGCCATTCGCGCCGGCGAGCTTCGCTACCACGCGCCTCGTCAGCCGGACTGACGGAAAGCCGACAGCCGCGCGAGGCAAGATCACGTGCCGCACGCGGAACTGCTGACGGCAGAACCGTTTGGCAATGTCGGCCGGTGACGGCAACAGTGTTGCGACGTTTTGTTGCATGGCCGCCGAAGCGTCGGTACCGGACCTCAAGGCTGCCGCGTGGAGCGGCGTCAGCCAGGCGTTTGCCGCGCTCGGGCGCGTCTTCATCTGCCTGGATCGCGACTTCCGCGTCCTGCACGCGTCGTCCGTTCTCGACGATCTGCTTGGGCCTGGAAGCACATCGTCCATCGAGGGACGCGCGATTGATGAGATTCTTGGCGCGGACCTGTTCGGCGTCTCTGGAGATCTGCGGCAGGCGCTTGTCGCGGGAGAACGCCGCGAGGGCTGGCGCGCGCTGATCGATTCATCACACGGACACTCGACGCTCGTCTCCGTCACGGCGGCGCCGTTTCCGACGCCGCGCCATGGCATCTGCGACGCGCGCGTCGCCTTCGTAATCGTTCTCCGGCCGGCGCTCGAAGATCAGATGCTCACGACCGGTGCGCCCACGAGCTTTGCGGGGCTCGTAGGCCGTTCGCCGGGGATGCTGCGGCTGTTTGGATTGGTCCAGGACCTGCACCACAGCGACGCAACCGTTCTGATCACTGGTGAGAGCGGGACCGGCAAAGAGCTGCTCGCGTGCGCGATCCATTCGCACTCGCCGCGCCGCAAGGGGCCCTTCGTCGCGGTCAATTGCGCCGCGCTGCCGGGCGACCTGCTGGAAAGCGAGCTTTTCGGCCATATCCGCGGCGCGTTCACCGGAGCGATCCGCGATCGCGTTGGACGGTTCGAAGCGGCACACGGAGGCACGCTGTTCCTCGACGAGATTGGCGATCTTCCGGTCCACCTGCAAGTGAAGCTGCTACGGGCCGTCCAGGAGCACACGTTCGAGCGCGTCGGCGAAACTGAGACGCGCCGCACGGATGCGCGGATCATCGCCGCGACGAACGTCGATCTGCGTCGCGCGGTCATCGACGGCCGGTTTCGCGAAGATTTGTTCTATCGCCTGCGCGTCGTTCCCGTGGAAGTGCCGCCGTTGCGTGAGCGGCGCGAAGACATCGAGCCTGTCGCGCGCCACCTCCTTGTTCGCGTGTCGGCGCGGCACGGGCGCGAGCTGCGGTTCTCGCCCGACGCGGTCAGAGCCATGCTTGGATACTCGTGGCCGGGAAACGTCCGCGAGCTCGAGAATGCGATCGAATTCGGCGTCGCCGTGTGCAAAGGGCAAACAATCCAGCCGGAAGATCTGCCTGCGGAAGTGCGGCGCGATCAGCCAGCGCCTTCTCCGAACTCCGTTGGACCGCTCCTGTCGGATCGACCAGCATCTGAAGAAGCGGATCGGCTCCGTGCCGCGCTGGAAGCGCATCACTGGCGCCGCGACCTCGCCGCCCGCGCCCTCGGTATGAGCCGGTCCACGCTTTGGCGTCGAATTCGCGAGTTGCACATCGCCTGAGACCCGGTGTCGCAGCACGCAACACCGCGTTGCGACGCGGCGTTTCACGAGCCCACCTTCTCACGTAGCCAGAACCACCGAACTTCTTTCGAACCAACAGCTTGGCACTGATGGTATCGGCGGTGCACAACGCCACCGTGTTCTACATCAACGAGGTGGCTGATGAAAGCTCTCATTGTTCTCTTTGCGGTGACCGCCGCCCTCGGCGTCACCGGACTCACGATCGTGGCCGCGGAGAAGACGGTGCCCGGCCAGGATCTTTACCGCAATCACTGCAAGCACTGTCACGAGGCGAACTCACCAAACGGCGAATACACGCCGATGACCCTTATCCAGGATCAGTGGAAGCGCTTCTTCAAGGACAAGTACGAAGCGAAGCACCGCGACGTTGTCGACCAGAAGCATGAGGGGAAGAAGGTCCTCGACGTCATCACGCCGGAAATTCTCGAAAAGATCAAAAAGTTCGCGATCGATCACGCCGCTGATTCGGAGCACCCGATGACATGCGGCGGCCACTGAGCGCGTCAACAGCAGGAGACAAGACCATGCGACGACTTGCATTGTTCGTAATGGCCGTGGCCTTCGCAGCGCCCGCGGCCGCCCAGCAGGATCCCAAACAGGGAGACGACACGGAAAAACGGATCGAGCGCCTCGAGCGCGAGCAGGGTCTCGATCGGATCAAGTTCACCGGTGACTTCCGCTTCGAGGCGCACTCCATACAGGCAACCGTGCCGGAGCACTATGACGGTATGGCGCTGCAAAGCGGGCTCGTGAACACACTGTTCTACTTCGGCGCGATCGGGCAGCCGCCCGCTTCGCCGGCCGACGTGGCCTCGCTCATTCGGAACCGCTACGCCGATTACCTCTACTTCACGCAGAATCTCACGTTCGATCAGTTGAAGAACGCGATGGGGCAGTTCCCGCCGGCCGTGCAGCAGCAGTTGATGCAGTCGCTGCTGCCCGGCGCCCACGTGAACGAGTACTCCGCGGACAACCGAATCCTTTACACGAACCGGCTGCGCCTGCAGATGGACGCCAAGGTCGCCGACAACGTGACGTTCGCCGGACGGCTCGCGATGTACAAGGTGTGGGGAGACTCGACAGGCGTGCAGGTCTTCAACGGCCAGGCCTCGTCACTCAACATCGATGGAACGACCGCGACCGTGCCGAACTCCGACATCCTGCGGGTCGAGCGCGCGTATTTCAGCTGGAACAAGATCGGCGGAACGCCGCTCTACGTTTCAATCGGGCGGCGTCCCTCAACCGGCGGCCCGCCGCTGAATCTGCGCCAGGACGAACCGCGCGGCGGCACGCCGATGGGTTCGATCATCAACTACCAGTTCGACGGCATCACCGTGGGGGGACATCTGGCCGAGCACTCCGTCCTGCGGTTCTGCTACGGCCTTGGGTACGAGTCGGGCTTTGGTAACGGCCAGTTGTTGTCGCTTCCGCAAGACCGTCTCAAGGACGCGCACTTCGCCGGCCTGAACTGGGACGTTTGGGATGACGAGCGCACGTTCGTGCAGGCGACCGTGGCGCGCGCGTTCAACGTGACCGACGGCTTCAACGGGCTTGTCGTGCTGCCGAACAATCCGGTCACCGGCCAGGCCATCGGCGCTCCGCTGGTGATGCGATTCACGCCTTCCACCAACGTAGGCGATCTGGATCTCGTAGGTCTGCTGCTGCAACGCCGCGACGGCAATGTCGACTGGTTCGTGAACTGGAACCTGAACCACTCGTCACCGGAGCCCGTCACGACCCCGTTTGGTGGATTTTTCTCCGATCCATTCGAGATCCCGACGTCGCAGATCGGTCAGATGGTGTTCGTTGGTGCGCGAGTGAATGCAAACGATGGACGCACGAAGGTGGGCATCGAATTCAATCGCGGCTCGAAGTACTGGATGAATTTCGCGCCGGCGGAAGACGATATCGTTGCGCCGAAGACGGCTGCGCGCGGCAAGGTCGTCGAGGGTTACGTGACGCACAGGATTGCGCCGCGCTTCATCGCGAAAGTGGACGTCTCGCGCTATTGGTATGACTACTCGATGTCCGGCTGGCAGCTCGGCACGCCGCGGCGGCTCGATGAGACGCCGGTTCTCGGTTTCCCGACCTACCGCGACGCGACGCGGCTGTCGTTCAGCCTCATCGCGAGATTCTGACCATGGGCCGCGTCACCCTCGCGATCGTCGTCGCATTTGCGCTGCTCAGCGCCGCGATCATTGCGGCGCCGGCGGCACCGGCCGGCCAGGCCGAACAGCGTAAAGCCCCCGCGTCCACGCACGCGGACAAGTTCGACCACTACGAAGGCACGAAGACCTGCCTCACGTGCCATCGTACCGAAGCCCAGACGTTCTTTCACTCGCAGCACTACCAGTGGAGGGGGGCCACGCCGAAGCTCGCGAATGCCGGCGGCCAGCGGCTTGGAAAAATCAACACGATCAATGATTTCTGCACGGGCCCGTCGGTGAACTGGATTGGCATCGTGAAGAACGCGCGCGGCGACATCGTCTCGAAAGGCTGCTCGCGCTGCCACGCGGGCGCGGGTGTGCGGCCGTCGGAGCGGATGACCGAGCAGCAGCTCGAGAATATCGACTGCCTCCTGTGCCACGCGTCCGGCTATCAGCGCGACATCGTGGCAGTTGCGGACGGATCCTTCTCGTGGAAGCCGATTCTCTGGAAGAACCAGGAAGGGCTGGACTCGGTGGCGAAGCGGATTTCGCGGCCGACCCGGACGATGTGCCTGCGTTGCCATTCGGCGTCGGGTGGCGGTCCGAACTTCAAGCGCGGAGACATCGAGTACGTGCTGGCCGATCCGCCACGCGATCACGACGTGCACATGGCCGCCGAGGGAGGCGCGAACCTGCAGTGCGTCGATTGCCACGGCGGCACCGATCACCGGGTCATCGGCCGTGGCACAGACCTGCCTGCGACCGATTCGCCAGGAAAGACGCTGTCGTGCGAGGGAACATGTCACGACGCCTCGCCGCACAAGCAGCCGGTGCTCAATCAGCATACGTCCCGCGTGTACTGCACGACCTGTCATGTCCCGGCCTTCGCGCGGGAAGAACCGACGGACATGGTGCGCGACTGGTCGAAGCCGGCGTATAACGCCGACGCCGACAAGTTCACAGCTACCATCACGCTGCAGAAGGACGTCATCCCCGTTTACGCCTGGTTCAATGGCACCAGTGTCGCGACGCTGCCAAAGCAATCCGCTCGAGTGGATGCATCCGGGCGCGTTGTCATGATGGCGCCGGTCGGGAGTCGGATCGATCGGTCCGCGCGGATCTATCCATTCAAGCTGCATCGCGGCCGAATGCCGTTGATGACAGGCCGACGCTGGATCATCCCGATGCTCGTCGAAGAGTTCTTCGCGGACGGCAACGTCGATGCGGCGGTGAAGAATGCGAGCCGCGAATTCTACGACGTCCCGGATCCGAAGTATGCGTGGACCGATACGGTACGCTACATGGGCATCTTCCATGGCGTGCCGCCGGCCAGGAATGCCGTCTCGTGCCTCGGGTGTCATTCCCCGGACGGGCGTCTCGACTGGAAGGCGCTCGGATACGCTGGCGACCCATTGAGTCGGCGGCGTGCGTCCGCCACCTCCTTGAACGCACGCTGACCGTCCGTGTGTGACCGCGGGACGCGTGTGTGTCCCGCGGTAACATGCGGAGATGGAGTACACCCGCCTCGGCGCGACGGGGCTGAAGGTATCCCGCCTCTGTCTCGGTGCAATGACTTATGGCGATCCGGGCTGGCGTCCATGGATTCTGTCGGAGGAGCAGGGACGCCCCTTCATCAAGCGCGCGCTCGAGCACGGCATCAACTTCTTCGACACCGCCGACATGTACTCGCTCGGCAAGAGCGAGGAGGTCCTCGGACGCGCGCTGAAGGAGTTCACGCGCCGCGACAAAGTGGTCCTTGCGACGAAGGTCTACTACCCGATGAGCGACGATCCCAACGATCGCGGGCTCTCACGGAAGCACGTCATGGCGGCGGTGGACGCCTCGCTGAAGCGCCTCGGCACGGACTACATCGATCTGTACCAGATCCATCGATGGGACGACGACACGCCGATCGAAGAGACGCTGCGCGCGCTCGACAACATCGTGCACGCAGGGAAGGCGCGCTATATCGGTGCGTCGAGCATGATGTCGTGGCAGCTCCTGAAGGCGCTCTACCTCGCCGACGCGAACGGGTGGACGCGGTTCGTGTCGATGCAGAACCACTACAACCTGGTCTACCGCGAGGAAGAGCGTGAAATGATGCCTCTCTGCCGCGCGGAGGGCATCGGGGTCATTCCCTGGAGCCCGCTGGCGCGCGGCTTTCTTGCAGGCAACCGCAAGCGCGGCGACCGATCCGCGACACCGCGCGAGCAATCGGACAGCTACGCGCAGTCGCTGTACTACAGTGACGCTGACTACGACGTCGTCGATCGTGTCAAGGAAGTCGCGCAGGCGAAGAGCGTGGCGCCGGCACAGGTTGCGCTCGCGTGGCTCCTCAGCCGCCCAGGCGTTACCGCGCCCATCATTGGCGCCTCGAAGATGGAGCAGCTCGATCAGGCGGTCGCCGCGCTGGACGTCAACCTAACGGACGACGAGGTCCGCCGCCTCGAGGAGCCGTACCGTCCACACACGGTGCTTGGAATTTAAGCGCCTACCCCGCGCGTAGCGCGACGATCGGATCGACGCGGGACGCGCGATGCGCGGGAAGATAGCCGGCGAGCACGCACGTGGCAAGCATGATCGTCGCGGCGGCTCCAACGGTCATCGGATCGCGCGCGGGCAACTTGTAGAGCATCGACTCGATGAGTTTCGTGCCCGCGAGCGGCGCGTCCGGCCGCCGACAGATTCACATCATCCACGTCGGCGAACCCGATCAGATCCATTTTTCCGCTCGCCGCGGTGCGCATCTGGTCGAACGCCATGCGCGAGAACGACGTGCTGGCGAGGCCTTTCGCTGTCTGTTGTCCGTTCCCGTTCAACGACGAGAACGGAAAGACGGGCCCGGAAGACCACTTCAACAACACGAGCCGATCCGGATCGGGAACAGGAAGCTTGTGGAGCATCATCGCGTCCGCAAGGCTGAACACCGCGGCGCTCGCGCCGATGCCGATTGCGAGCGACATCACCGCGATCGT
>DASPXV010000183.1:0-10319 GCA_035637115.1 Vicinamibacterales bacterium
GCACGGCGGCGGTTTCGCGCGTGGATTTTCACGGCGGTGCGCTCGCGGCATCGCTTCGTCTATCCGACGTTTGAAGAAACGACCGCCCGCGCGATTGAGGCGTGTGAAGCGGCGTGGGCCTTCTTCGGTGGCATCTTCACGGTCCTGATCCCCGATAACACCAAGGCGATCATCACCCAGGCCGACCCCCTGGCGCCCCGCATCACGCCCGCGTTTCTCGAGTACGCGCAAGCGCGCCACTTTCACATCGACGCGGCGCGCGTCCGCCATGCGCGCGACAAAGGGCGGGTCGAACGGGCGGTGCCGACCGTGCGCGATGATTGTTTTGCCGGTGAAATCCTCCTCACGCTCGACGACGCGCGCACGCACGCCGTGCACTGGTGTCTCGATGACTACGGCCTGCGTCGCCACAGCCGCACCCAGCGCCGTCCGCTGGAGCAGTTTCGCACGGAGGAGCAGCCCGTCCTGCTCGCCGCGCCCGCGATGCCGTACGACATCCCGCTGTGGAGCGAGCCCAAGGTCGCGCGCGACCAACTCGCCGCGATCGGCAAGGCCACCTATTCGATTCCGCACCCGTACGTCGGCCACGTCCTCACCGCCCGCGCCGACGCGCAGCTGGTGCGCTTCTATGCCCGTGGGCTGCTGATCAAGACGCATCCGCGCAAACCGCCCGGCGGTCAATCGATCGACGCCGGCGATTATCCCGTCGAGCGCAGCATCTACGCCTTCCGTAACGTCGACGCCTTGCGTCGGCAGGCCGAGCAGGCCGGCGCCGTCATTGGCGGCTACGCGACGGCGCTGCTCGACAGTCCCTTGCCGTGGACGCGCATGCGCCGCGTCTACGCGCTGCTCGGCCTCGTGCGCCGGTATGGCGCCCTGCGCGTTACCGACGCGTGCCGCGTCGCGCTCGCCGCCGACATGCTCGATGTGCACCGCCTCCAACGCATGCTCGCGCAGGGCCTGGTCGCGCCCCCCGCGACGCCACCCGCCCGCGTCATCCCGCGCGGGCGCTATCTCCGCCCGGCCACCCAATATGCGCTCCCGCTCCGCGCGGCGAGCGCGTCACCCGAAGGAGAGGACCCGGAATGACCATTGACCTGATCAGCCCCGATTTGAAAACTGTCCTGCGGCGGCTCAAGCTGTCGCGCATGCTCGACACGCTGCCTGAGCGCCTCACGCTCGCGCGCCAGCAGAAGATGCCGCACCAGGATCTCCTGCTGCTGGTCCTCAGCGACGAAGTCGCCCGGCGTGAGAGCCTCGGCGTCTCGCTGCGCGTGCAGAAAGCGCACTTGGACCCCACGATGCACTTGGAGGCCTGGGATGCGACCGCGAAGGTCACCTTCGATCGCACGCTGCTCAATGAGCTCGCGTCTCTGCGCTTTCTCGATGGCCACGCGCACGTCACCATCGTCGGCCCCGTCGGCGTCGGCAAGACCTTTCTCGCCCATGCCCTGGGCCACATCGCCTGTCGGCGCGGCGCCACCGTCGCTGCGGTCCGGACCGATCAGATGCTGAAGACACTCAAGCACGCACGCCTGGACAACAGTTATGAGGCGCAACTGCGGACCTTCGTCGCCGTCGATCTCCTCATCCTCGACGACTTTGCCATCGACATCCTCGATCCGACCGAGAGTCGAGACCTCTACGACCTGCTCCTGGAGCGCTATCGCACGGGGTCGATCATTGTGACGTCGAATCGCGGACCCGACGAGTGGCTCGCCACGTTTGCCGACCCGGTCCGCGCGCAGAGCGCCATCGATCGCTTCACCAGCAATGCCTACGATCTGATCATCGAGGGCGAATCGTATCGACCGCGGCTCAAACCGCGGCTGGCCACCGACCCCCAGGCTCGCACGCGATGACCCGCGATCCGCGGGACACGCCCACCGCTCGGCCCCGGCCACGACGGGGGCGCTCGGCGGCAGCCTCGGCCAGCACCGGATCTCCGTTGACGGCCGCCGAGCGCCTCCAGGCTCTGCTCGGACCACGACGATGACGATGAGGACGCCGTCACGAGGAGGGATGTAGACAGCAACCGGGTCGTTAAGGCAGGCTACAGCGCGCGCAGGCGAGAGAACAACTCAGGGGGGAAAGGTTTTGAAAAGCCAGGGTCCCTTCCTGCTGAAAACCGACAGGTTGCAATCCCAATCACCGCCAGAGGGTTTTGGAGCGCTGGCGCGTCCGGAGGAGCTTCAGCGCGAAACCGACGGCGTTGAGGCCCTCCAGAAGATGGCTCCCACTACACGAAGCGACTCTTTGAAGCGACCCTGCCCGCAGTCGATTCCGCCGAGAGACGTTATCAGTGCCACGCGCGATGCCACGCGAATCGTTCACGGCGTGGGTGCCACGCGGTCTGCCACGCGCTTTGGGCTGGGTTCTGGCGGGCTGAGCGGGGGAGTGACGGAGACGCGCCGTGCTGAAAACCTTGGGAATTTCGAAACTTCTTGCGGAGATTGGCGCGCCCGGCAGGATTCGAACCTGCGACCTTTGGCTCCGGAGGCCAACGCTCTATCCAGCTGAGCTACGGGCGCGTACCAAGACGGAAGACGGAAAACGGAAGAAGGAAAACGGAAGAAGGAAAACGGAAGAAGGAAAACGGAAGACGGAACTTTCTTCCTTCTTCCTTCTTCCTTTTTCCTTCTTCCTTCTTCCGCCTTCTTTCTTGAATAAGTGCGCTCGGAGGGATTTGAACCCCCGACCTACGGGTTCGAAGCCCGGCGCTCTATCCAACTGAGCTACGAGCGCGTGAGTTCGACAGTCTATCACCCGATCGGATTCCTCGCGAAGCAGAGATCGTCGACGATGCGGCCGCCGATGAGGTGTTCCTGGATAATGCGCTCGGCGTGCTCCGGCGTCACGGTTCGATACCACGCGCCTTCGGGATACACGACGCAGATCGGACCGTCGGTGCAGATCCGCAGGCACTGGCACTTCGTGCGATAGAACGGGCCATCCGGGCCGGCGATATTCAATTCCTTCATCCGGCGCTTCAAATACTGCCACGTCGCATCGCCGGCCTCTGGATCTATACAATCAGGGCCGACGCAGACGAATAAATGCCGCTTCAGCTTGCCGATGCCGAACGCGGCGACGGGCTGGTCGGTCGATTCGTACTTCTTTCCCATCCAGCCTCGATCATACGGCACCGCGCTTGCTCCTCCCGCGCGAGGAGGCGTGCATGGCTGACAAGTGGAACCGCGAAGAGGACGACATGACCGGCGCGGGGGACGAGGAGATCCGCGGCGTCGCCAGCGACGAAGAAGAAGACGAGTTCGATGACACCGACGACCTCGACGAGGAAGAAGACGAGGAGAGCACCACCTTCTAGGGCGAGCGTCGGGTGAACTTCTCGAGCACGGCCTTAAGGTCTGCGGGCGCCGACGTCCGCAGGCCTTCCCACAAATCTCCAACCTTTCGGAACCGCGCAGGCGCCGTGCGAATCGTAAAGTCGCGCGGATCCAGCTTTCCATCCACCTCTTTCCACGCCAGCGGCGTCGAGACGCCCGCGTAATCGCTCGCCCGCGCGCTGTACGCGGTCGCGAGCGTCTTGCCGAGGATGTTCTGCAGATAATCGACGTACACGGTCCCTCGCGGCCGCCGCGCGACCGTGCGTTCCACGGTCGCGACTCTCGGATGCTTCGTCGCCACGAGCGTCGCGACGATCTGGCAGAGGAGCTGGCCGGTTTCGTACGACGTGCCTGGCGGCAGCGGGATATAGATGTGCAGTCCGCTGGACCCTGACGTCTTCGGGAATCCGGGGATGCCCAGCGCCTTCAGCTCGTCGCGCACCCACCGCGCAACGTCGACGACGTTCGCGAACGTCGCGCGATCGGTTGGATCGAGATCGAGCGCGACGTGATCCGCATCCAGCGGCGAGTGCACGCGGGAAAACCACGGGTCCTGCGAGATGGCCGCAATCTGCGTCATGTACAGCAGCGTCGTCAGCGATCCGCCGATGAGCCGTTTGGCATCCGGTTCGCTGATTGGATCCGTGTCGTCGGCCAGCATCTCGATCCGGACGCCCGCCGGCGGCCGTTCTTCGCGCGAGCGCTGCTGATAGAACGCCTTGCCGTCCACACCGTTGGGAAAGCGCTTCATGACCAGCGGTCGATCGGCCACTGCCGGGAGCAGGTACGGCGATACTTCGACGTAGTAGCGAAGCAGCTCGCCTTTCGTGATCTTCAGCTTCGGCCAGAAGACCTTCGAGACGTTCGTCACCTTGAGGCGATCGCCATTTGGAAGCGTCAGCACGCCATCTTTGCGCGCGTCCTCCAGTGCCCGGAGTTGTTCGATCACTGAAGATGGCGCAGCCGGATTCTCTCGCACGACTTCTCCCGCGCCCTTGTCGTCGCGCAGGCCCAGATACACGGGATGACGAAGCTTGTCGTCGGCCGTCCACTCGGTGAATCGGACTTGCGCGACGAGATCCGGACGCGCCCAATGCGCGGGTTCGTTGGTTTTGATGCGCTCCGAGAACGGTGATGAGGGAATTTCGCGCGCCTTGAGCAGCTTCCCCACGCGCGCGAGCTCCTTCTGATCGAAGCCGGTGCCGGTATGCCCGACGTATTTCAATCGTCCCGCTTCCTGCACGCCGAGCAGCAGCGCCCCGAAGTACTGCCGCGTCTGCCGCGGCTCGGTCCAGCCGCCGACGACGAACTCCTGCTCTTTGACCAACTTGATTTTCCGCCACGCCGGCGAGCGGCGCCCCGGCTCATAGGTGGATGCGGCGTCTTTCGCGATGAGCCCTTCCCATCCTTCTTTCGCCGCGCGGGCGTGGAGCGCCGTCGCGTCACCGGCGACCTGCTCGCTGAGACGGATCACGTGTCCTTCCGCCTGAAGGCGGAAGCTGCGAGCTTCTGAGGGGCCGGCGTGACGTTCGCTGGTCGCGGCCTGACGTTTACTCGTCGTCCCTGTAGTTTCCGCCTTCAGGCGGAAGTCTTCTTCGAAGATTTTCTCAAGTCGTTGCCGTCGTGCCGTCAACGGCAGCTTGCATAGGTCCTCGTTGCCATCGCGCAGCAGATCGAACGCGATGAACGCGACAGGCTGCGCCTGCTCGGCGCGCTCGATGTCGCGGGAACCGAGGAGGTGCATCCGTCCCTGGAGTCGTTGGAATCCCGCCGGACGGCCGGACTCGTCGAGGGCGACGACCTCGCCGTCGAGCACGATGGGTCTCTTCAGATTCGCCGAGAGCGCCTCGAGCGCCTTCACGACCGCGGGGAACTGGTTCGTCTTCTCGTTCCCGTTGCGGGACCACAGGCGCGTGCGGCCGCGCGGGAGGACCTCGACGAGCGCCCGGATGCCGTCGTACTTGGGCTCGTAGACGAGGCCTTTGTGCACCAGCGGCGCGTCGGCCAGCGTCGCCAGCATCGGGCTCAAATCCATCCCCGAATTCTGCGCTATCCTTGACGCTCATGCACCTTCGCCGGAAATCGCCCGGGCTCGCATCCATTTTCGGGGCGCTGGAGCTTCGCGTCCTCGAGGCGCTGTGGCGCCGCGGCGACGCGACCGTGCGCGATCTGTGCGAGGACTTCCCGGCGGCCGCTTACACGACGTTGATGACGACGATGGAGCGGCTGCACAGGAAGGGAGTGCTGGAACGGCGCAAGAGCGGGCGCGCCTTCGTCTATCGCGCCACGAGCACGCGGTCCGAGCTCGAGTCCGGCCTGATCACCCGCGCGATCCAACCGCTGCTGTCGGGCGACAGCGCGCATCCCGTCCTTTCCTGTTTCGTCGAAGAAGTCAGCCGCCAGGACGAGAAGCTGCTCGACGAGCTCGAACGGCTGGTCCGCGAAAAGCGCCGCCAGCAGGAGAGCGGGCGATGAGGTTGTGGCTCTTCGCGCTTACGCTCACGTTCTCGACGTTCGCGGTTGTCGTCGTGATCGCGTCAGGATTCGTGTCGTGGCTCGCGCCGGCGGCGTCACGGCGGCTGGAACGTCATTCTCCGGCCTCGCGCGCGGCGATGCTCTTCCGGCTGCGCATGCTTCCCGCGGCGCTCGCGGCCGTGATCGCGGCGGGCATCACGCTGCCGATCTATCTCGCCTACGAGCCGCGTGATTCAGACGAAGCGCTCGCGCGGACGCTGATGCTGCTCGGTGTTGCGGGTGCCTCGCTGATGATTCGCAGTGGCTCGCGTGTGATCGCTGCCTGGCGGGCAACGCGCCGCGTTCGCCGCGAATGGCAGGGGAGGGGACGCCGCATCGAGGGTTTCGACACGACACTGCCGCTGTTTGCGATCGATGAGCCGTTTCCCACCGTCGCCGTCATCGGCGTTTCGCGCCCTGCGCTCTTTATCTCGGAACGCGTGCTCGGCGCATGCACCCGTGAGGAAGTGGGCGCGATGCTGCGCCACGAAGCGGCGCACGTGACCGTGAAAGACAATCTGAAGCGCTTCCTGATCCGGGCGTGCCCCGACCTCCTGCGCCGCGGAAGCGAGCTCGATCGCGCGTGGGCCCGCGCGGCGGAAGAAGCGGCAGACGCGGCCGCGGTCGCGCATCTTCCGTCGTCTGCTGTCGCGCTCGCCGAGGCGTTGATTCGCGTCGCGCGCCTGGCGCCCCCTCGCAACACTCCCGAGCTCGCCAGCGCGTTTTATCTCGGCGGCAGCATCGAATCGCGCGTCCGTCGCCTCGTCTCGCCGCATCCCGCGCCCCAGGCGCCGACCCCCTTCGGCTCCGTCATGCTGATTGGCGGCACGCTGTGCCTCGCCGCCGCTGTGCTCGCGGCCGCCCCGGCGCTTCATCAGGGAATGGAGCTGCTGGTCAGCCGTCTGCCCTGAATTTCCCAATTTCCCAATTTCCCAATTTCCAAATACTACGACCTCTGGTAGTAGCTGATCCCCCTCGGTAGACTTTTCCGATCTCCATGTCTGCGCCCATGGTGTCTTTCCGCGTCGAGAACCCCGATAGCGTCGAGAACCTCTTCCTTGTGCTTACGTAAGTCCCCCTTCGTCTGGCTCCTCGAGAAGGAATGGCGCGAGCTGCTCTCGTCGCGCGCGTGGTGGGTCATGCTCATCCTCATCGGGCCGCTCGTTGGCGTGTCGTTCATCAGCGCCGTGCGGACGTACGCAGAATTGAGCGGCTATGGCGGCACGGCGGAAGGCGTCGGCGCGCAGTTCGCGTATTACCCGGTGGCCACGGCGCACCGCCGAATCCCGATCTCTTCCCGGAGAACAATCCTGTCCTGCATCCGCCGGTCAGCGGACGCGTCGGCCTGTGGGCGAAGACAGACAGCACGAGCTATTTCAAGGGTTACGTGGTGGATTCGAAATGACTGGTGAGGTGCTAACAGTGCTGAAGGTGCCAAAGGTGCTAACGGTGCGGGTGCTGATGGTGCTTATGGTGCTTGCTGTCGGTGCTGTCGCGAGCGCGCAGTCGCCGAACAACGCGGGGATTCTTGTGATCGTTACGGACCAGGCGGGGCTCGTCGTCAAAGACGCCAAGGTCTCCGTGACGAACAATCAGACAGGAGCGGTCCGCGAGTTGATGTCCGGCGCCGATGGAACCGCGTCGTTTCCGGCGCTGTCGCTGACCGGAACTTACACGCTCAGCGTGACGAAGCAGGGCTTCGCCGACGAGACGCGCAACAACATCAGCCTCCGGTCCGGCGAAAGGGCGACGCTGAGGGTGAAACTCCTCGTGGGCGTTGAAAAGTCCGAGGTCACCGTTTACGGCACGAGCGACGGCGTGCGCGCGGATTCGCAGATCGGCGGCCGGCTGGACGGCGCGACGATCGACGAGACGCCGATCCTCGGCCGCAAGATCACCACGCTGCCGTTGCTCAACTCCGCGTTTCGGCAGGGCAAAGGCACCGGCGACCTGTTCGTCAACGCCACCTATTTCATCACCGGTTCGGGCAGCCGCCGCACGACGACGTACATGCTCGACGGGGCGAGCAACGACGAGGGATGGGGGCGGCAGACGATGCTGACGACGGTACCGATTGGCGCCGTGCAGGAAGCGGCAATCCTCGCGAACGCGTTTTCCGCCGAATTCGGGTGGACGGCCGGCCCCGCGCTGAACATCGTCACCAAGTCGGGCACCAACGACACGCGCGGTGAAGGCGTCTACCTCGCCCGTCCGGGCGGACTGCAGGCGAAGACGTTCGGGACGACAGGTTACTGCCCGCCGTCGGTGCCGACGTGCACGACGCCGACCACGCTCGTGGCGATCAATCCCGCGGATTCGCCGGACGAATTGAACCAGCTCTCCGGTTCAATCGGCGGGCCGATCGTGAAGGACAAGACGTTCTTCTTCGCCACCGCTGATTACACGCGGCAGGACCGCACGACGCTTCTCTCGAGCACGCTGCCCGCCTTCGTGCTGCCGGCCGACGGGAGTCTTGAATATGTCGGGCATTACCGGCAGAAGCTGCTCAACGCCCGGATCGATCACAAGTTGACGCCGGCGCAGACGCTGATGGTGCGCGGAAATTACGATCACTTCTTCGATACCAATCCGAATGATGCGGTTGTCGGCACCAGCGCGCCGACCGTCGCGCGCAGGTATACGCGCGGCTCGCGGTCGGCACAGCTCAATCACACGGCGGTCGTCAGCTCCAACCTCCTCAACGAGGCGCGATTCGCGTTCCTGGATGGGGCTCCCGTCACGCTCTGGGAGGCCCAGAATCCTTCGACCACGTACTCCCGCGCGGGCTCGGTGCCGTTCACGATCGGCGAATCGCGCGCGGCGGACATCTCGGGCCGTCAGTACCAGTTCTCGGACACGGTCTCGCTGTCCCGCGGCGCGCACAGCCTGCGGTTTGGCGGCAGTGTGATTCATCACACATCGGGAGGCACCGGCAGCGAGCCCGGCCAGGCGACGCTCGGCACGTTTACGTTCCTCAACACGACGACGGCGCCTTTCACGCAGCTGACGCTCGCGGACGTGCAGCAATACACCCAGCCGGTCAGCTACGGCATCACGAGCTACGAGTTGACCCAGTGGATGTCGGCGCTCTTCGTCCAGGATCGGTTCCGCGTCAATGATCAGTTCACGATCGATGCAGGCCTGCGTTACGACCGCCAGACGCTGACCGACGCAACGAAGAACTTCGCGCCGCGGCTCGGCTTCGCGTGGCATCCGCAGGGGGATTCACGCTTCGTCATTCGCGGCGGGTACGCGATGTACTACACGCAGATCCGCGCCAATGCGCTGGCGAGCGCGCTGACGGGTGGACTCGACGGCATCGTCACCTACACCGCGGCGCCGGGACAGACGGGCTTCCCGAACTGCTTGACGTGCGTGCCGGTGACTATCGATCCGCGGACGCTGCCGCTCGCGCAGCAGCCCGCGCGCAACATCACGATCCGCGCGGGGCAGCGGGACTTCTACAGGCGGCAGTTCGCGACGTATGGCCTGAACTTCGATCTGCTGCCGAATTATCCGGATGCGTTCGTGAATCCACGCAGCCAGGTGACGTCAATCGGCGCCGAGCGCGAGGTCAGGAAAGGCCTCTTCGCAGGCGCCGACTACGTGCACCAGCACTGGACCGATCTCGATCGCAGCGTCGATTTGAACGCGCCGGCGCCGTTCGACCGCACTGCGATCGGCCAGGTCAGGACCGTCGCCGCGGCCAACGCGACGCGTCCGATCGTGCCGGTGAACGGCGGCGTCCGCAACATCAACGTGCTGATGAATCTCGGCACCGCCGACTACGATGGCCTGCAGGCGCAGGTCAGCTACCGCGGCAGCCGCAAGTTCCAGGGAGCCGTGAGCTACACGCTGTCGAAGGCCACCAACACTACCGAGCCGGACGGCAACGGCATCGGGCCGAACGATGCGCACATCTCACGTCTCGGGGAAGAGGAGCGCGGCCCGAGCGTCGTCGATCAGCGGCACCGCGCAGTCATCACGGGGAGTTATAACCTGCCGTACAGCATCACCGCCGGCACGCT
This sequence comes from Vicinamibacterales bacterium, assembly GCA_035637115.1. Taxonomy (GTDB): domain Bacteria; phylum Acidobacteriota; class Vicinamibacteria; order Vicinamibacterales; family 2-12-FULL-66-21; genus JAICSD01. The sequence continues at coordinate 9,890 of DASPXV010000183.1, forward strand.
GATGCAGTTCGCCTCGGCGCGCCCGTTCAACGCGGTGACCGGCATCGACAACAACGGCGACGGTGCGAACAACGATCGTCCCGTTGTGAACGGCAAAGTCCTCGGCAAGTCCGCGTTCCGCGGCACGGGCACGCAGGACGCCGGCCTCTTCATCGAGGGGCGGATCAAGCCGGCAGGGCGCACACTTCTCCTCCGCATGGAGGGCTTCAACTTGTTGAACCACGCGAACATCCTCGGCCGCGCGCAGACGACATACGGGGACGCCGCGACGGTGAACTCGACGTTCGGCCAGGTGGTCGCCGCCGGCACGGCCACGAACGCGCTCCCGGCGCTGGCCAACATCGATCCCGCTCGCATGTGGCAGTTTCAGGTTCGCTTCTTGTTCTAGGAGCCTGCCCACCGTAGCGCGAAGCGAGAAGGTGGGAAATTC
>DASPXV010000184.1:0-29895 GCA_035637115.1 Vicinamibacterales bacterium
CGCCCTTGGTGTTTCAACGCGCGCTCTGGTCCGCAAAGGGATGTTCGGTCCATTGCTGTTCGTCACGCTGCTCGGCGTCACGGGAGTCCCCGCACAGGCATCCGCTCCTCCGCTTCCCGTTCTGTCGCTCGAGTCCTATCCGTCCGCGGCACGCGACGCCATTGCGCGCGCGCATCGTGAGGCCGCCGCCCACCAGACGGACGCGACGTTCACCGGTGCGCTGGGCCGCGTGCTGCAGGCGTGGGAGCAATGGGACGCCGCGCACCAGGTCTATACGCGTGCACAGGCGCTCGCGCCGCGCGCGTTCGAGTGGCATTACCTCGACGCCGTCGTACTACAGCGGCAGGGACGGCCTGCGGAGGCGGCCGGTCAGCTCGAGGCTGCGCTCGCCGCCTCGCCGGACTACGTTCCCGCGAGGGTCAAGCTGGCGGAAGCGCTGCTGGACGCGGGAAACCTCGACGCGAGCCAGCGGCTGTTCGCCGCGCTCACGAACCCCGAGTGCGCGCCAGCCGTGGCGTTCGGTCTCGGTCGTATCGCGGCGGCGCAGGGGCGACACGAGGCGGCCGTCGAATATTTCCAGCGGGCGATCTCGCTGTTTCCCGAGTTCGGCGCAGCGCACTACGCGCTGGCGCTGTCCTACCGTGCGCTCGGACGCCGGGAGGAGGCACAGGCCGCGCTCGAACGGCACGCGCGCTTCGGCGCACGCTGGCCTGCGGTGCCGGACCCCATGCTGACCGCCGTGCACTCGTTGCGCGGCGATCCCGTCGCGCTGCTGCAGCGCGGCATCAAGCTCGCTGACGCGGGTGACGTCGAGGGGGCCATTGCCGCACACGAAGCGGCGCTGGCGCTCGATCCCTCGTTCGCGCAGGCGCACGCCAACCTGATTTCGCTGTACGGCCGCGCGCGCAACTGGCGCAAGGCGGAGGAGCACTACCGCGCGGTCGTGACGCTTGCGGTCAACGTTGCGGACGCGCATTACGACTACGGCGTGCTGCTCGGTATGCAGGAACAGTGGGACGGTGCTGCGGAGGCGTACCGCCGCGCGCTCGAGTTGAACCCGCTGCACGCGCAGGCGCACAACAACCTCGGACAGATCCTCGAGCGAGATCGCAGAATCGACGAGGCTATGACGGAGTACCAGCGCGCCGTCGAGGCGCAGCCGACTCTGCGCATCGCACGCTTCAACTACGGACGCATGCTGATTGCCCGCGGCCGGCTGGACGACGCGGTCCGCGAGCTGCAGGCCATTACGGAGCCGCGCGACGCCGAAGCCCCGCGGTATCTCTTCGCGCTCGGTGTCGCGCACGTGCAGGCAGGCCGCCGCGCCGAGGGCATCAAGTGGTCCACCGCCGCACGCGATCTCGCGCTGAAGTTCGGCGACACGGACCTCGCTGCCGCGATCGAGCGCAACCTGGCGAGCATTCGATGACCTCCAACACGACTACTGTAGCTTCCGCCCTTAGGCGGAATGTGACAGCGGGGGCTCTCGTGTTCACCGCACTGTTTCTTCCGTCTGAAGGCGGAAGCTACACCAGATTGGCGGGGGGTGGGAGCGACAGGTATCTGAGCGCACAGGCGCCATTGTTCGTCGACGCATCGTCCTCCACCGGGCTGACCTTCACACACGTCAGCGGCGCCACCGGCCAGTACTACATGGCCGAGCAGATGGGTGCCGGCGTCGCGTTGTTCGACTACGACGATGACGGTGACCTGGACGTGTTCTTCGTCCAGGGAGGGCCCACCTTCGCTGAAGCTACGGCGGGCAGGCCGCTCGCACGCACGACCGGGCCGTCCTCGCGTCTCTTCCGCAATGACTTGACGGTCGCGAAAGACGGCAAGCGGACGCTTCATTTCACCGACGTCACCGAGCGCGCGGGACTCGCGCTGCGCACCTACGGCATGGGCGCCGCCGTCGGCGATTACGACGGCGACGGGCATCTGGATCTATTCGTCACCGGGTTCGAGAGCGCCGCGCTATTCCACAACAACGGCAACGGCACGTTCAGCGACGTCACCATGGCCGCCGGGATACGTGAATCCCTCTGGAGCACCAGCGCGGCATTCGTCGACTACGATCGCGACGGCCGGCTCGACTTGTTCGTCGCCCGCTATCTCGACTTCACACTCGCGTCGAACAAGATCTGCCACGATGCGGTCGGCGCCCGCGACTACTGCAGTCCGCGCGCCTACAAGCCCGTACCGGACGTGTTGTATCGGAACGAGGGAGGCGGCCGCTTCTCGAATGCCACGGAAGCGGCGGGAATCAGCAAGGCCTATGGTGCGGGCCTCGGCGTCGTCACGGGAGACTACAACGCCGACGGCTGGCCTGACCTCTACGTCGCGAACGACGCCACGCCGAACCAGTTGTGGATCAATCGGCAGAATGGCACCTTTACCGATGACGGGCTGCTCTCCGGCGCCGCGGTCAACGCGGCGGGGAATCCCGAGGGCAGCATGGGCATTGCCTCGGGCGACTTCGACAGCGACGGCGACGAGGACCTCTTCGTCACCAACATCGTCGGCGAAACCTTCGCGCTCTACGTCAACGACGGGCAGGGGAACTTCGAGGATGCGCGCGTGCGCGCGGGACTGGCAGCGCCAACCGCGGCGTACACCGGCTTCGGCACCGACTGGTTCGACTATGACAACGATGGCGCGCTCGATCTGTTCATCGCCAACGGCGCGGTCAACGTGATCGAGGCGCAACGCGGACAGCCGCGGCCATTCCGGATGAAGAACCAGCTGTTCCGCAACATCGGGCAGGGCCGCTTCGGTGAGACGGGCGCCGCGGCGGGTCCCGCCTTTTCACGCTCGGACGTCGGGCGCGGCGCCGCCTTCGGCGATATCGACAATGACGGCGACGTCGATGTCGTCGCGACGAACAACGGCGGTCCGGCGATGCTGCTGTTGAATCAGTACGTCGAGGCGGGTGGAAAGAACCACTGGGTCGAGATCGCGCTGCGCCAGCCGGACGGAAACCGGTTCGCCTTCGGCGCGTGGATCGGGATCGAGCGGCAGGGACGACCGACCCTCTGGCGGCGCGTACGCACCGATGGCAGCTACCTGTCGGCGAGCGACGCGCGCGTCCACTTCGGGCTCGGCGCGTCGCCGGCGATTGGCGCCGTCGTCATTCAGTGGCCCGACGGCCGCCGCGAGCGCCGGACGGGCGTCGCGTCGGACGCGGTCGTCACACTGCGCAAATCTCAATCGCCTTGACGAGCTCCTTGATCGGATCGTTTCCCTGCGTCGGGGAGTACTCGTGAGTCACGAAGCCGGTGAACCCCAGGTCGGCGATCGCCTTCATGATGAAGCGGTAGTTCAGCTCCTGCGTGTCATCGATCTCGTGACGCCCGGGATTGCCGCCGGTGTGGAAGTGGCCGATCCACTGGAAATGATCGCGGATGTTGCGGACGATGTCGCCGTCCATGATCTGGGCGTGATAAATGTCGTAGAGGATCTTGACGCGGGGTGAGTTCACGCGCTTCATGACGTCCACACCCCACGCGATGTGGTCGAACATATAGTCCTTGTGATTCACCTTGCTGTTCAGATACTCGAGGCAGATCGTCACCTGCTTATCCTCCGCGTGCGACTTCACGGCGTTGAAGAAGGCGACGCAGTTCTCCGCTCCCTCCGCCTCGCTCAAGCCTCGCCGCTCGCCCGCCAGCGAAATGATGTTCGGCACGCCATTGGCGGCGGCTTCGTCGATCGCCGCGTGCATCTGCGGGATGAGCTTCTCGTGCGTGTCCTTGTGACTCGGACCGATCGGGATCGTGCCCCCCGGCCCTCCGGGATACATCGACGGCACCAGACCATATTTCTTCAGCGTCGGCCAGTCCGCGGGACCGATCAGGTCGAAGCCTTCGATGCCGAGGCGCGCTGCCTCGCGGCAGGAGTCTTCGAGCGTTGCGCCGCGCCCGAACACGCCCCGAGTGACTCCCTGTTTCAGGCGTCCCTTCCGGGGAGCGGGCTTGATCGCCTGCGCCCGCTCCTGTGCCGTGACGCCCGCCACGAGTAACGGAGCCGTTAGCGCCCCGAGAAACGTTCGGCGTTCCATAGTGCCTACCTCTCCTGCCAGCGCGCCGATCTGAACACCTGCGCGCGGCCGTCCTTGTCCATCCGCGTGATGCGGGCCGCCGTGCCGCTCGTCGCCTCTACGAGGCGTAATCCTGACTCGGGACCCATCACCGAAACCGCCGTGGCGAGGCTATCAGAGGTAGTGCCGTTCGGCGCAATGACGGTCACGCTGCTGCGCCCTTCGAGTGCGTGTCCCGTCCGCGGATCGATGATGTGGGAATAGCGGACGCCGTTCGCCTCGAAGAACTGTTCGGCGTCGCCGGACGTGGACACGGCTGCGTTCCGCAGCGTAACCGGACCGGCCGGCGCCGGCGGAAGACTGGAGACGGCAACCCGCCAGCCATCCTGTCCGGGAGGTGCGTCTGTCGCAACGATGTCGCCACCAGCAGCGACGAGTGCGCGGCTGATTCCGCTTCGCGTGAGAACCAGCGCAGCTTCATCCGCAGCGAAACCTTTCGCGATGCCGCCGAGATCGATCTGCATGCCGGGGACGCGCAGCCACACCGTGTGATTCGCGTCGTCGAGCTCCATCTTTGCATCGCCGACGAGCGCGCGGGCGGCATCGAGCCGATCGGCCGAAGGCACCTCCGAGTGCCGCCGCGCGTACCGCCACAGGATCGTGAGGGGGCCGGCGGTGACATCGAACGCGCCGTCGCTCGCGCGCGCAAGCGCCTGAGACGCGCGCAGCACCCGGAACAGGTCATCGCTCACCTTCACCGGCGCGCCGCCGGACGCCCGCGAAAGGCGCATGACCTCGCTGGAATCACGATAGTCGCTGAAGGTCTCGTCGAGCGCGGCAATCCGCGCGAACGCCGCGTGCGATGCGTCACGCGCGGAAGTCTCGTCGTCCGCATAAAGCACGATCTTCATAAGCGTGCCCATATGCGGCTCCGAGTACTCGAACCGCGCCAGTTGCTGCGAATCCGCGGACGCGAGCCAGGCGACGCCAAGCACGGCCATCAGCTGTGCGCCACGACCCATTGCGTCTTTGAACCTTTTGAACCCTTTGAACTCCTTACGTAATCGACGTCTGTCCTGGCACGGCAACCGGCGGCGTGGGCAGCGGCCCGAGCGTGAGTCCCGGCGGCATCAGCTGCTCCTTCGAGTTGAGCGCCTGCTCCCAGGTCACCACCTTTCCCGTGTAAGCCGACATGCGCCCCATGATCGCGGTGAGCGTGCTCTCGGCAACAGTCTTGAGCTCGTTGTACGGCTTGGCGGCGCGGATGCTCGCGATGAAGTCCGCGTGCTCCTGCACGTAGGGCCGATTGTCGGTGCCAGGGAACTTCCACGCCTTCGCGCCGGTGATCGTGTACTTGTCCACCTGGCTCGTGCCCTTCTCGCCGACCAACGCTTCCGACACGCTCTTGTCGCAACCTTCGATCTGGCGGCACATGCTCATCAGCGTCGTGCCGTTCTCGTACTCGTAGTCGATCGCGAAGTGATCGAAGATGTGGCCGAATTCGGGGCTCGTGCGCACCTGGCGGCCGCCCATGCCGTTGGCGCGAACGGGATGCGTGTTCATCGCCCAGTTGACGACGTCGATGTTGTGGACGTGCTGCTCGACGATGTGGTCGCCCGACAGCCACGTGAAGTACAGCCAGTTGCGCAGCTGCCATTCGGCGTCCGACCACTCCGGCTGCCGATCCTTCTTCCACAGGAAGCCCTGGTTCCAGTAGCAGCGCGCCGACAGGACGTTGCCAATCGCGCCGTCGTGGATGCGCTTCATCGTCTCGAGGTAGCCGGTCTGGTGGCGGCGCTGAGTGCCGGCCGCGATGGCAAGTCCTTTTGCGCGCGCCTGCTCGTATGTGTCCAGCACGGCGCGGATGCCGGGGCCATCGACTGCCACTGGCTTCTCGGTGAAGATGTTCTTGCCGGCCGCAACAGCCGCGGCGAGATGGATCGGCCTGAACCCGGGAGGCGTCGCAAGAATGATGTAATTCGCATCGCTCGCGAGGACCTTCCGATACGCATCGAAGCCGGTGAACGATCGGTCGGCGGGCACGTCGATCGCCTTGCCGAACTTTTCGCTCAGTCGCGTGCGGCTCGCCGTCAATCGATCCGCGAACAGGTCGCCCATGGCGACGAGGGTCACCCCCTGCGAGGACGTCAGCGCGTCGTCGACCGCGCCAGTTCCTCGTCCACCGCAGCCAATCAGCCCGATCCGGATCGCGTCGCTTCCGGCGACATGACCGGCGAACGCAGTCCCGTTCTGAACGATCGCCGCGCCGAGCGCTGCTGTCGTTGTGGTTTTTAGAAAATCCCGGCGAGTCGTGCTCATTACTCGTGCTCCTGTTCGAACGGCTACCGGCTCGCCGGCGTAATGCGCGAGCGCAGCCCTTTCAGGTTTTCCTGCTCCTCGACGGCGCGGACGACGCGGAAGCCCACGAACATCGCGTCGGTATGCCACCAGATGCTCTGTGGACTCTGCGGATCGCGCCGGTTCCACGCTTCGTTCGACGCGCGCCGCGCGGCGCTCCGCAGCCGTTCCGCCGGATCGTCCCACGATCCACCGCGGACTACGTAGGGATACCGCCGGTCCGACGGAAGCGCGACCGGACCGACCGTTCCGGCCGGCACTTTTGCGTACTGCCGTGGATCGTAGTGATCAACGGTCCATTCCGCAACGTTGCCGTGCATGTCGAACAGGCCCCAGGGATTCGCGGCTTTCTGCCCCACGGGATGCGGGCGGCCGCCGGAGTTCGCGGCAAACCACGCGTTCGCCGCGAGTTTCGAAGCGTCGGCCCCGAAGCTGTACGGCGCCGACGATCCGGCGCGCGCCGCATATTCCCACTCGGCTTCCGTCGGAAGGCGATACACCTTTCCTGTTTTTGCGGAAAGCCAGCGGCAATACTCCATTGCGGCGTGGTACTGGACGCTGATGACCGGCTGCCGTCCCTTGCCGAAGCCGAAGGACTCGTCGGCGTAAGGAGGCGTGGGGCGCGTGATGGCATCCGCGCCTCCCGGAGCCGCGGACGGCTGCGCCGAGCGGCCGCCCGCCGCGATCGCCTGCGCGAAGGCGAACGCGTCATACTCGTCCCACGTGGTCTCGGTACGCTCCATCCAGAACGGCGCGATCCGCACTTGGTGCGCCGGTCCTTCGTCATCAGCACGTCCACGCTCCGTCACTGGACTGCCCATGACGAATGTCCCTCCCGGAATCGCGACCATGTCGAATGTCACAGACGATCCTGGAATCGTTTCGGTGTAGGTCGCGTGCTCCGGCGCCGCGGCGGGCGCGATGCACCACGCGGCCACGGCAGCGGCGCACGCCATGACGGCGCGCCAACCGGCGTTTCGCATACGAATCAGTACTTGAGCGTCAGGCCGGCACGCCACAACCGTGGCGCGCCGACGGTTCTAATCGGCGTTCGTCCCGTGTCCAGCTCCTCGTCCAGCGCGTTCTCGAGCGCGGCGAACAGCTCAACGCGCCGCGACCACCGCCATCCCGCACGGCCATCGAGCAGCGATCCGCGCGCGAGCCCGAGTTCGTTGCGGTCATCATCGAACTGCGCGCCGATGATGCGCAGTGTCGCCGCGCCCGCGAAGGCGCCCGCATTCGCACGAGCGCCGATCGATCCCGACGCGCGCGGCACCTGAGGCACGCGCTTGCCGTCGAGCTCCCCCGACGTGAAGGTGGCGTCGTTGATCGCCCAGGCGCTTGTCACCGTGATCCCTCGATGGGCGCGCCATTCGAGCTCGAGTTCTGATCCGATGGTTCGGGCGTCGCCGTTGGTGCGCTCGCGAACGATTGCCGAGGATGATGCTGACAAGGTCCGGTTGTAGACCGCGCCGTCGAGCCATGTCGCGTACGCAATCGCGCGAGCCGTCCACCGATCGCGCCGCATGGTGAAGGCGACTTCCGGGCCGTGCGATTCTTCTGCTTTCAACGACGCATTCGCCTGCGTCGTCGTATTGCCGACACGGAACGAACGATAGAGCTCGTTCATCGTCGGCGTCCGGAAGCCGCTCATCCAGGTCCCCCGAAGTGTCATGCCAGATGCAAAGGACACCGTGGCGCCCACGCGCGGTTCGAAGAAACCCTTGTTGGTCGCGATGTCCGGAGATGCCAGCTTCGTGAGCCGCCAATAGTCCGCGCGAGCTCCGGCATCGAGTGTGAGGCGCGTGGATGGCATAAAGCGGATCTGCCCCATCACGCCTTCGCCGTGTTGCCGGGCACGGGTTCGAGCGATCGCGCTTTGCACGCCGGAGATTGCGATGGAAGCCTCGTCGAGATTCGCGCGCGCGATGCGGTCGTTGAATGCGATGAGCCCTTCGACATTCCGTCGCTGGAGAATCCAGCTGACGCCAACGCCGCCGCCCGTCGATCCGACCCACTGCAGGTTCGTCAGGCGCTCGGTCGCGCGACTCGTCGCCACTGCCGAAAACGTCTGCCGATAGCTGGTCGCGCTCACGTCGCCGCGCGCTTCCCAGACACCGCCGCCGGCGAGACCGTGCGCGTTCCCGCCGCCCCACCGCGTCACCGTACCGTTCACCTGCGCTGGCGTCCCGTTGCCGCGATCCTCTGTAAAGTACCCGCCACGCGCCGTACCCTGCAGCGCGCCGTGAGTGGCGCCGATCCATCCAAGACCCGAAGTGGCGTGCGAATCGGCCGGCACGTCGATGACGCCACGCGCTTCCGGCGCCACGACGCGATAGCCGTCCGTGGCGAGTCGCTCGCCCGACCCGCCGGCGATCAGGCCGTCGCGCGAGATCGCCGCGTAGCCGGAGATCCGCTGGGAACCGCGCGACCCGCCGTCGATCCACGCTTCTGCGCCGCTGCTCGTTCGTGTGGTCAACCGGATGACGCCGCCCAGCGCGTCGTTTCCGTGCACGTCGCCCGAGCCGCCACGCAGAATATCCACCCGCTGGAGCGCCGCAACTGGAATTCGATCCCAGTAGACCCAGCCGCCGAACGGATCGTTCAGCGGCACGTCGTCCGAAACGACAAGAGTGCGGCTGGCGCCCGAGGCCGACAGGCCGCGTAGCGTCACTCCCTGCGTCGTCGGATTCGCCACTGCAGACGATGTGCGGCGGAAAAGACTGAAGCCGGGGACCATACGGAGCTGATCGTCGAGACGCAGCGCGGGCGCGGCGGCGATCGTCGAACGATCGATCGTCGTCACGCTGCTCTCGATGGAGAGGCGTGCCGGCCATGACTCAGCGGACACCGTGATCTGTTCGGCGATCGCTTCAAGGCGCAGCTCGGTGCGGAGCGCCGGCGAGGGCACTTTCACCGTACGCTCGACGGGAGAAAAGCCGGTCGCGGTAACTCGAACGGTTGCGCCGGACGCGCTTGCCGGAAGGGCGGCGGTCCACGTACCGTCCTGTGCCGTTTCGACGGTCACCGCCATGTCGTTGACAGTCACCGTGACCATCGCACCACGAACGGGCGCTGAGGTCGAGTCGACGACGACACCGGTGAGTGCGGGGGATTGAAAGAGAATCGCGATCAGCAGCAGAGTGATCATTCAGGGCTGGCGATGAACTTGTACCCGACGCCGCGCACAGTCAACAGGTGCTTCGGCCTGGCGGGTTCGGTTTCGATGTAGCGCCGCAGACGCACGATGAAGTTGTCGATCGCTCGCGTGTCCGTGTCTTCGTGAAGTCCCCACACCTGCTCGAGCATCGTCTTTCTCGAGACGACTTTCCCTTCGTGTTCGATGAGGTACCGCAACAGGTTGGCCTCCATGAGGGTCAATTGCAGAACGCGGTCGCCGACGGTGAGGTCGAGCGTATCAAAATCCACGGTCTTTCCGGCGAATGTGAACCGATCCGCCCTCGGTTCGCGACGAGCGCCGTTTCGGGTCCACGAGCTGCGCCGCAGCAGGCTGCCGATACGCGCGAGCAGGATCGCCAGCTCCGCCGGCTTCGCGAGGTAGTCATCGGCGCCCGCGGCAAATCCCTTCAGCACGTCCTCCGGCCGGCCGCGCGCAGTGAGCATCAGGACGGGGACGAAATTCTGGTGCTGCCGGAGCTCGGTCGCGACCGCGAATCCATCCACGTCCGGCAGCATGACGTCGAGGACAACGAGGTCGAAATGCTCCGCGGGGTCGAGCAGACGTGCCAGGGCGCGGCGTCCGCTGTCGACGATCTCCGCGCGGAATCCCTCCGCCTCGAGGTTGAAGCGCAGGCCTTCGGCGAGGTGCTGCTCGTCCTCGACGATGAGCACGTGCTGCGGCATGCGAACCGTCACGCGGAAGCGGCGGGAAGGAGCAGCGTGAACGTGCTCCCGTGTCCCGGACCAGCGCTCTGGGCGAAGGCGCGTCCGCCGTGCTTGCGGGCGACGGATCGCACGATGAACAGGCCGAGCCCGCTGCCCTTGGTACGAACGGCCACGCTCGCAGGAATGCGGTAAAACCGCTTGAAGATCCGCTTCAGCTCCTCTGGCGAAATCCCCACGCCGTTATCCGTCACGCGAACGGCCACGCGATTGTTGTGCAGCTCCTCGACCTCGACGACGATTTTCGGCTCTCCTTGCGAGTACTTCACCGCGTTGTCCAGAAGATTCCAGACGGCGGCCTTGAGCTCCTCGCTGTCGCCCAGCACGATGGCTTCTTTCGTGTGCTCGACGTATTCGAGCGCGTCGGGCCCGAGATGAAACCGTGTCCGGGCGAGCTCCACGCACTCGCGCGCGATCTGCCCGAGGTCGAGCCGCACGCGCGCGCTGCGGCGCAGGATCGATCCCGTCGCCCCGGCGCGCAGCACCTGGTCGATCGTGTGCAGCAGGCGATCGCTGTCTTCCAGCATGATTCGGTAGAACTCACGCCGCTTCTCGTCGTCCAGCTCGCGGGACTGCAGCGTCTGCAGGTACAGCCGAATGGACGCGACGGGCGTTTTCAATTCGTGCGTCACCGCATTGATGAAGGAGTCGTGCTGCTCGTTGCGGCGGATTTCGCGCACCAGAAAGATCGTGTTCACGACGCCACCGGCAATGATGACGAGGAAGAAGATCGACCCGAACACGATCAGCATCCCCTCGCGCCAGTTGATTACCAGCCAGCTGATGTTCAGCGTGACGGCGGCGGCGACGAGGCAGATGCCGAGGACCGTGAAGGTGATCGCCTTCCGTTTCCGGCCGGAAATCATCACCTCTCAGGATAACCGCATCGAGTACCCTATGGGGATGGACCCGCCGCGCCGGCACATGTCGATGCTGCGCTCGTATACGCCGGCCGATGCCCTGACGATCGGCAACGCGGCGTGCGGGACGATCGCCATCTTTCTGTGCCTCGACTACCTCGCCGCAGACGAGCGGCGGTTCCTGTGGACGGCGTTCCTGCTGCTGCCCCTGGCGCTCGTGTGTGACGTCCTCGACGGGTACGTCGCGCGGCTCAATCGAACGCGCCAATCCGTGCTGGGGGCAGACCTGGACTCACTCGCGGACGTGATCTCGTTCGGTGTCGCGCCTGCGGTCCTCGGCTTCACGCTCGGGATGCGCGGCGGATGGGACATGCTGATCCTCACGTATTTCGTCGTGTGCGGCGTCAGCCGTCTGGCGCGATTCAACGTCACGGCGAAGGCGCTTGCGGACAGCGGGACGGGGAAAGTGAAATATTTCGAGGGGACGCCGATTCCTACGAGCATCCTCATCGTCGGACTGCTCGGCCTGGCGGTTTATCTCGGGCGGATCGACGAGCGCCTGTGGTTCGGCGCCCATCGACTCGGTCCTGCGACTTTGCATCCGCTCGCGCTGGTGTTCGGGGCGAGCGGAAGCGCGATGATCAGTGCGACGCTCCGGATCCCGAAACCGTAGGCTTTTCCTTGTCGAGGAACGTAATCCCCTCGGTGAGCCACTTCGGAGCGGGCGCACCCTTCAGGTAGTGATCGAAGAACTCGAAGAAGCGGACGGTCAGATCTTTACGATTCGCGACGCCGCGCAGGCCGTGGCCCTCGCCCGGATACGCGAGCAGTACGGCCTTCTTGTTGTTGTAGCGGAGCGCGTTGTACATCGCGAGACCGTTCGTAAAAGGCACGGTGGGATCGGCGGCGCCGTGCATGATCAGGAACGGCGCCGTGACTTCGGGCACGTGCGTGAGCGCGGACTCGAACATGTACATCTCGGGCTTCTCCCACGGTGACACGGCTTCGCGTCCCTGGCTGTACAGGTAGTAATCGAACGCGTTCGCGCCACTGCCGCCCTGGACGGCGTACGACCAGCCCCAGTTCTGGTTGAAGTCGAAGTAGAGGTCGGTCACGCCGGCGCCCATCCCGACCGCGGCGAAGAGGCGCGAGCGCGTGCCGATGAACGCGGCGCCTTCACCGCCGTAACTGTGACCGGTGATGCCGATGTGTTTTGGATCGGCGTAGCCCATCTCGATCACTTTCCGCGTTGCAGCCTCGACGCACTCGAGCATGTCGCTGTGCGACGCACCCGTGCGGAAGTACACGTCCGGCAGCATGGTGATGTAGCCCTTGCTCACGGCCTCCATCGGCGAGCCACCCATGCCGGTGAGATACGACGGCGCGTTATAGCGGTGCAGGTTCTGCGAATTCTTCTCGTAGAACGTCACGAGCATTGGCCGCTTTTCACCAGGCTTGTAGTCGTCCGGCAACGCGAGGATGCCCTGCAGGCGCACGCCATCCTTGTTTTTGAAATCGAACAGGATGCGGTGTCCCCACATGTACTCCTTCTGCTGCGGGTTCGCGTCGCTGATCTTCGTGGAATCCTTGAAGCCGGCGTTCGACACGCGGAGGTCAGGGAACTCGACGAACGTCTGGCGCGTGAACAGGTACTTGTCCGCCTTCGCCGCCTTGACGGGATTGCTGAACGCGGCGTCTTCGTAGACGAGCTCCTTCAGTTGGCCGTTGGCGAGCTCGTAGAAGCCCGCCTTCTTGGTGTACTCGCCGTACGCCGACAGCATGATCGGCTTCGATAGATCGATCGTCGCGCGCGCCGCGGCACTGCCACCACGACCGCCTCCGAATCCACCGCCGCCGGGACCTCCCTGCCCTCCGGTCGGCGCCGTCAGGCTGCCGAGATTTGGTTCGAGCGGCTCGGTGCGCACATAGCGGAACCGAATCTCCCCTTTCGTACCAACCCCGTTGGTCAGGTTGCGTGCTGCCGATCCGTCGAGCGGCATCTCCCACAGGTCGTAGCGGTGCTGGACGATCACAGACTTCTTGTCGGTCGTGTAGCCGGCGATCCCGTACGCGGGCTTCGGACCCGGATGATCGAATTCGATGTCGATGAAACTCGGCGCGGCCGTGCCGCCGAGCGTGCGGGACGAAGCCGCGTCGAGATCGTACGCCTGGAGCCTGCTGTCCTTCCAATAGAGGAAGTAATGCCCGTCGGGCGAGATGCCGAACGTGTGGCTCCCGGTCGACGTGTTCGTCAGCTGTGCCTTCAGCATCAGCGTCCTCTCGCCCGTGGACGTGTTGACGCGATAGATGTCAGCGGAGGCCCGCTTGAAGTCGTGCACGAAGCCGCGCGTGTCCCGCCCCGCGGCCCAGCGTCCGTCGGGTGCCACGTCCAGCTCGCGCATCGTTTCGTCCGCGAGCTTCACGTACTTCGCGGCGGAGACGTCGAACACCTGCCGGAACGTGAAGTTGCGATCCTGCTCGGCGCGATTCATCTGCAGCGACTGGACGCGCTCGTCCGCTGTGTTCCACACATCCACGTTCGCGAGCTCCTCGATCCCTTTTCGCGGGCCGCTGTCCGGCGCGGGAACCTGTGCCTTCGCGCCGAAGAACACGCGCTTGTTGTCGTCGCTCCAGTCGAGCGCGCCGCGGTCGCTGACGACCCATCCCTTCGGGAAGCTGGCGGCCTTCGCCGGATCCAGCGTCGCGGGCGACGCCTCGAGATCCGACAACGCGGACTGCACGTTCGGAAAGGCGATGAGCACGTTGTCGCGCTCGCGCATCTTCTCGACTTCGGAGCCCTTCAACACGGCGAGCGCCGTGCCGTCGTCGCTCCATGTGAGACGGCTGTAGATCTTTGCGTCGTTGTCGAGCGTGTTGAAGCGATTGGTCTTCAGATCGATGACGAAGAGGCCGTTGCCGTCCTTCACCGCCGCGTCGATGGTATAGGCGAGCAATTCGCCCGGCTTGTTGAACGCGATCTCGTTGACGCTTCCCAGCAACTGGTCGCGACCGGTGACGAGGTTATGAATAATGACGTCGGTGCCGCGCGGACCCTGCGGCGCGTTTGCGCCGACGGCGGCGGCTGGTGCTCCGCCGCCCGGTGCGGGCGCCTCGCCACTCGCGCCGCCGCGGCCAGTGGCGGCGCCCGCGGCGCCCGGTGCTTTGCGCTTCAAGACGAGATGCGTGGAGTTCGCGGAAAACGCGAACGACTGGATGTCCTGCCAGGACTTGATCGTCCCCGTCGCGAGGTTGCGCAGTTCCACGCGCGTCGGTGGAGTGGGCGCGTTTGCCGCCGCGCCGCGTCCCGTTCCCTGCGCTGGCGCCGGCGAAGTTGCCGGTGCGGGCGCGGGCGCCGTCGTCGTTGGCGCAGGAGGCGTGGGGGGATTCGGCTGCGGCTGCGTCGGCGTGGTCGGTGGATTCTGTCCCGGCGGCGTCGTGGTCTGGGCCGGGTTTGACGGCGGCGCGACGCCCGGCGCCGAGGGTGGCACTGCCGTGTCGCCGCCGGGCGAAGGCTCTATCGCAGGTGCGTTCGCGCCGCCGCGGCTGCCGCGGCCTCCACGGCCGCCGCTCGGATCGACCTGATACGCGATCCACTTCGAGTCGGCGGAGAAGATCCCGCCGGTTGCGTTCGGCACTTCTACGTGCTGATTCGTCTCGAGCCGCACGACGTGCAGTACGGGCTTCGATTCGGCGGCGATAGTGTTGGTCAGCGACTGCGTGTACGTAAGCCAGTTCCCGTCACCGGAAATCTCCTGCCCGGAGATGGTGCGCCATTTCGAATAGTCCTCGACGCTGAGGACTTTCTTCGGGGACGCCTGCTGCGCGCTTGGAAGCGCGTAAGCGGACAAGAAGGCAGCGGCCAGGGCGAACCCGACCCAGGTGCGGCGGAGCGGCATGGTGGCGTGGTGATGCACGGTGGAAAACTCCTGTAGTGGTGGCCCGGATCTTACGCCACAATGCGTCGGGTGTGGACGTGTCCCTCGTGCCGCCGCGCGGTCGCGACACCCTACTGCCCGTCGTGCGGCGAGCGGCCACGCAGCCCGCGCGAGCTGACGTTACGCGGACTGCTCGAGCAGGCGTTCGAGGCCTTCACCAACGTCGATGGCCGGCTGCTGCGCAGTTTTCGCTGCCTGGTTGCGGCGCCCGGGACGCTGACCGTGTCGTTCCTCGAGGGGCGGCGAAAACCGTATCTCGGACCGGTCGCGTTGTTTCTCGTCGCCAACGTCATCTTCTTCGCCGCAGAATCTCTGACGCACGGTTTCGTGTTCACGACACCGCTCGACTCGCATCTGCACTCGCAGCCGTGGAGCGCGCTCGCGGCGAGGCTCGTGTCGCGGCACATCGCGACGCAGCAGACAACGCTGGCGCTCTATGCGCCGCGCTTCGACGGCTCTGTTGCGCTGCACGCGCGGTCGCTGATCCTGCTGATGGCGCTCGCCTTTGCACCGCTGCCGGCGCTGATGTTTCGCCGCAGCACGCGCCCGTTCGCCGCACACGTGGTCTTTTCACTCCACTTGTACGCCTTCCTGCTGCTGGTCCTGTCCGTCGGCACGACAGTCCCGTGGGTGGGCGTGTTGTTCGGCGGCGAGCGATCCTTGTCTCCGACCGTCGACGGGATATTGTCGACGGTACTGCTGCCGTATGCGCCGTGTACCTCTACGCCGCAATCGGCGTCGTGTATGGCAGGCAGTACCACGGGCGCGTGCTGCGGACATTGGCGCTCACGATCGGCGCCACGGCGATCGCGCTCGGCTACCGGTTCGTGTTGCTACTGGTCACGCTGTTCACGACAGCGTGACCTGCGAGATACCGTTCGCGCAGGATTTCATTGTGGTAATCCGCATGCCCGGCAATAAGGTAGGCGAGCGCCCGGACGCTGAATGGATTGCCGCTGGCGACGCCTGTCCTCGTCCACCCGTGTTCAGGCAGATTCTGGAAGAAGGTGAGCGTGCCGGCGCGGACGGCCTCGAATTCCTCCACGATCGATTGCCAGGATCGCGCGTCCGCATTCGAAGCCGCGACCGCAACTTCCTGGTCGAAGCTCGGAAGCTCCGAATCGAACCCGCGCGCGAACCAGAACGCGCGCGACACGAAGAGCCGCTCGGTGTCGTTCACGTGCCCGGCCGCCTCGCGGATGCTCCACTTGCCAGGCGCGTAGCGATGACGGGACTGCTCGTCGGTGATGCCGCGCAGGAGCGCCAGCGTGTCGCGTCCCTGGCTTGCAAGGACCGCGCAGATGTCGGCGTCCTGGATGCGGTCGATGTACTTGAAGTAGTACTCCTTTGCCTCGCTGCTGTCGGGCCGGCGATTGACCATGGTTACTGTCCTTTCGACAGGTAATCGAGGATGAACTTTACGGTGCCCGGAACGCTTGTCTTCACCGCGCTGAGGACACTGGCCACGCCGAGCTGAACAACCGTGTGGATGTCGTGGCCGCACGCGTGCATTACGCCGACCTCCTGCCCGAGATACGTCGCACGCGCCTTCGACGCGAACGGCAGGTTCGTCGCTCCAGTCACAGGCAGTGCGTCCATGTCCGCCCCCAGATTACACTAGCGGCATGACACGCTTCCTCGTCTCGTGCGCGGTGGCCGCGGCGCTGGGAGCCGTGGTCGCGGCCGCGCAAGTGCCCGTCGAAGGGCCGCGGACCGCCGTCCTGATCGATGCCATCGCGATCGACAAAAACGGCGCGCCAGTCCTTGATTTGAAGCCTGGCGAACTGGAGGTATGGATCGGACATTTCCGCGTGCCGATCGATACCCTCGAGCTCGTGACTCCGGCCAGCGAGTCGCACGGCGGACGGCTAGTCATCCTATTGCTCGACGACATTACTGTACCGCTGCCGCAAATGGCGCGCGTCCAGGAGGTCGCGCGCCGCTTCGTCACTCGCATAGCGCCCGACGATCAGATGGCCATCGTGATGCTCAACGATCCGATCGTCGAGAGCACGAACGAACCGGCGAAGCTGCGGCGGGCGATCGACCGCTACAACGTGCGCGCGACAGGCGTGATGCGCAGCGACCAGCTCGGCGCGCACGTGATCAAGACCGTAGGCAATATCGCGCGCGCACTGACGGAAGCCGGCGATGGACGAAAAGTGATCGTCGGAATCGGATCGGGATGGCTGTTCGACAGACCGATTCCTCCCCCTTCGGTCGGAAGCGATCTGCTGCCGGAATGGATCGACGCCATGCGCGCGCTGTCACGCTCACACGCGACCTTCTATGCGATCGATCCCGCCGGCGTGGGAAGCACGCGCGTGGACGGCGGCAATACCGGCTTCGCGCGGGAGACCGGCGGCCTGGCGTTCATCAATACGAACGACTTGAACGGCGCCGCGGATCGTATCCTGCGTGAATCCGGCAGCTACTACCTGATCGGCACGGCGAGTCCGCCTGTGGGAGGCAAGGGATTACGCGAGCTCGAGGTCCGCTCGCTGCGCAAGGGGGTCACAATCCGCGCGCGCCGCGCGATTCACTGAGCGCGCATCGCAGCCGCTGCGATTTCCTTCGGCGTAAGCTGCCTCGCTTCGACGCGAATGCCCCTGACGGCGAAGCGATCCCCGGCATTATGAGCGACAACGTTGCTCCCTGCCATCGACGCCGCGGTCTGGAAATCACCGGCCCGGCGCAGCCCCGGAATGTCGACACGATCGATGAACTGCTGATCGTTCGATGTATCGAATCGATCGACATCGAGGATGGCGCGGCGGACCGGCGCGATCGCGGCGGCGAGCAACGCTGGCAACGCCGCGTCCCCATCGGCGACGAGCACCGCCGAAGGGGCCTCGCGCAGCGCCGCGACGAGGTCGGCGACGCGCTGGCTCGCGGGCGTGCGGTTGTAGGTTTCGAAGTGCCGAACTTTCTCCGCTTCGACCTGGTCGAAGGGCGTAAACGTGACCGGCCGAATCTCAAAGCCCGCCGCCTCGAGCGCGGCGGTAATCTCCGCCCGTGACGTCGCGACGACTGCGACGCGGCGAGCAGATGGAACCGGCTTCGCGGCGGGCAGCGATGCGGGATCGCCGAACCCGAGCGCGTGACGCAGCGAGGCGGCAAGCTCCGGATTGGCTGCCGACGAATCGCGGCGCTCCATCAGCTGCGACTTGACCATCGAGATCCATTGCGTCGTGAGCTGCTCGGCCGTGACGGCATTTTTCGGGAGTGAGCGGCCGTAGAACACCAGCAGGTCCGCGACCGAATCCACGCTGAATGATTTCTCGGGACGCTTCACGTTTTCCGGCGCATGCTGCAGCCAGCGCGCCATCCAGGCGTAGACCGCCTCGCGGCTGTCCTTGTTGTAGTTATGTTCCGCATTCATGCGGACGGCGGTGACCTTCGTGACGGCGTCGAAGAGCGAGTACGCCGATCGTACCGCGGGATACTCGTTCTCCAGCGTCTCTGCGGTCCAGTCGCCCGTCGCCGACACCATCAACAGCGGGCGCGGCGCGATCGTCGCGGCAATCTCCACGTTGTTGGTGTCGAGCCGAAGACCGGGCAGGTTCTCACACAGGCAACCGCCCTGCATGTGGAGTGAGATCATGTTGACCGGCGCAGCCACTGCGACGCGCGGGTCCACCGCGGCCAGCAGGAACGTCTGCGTCCCACCGCCGGACTCGCCGGTGACGCCAAAGCCGTCCCTCCGCACGTAGGGAAGCGTCTCGAGGAAGTCGAGCGCGCGGATGCTGTTCCACAGTTGCAGTCCGCCGAGACTGAGTCCCCACAGAGATTCGCGTTTGCCGCCGAACGTGTGCGTGAGCTGCCGGCTGTCGCCGTAGCCGATCATGTCGTGCGTGAAGACGACGAACCCCTGCCGGGCGAGGCCGATGGCGCGGCCGGGAATCGAGGCGACCGCCGTGTTCTCGAGCCGCCCGTACGTCCAGTGGCCGTGCGGCGAGAGGATCGCGGGGAACGGCCCATCGCCGATCGGACGGTAGAGATTTCCGGTGACGAAGAACCCGGGCAGGCTCTCGAAGTAGACCTTCGAGACGATGTAGTCGGCATGGCGGATTTCGTCGAACACGACGGGCGCCAGTGGCGTGCGCGGCGGGATCGGCAGGAGTCCCGCCGACGCGAGGATATGCTGCCGCACGTACTCGGCGCGGGGCGTCCAGCTCGCAAGCGAGGTGAAGCGCGGCGCTTCGAACCGATCGTTGTGCGTCTTGTATGGCGGCTGCGCGGCGAGTGGAACCGTAAGCAGCGTCGCCATTGCGATGATGCGCATCATCACGAACCTCGCAGTTCGAACGCGGTCACTTCCGGCCGGACGTTGAACCGGACTTGAAGGAGATGGCCGACACCGCGGCTGATGTACAACCGGCGGTTGCCGGAGAGCGCAAACTCTCCCGAAGTGTAGCGGCGATTGCGTACCGGTAGTAGTGGCGGCGGCAGGAACGGCGGTTTGCACTGGCCGCCGTGGGTGTGCCCCGATAGCACCCAGCCTTCATAATGCTCCCAGACGGGCAAATCCAGCGTGTCGGGATTGTGGCTGAGAACGATCGCGGCGCGAGCTGACGCAATCTGTCGGAGCGGCATGTACGGGCGGAATTGATCCGCCCATAGATCGTCGAGACCCGCGATCTGAAGTCCTTCGACCTCCCGCACACCGTTGCGCAACACCTCGATCCCGAAAGCCTGAACGGTGTCTACGACTTGTTGCGCGATGTCGGGGTGCGACCACGCAGGTCCGTAATCGTGATTGCCGAGCACCGCGACGGTGGCGATACGCCCCTTCGGGAAATGTGGATAGACGTTGCAAATCTGATCGAACGAGCCGGCGTGATGACTTATGAAGTCCCCGGTGAACACCACGATGTCCGGCCGGAGAGCATCGACGCGACGGAACGTCTCCAGAACATAGTCGTCCGCGACCCGCGGACCGACATGGACATCGCTGATCTGGACGAGGATTTTTCCAATCAGTCGCGACGGCAGAAGGCGTATCGGCAAGGGCCGCCGAACGATCTCCAGCCGATGCGGCTCGACGCGCCAGGTGTAAAGGCCCATCCCACTCGCAACACCAGCACCGGCTGTCGCGAGAAACTTCCGGCGCGTCATCCGCATTCATACCAGTCGTCGTGCAGCGACCACCCGGCGCATTGAAGGCACGACGTCCAGCGCCACTGGTGCTGACATCCGGGGCAGCGTCCCGCGGTCGAGAACGTGTTCCACTCCGTCCCGCACCAGTCGAACGGCGGCTCTGGCGTCCCGTCGTTATAGCAGCACCAGGTGCTCGACGCACTCGGACGCCAGCCGCACAGCGGACACCGAATCCGCTCGAAGGAATCACGCTCGTCCTCACGGGAGTGATCCAACACCTTCACACGCTCGCGGGTTTCGGGTTGTCTCAGCAGCATAGTCAGGATTCTGCAGTTGCCAGTCGCCAGTTGCCAGTTGCCAGTTGCCAGTCGCCAGTTGCCAGTTGCCAGGTTGCCAGTTGCCAGGTTGCCAGTTGCCAGTCGCCAGTCTCCAGTTTCCAGTCCTGGATTGAGTTAGTTCATAGAGTACAAAAAAATGGCGGCGGCCGAATGGCCGCCGCCCTCACTAACTCAGCCCACAACTGGTAACTGGTTACTGGTTACTGGTTCTGGTTACTGGTTACTGGTTACTGGCGACTGGTTACGCTGCTTCCTCGACTGGGAGCGGCTCGCGCACCTTCGCGACCTTCAGGTCGCTGACAATGCCCAGGGCGTTGAACGCCTTCAGCGTGATCCAGGAGATGTCGAACTCGTACCACGCGAGGCCGTGACGCGCGGAAACCGGGTGCGCGTGGTGATTGTTATGCCAGCCCTCGCCGAATGTAAGCAGCGCGACCCACCAGCTGTTGCGTGAGTCGTCGCGCGTCTCGAAGCGGCGCGAGCCCCACATGTGCGTCGCGGAGTTCACGAGCCACGTGCCGTGCAGCCCAACGACAACGCGCAGGAAGATGCCCCAGACCACCATCGACCAGCCGCCCATCGCAAGCAGCAACAGGCCGAGAACGGTAAGCGGTACCCAGTGATACGTGGTCAGCCAGCGGTAGAACTGATCGCGTCCCAGGTCTGGTGCGTACTTGCCCATCAGCTCGGTATTGTTGTGGTGAGTATCGCCGAACAGGATCCAGCCCATATGCGCCCAGAAACCGCCATCGCGCGGTGAATGCGGATCGCCGTCGTGGTCGGACAACTGGTGATGCTGGCGATGCGTGGCAACCCAGAAGATGGGCCCCCCCTCGAGCGTCAGGGTGCCGCAAATCGCTAGGAAGTATTCGAAGGTCTTCGACGTCTTGAAACCGCGATGCGTGTGCAGGCGGTGGTACCCGAGGCTGATCCCGAAGCCGACCGCCATCCAGTGCAGGACGATGGCGATGACGAGATTCGGCCAGGAGAAGAACCAGAACGCCGCGATGGCAAGCACGTGGAACACAACCATGACACTGGCCGTGATCCAGTTCACGTTCGTAAGGGTATATGCGGATTTAATGGCGGCGCGAAGTGTCGTCAACGTGGCTCCTCGGAAATGTTTTAGAGGAACCACGATAGCAGCCCCTTTTCGGGCCGATTGTAAGACTTCTGTACTTCGCTAAGTTGTTGAAAAGTCAGACACTTTCAGCCGTTTTTACGCTCAAAGTCGCGCATGAACTCGACCAGGGCGTCAATGCCCGCCTCGGGGAATGCGTTGTAAATCGATGCGCGCATGCCCCCGACGGAACGATGTCCCTTGAGACCGTCCAGACCTGCGGCCGTGGCCTCCTTCGCGAACTTCTTGTCGAGCTCTTCATTGGGCAGCCTGAACGTCACATTCATTCGCGAACGGCAGTCCTTGTGCGCATGCCCCCGGAAATAGCCGCTGCGATCGATCTCGGCGTACAGCTTGTTCGCCTTCCGCGCATTGGCGGCATCCATCCCCTCGAGCCCGCCGTTCTTGAGCAGCCACGTCATGACCAGCCGCATCACGTAGATCGGAAACACGGGGGGCGTGTTGTACAGCGACTGGTTCTCGGCATGCACGGCATAGCTCAACATGGTGGGTAGCGTCGAAGGAGAGCGCTTCAGCATGTCCTCGCGGATGATGACGAGAGTGACGCCGGCCGGCGCCAGGTTCTTCTGCGCGCCCGCGTAGATCAACGCATGCTTCCCCACGTCGATCGGCCGGCTGAAAATGTCGGATGACATGTCGGACACGAGCGGCACGCCGCCGACGTCCGGCAGCCAGTGGAACTCGGTCCCGAAGATCGTGTTGTTCGACGTCATGTGGACGTAGACAGCGTTCGGATCGAGCTTCAGCTCCTCCTGCTTCGGCAGCCGCGTGAAGTTCTCCGACTCGGTTGAGGCCGCGATCCTGACGCCGCCCACTTTTTTCGCTTCCTTGACCGCCTTCTGCCCCCACGCGCCGGTCACGATGTAGTCCGCCGACCCGTTCGCGGGCAGGAGGTTCATCGGCACCATCGAGAACTGCAGGCTGGCGCCACCCTGCAGGAAAAGGATCGTGTAGTCCGCGGGGATTTTCGCGAGCGTCCGCATGTCCGCTTCGCAGCCGTGGATGATGTCGTCGAACGTCTTCGAGCGGTGGCTGATCTCGAGGATCGACATGCCAACGCCGGGCAGCGCCAGCAGATCGCGCTGCGCCTCCTGGAGCACTTCGACGGGAAGGACAGCCGGTCCGGCGGAAAAATTGAAGATTCGGGTGTTTGAAATCATCTGCTTGTCTTTCTCATAGGAGGTAAAGAGTTCAGGAGAAAGTCAGCTAAGAAAGAACTTCTCCTGATCTCCTAACCTCCTGCAAAAATTCGTTACAGCCTCACGAGTTGCAGGTCCAGAACGTCGGCGTTTTCGCTTTTGATCTGCCGGCATAGCGCGGGCGGCGGTTCGCCATCGAGGTTGATGCGCGCGACGGCGGCTTCGGCGCCTTCGAACACGATGTTCTCCGTCTCCTGCACGTTCAGATTGGCCTTGCGCAGGTGATCGAATACGTGCGCGAGGACACCCGGACGATCGCGGTGCCGGACCACTAACATGTGCGTCGCCGGCGTGCGCCGCGCCAGATTGACGACGTTCGGCACGCGTCCCGTGTCCTTGTAGCTGCGAATGATGCGCACGGTCTCGGCCGCGATGGCCTCCTGTGCCTGGTCGGTGGACGCGCCGATGTGGTGCGTTCCGTATACGCCGGGTATCGCCGCGAGCTCGTCATTGAACGGCGCCGTTGCGGACGCCGGTTCGTTTGCGTACACGTCCAGGCCGACGCGCAATCCGCGATCCCTGACTGCCGCTGCGAGCGCCGCGTAGTCCACCACTTCCCCGCGTGCCGTGTTGATGAAGATCGTCCCGGGTTTCATCTGCGCGAGGAGCGCCGCGTTCACCATCCCGCGCGTCTCGGGCGCGAGCGCGACGTGGACGCTGACGACGTCGGCCCGCGACACGGCATCGGCCGGCGTCGGCGCGATATCGATCGCAACCGATCGAAGGACGCTCTCGACGCCCAGCTCGCGCGCCTCGACATCGGTGAGCGGACGCGACTGCCCGTCGAACCGCCGGCTCCAGATGACAATGTTCATCCCGAACCCCGCCGCGCGGCGAATCATCTCGCGGCCGATGCTTCCCACGCCGAGCAGCGCAAGCGTGCGCCCGAACAGTCCCTGCGCTTTCGAGTACTCCTTCTTGTTCCACGTACCGCCCCGGAGCTCCGCGACGTTGTCGGGGATACGGCGGTCGAGCGACAGAATCAGCCCGAACGCGAGCTCGGCGACCGCAATCGCGTTCTTGCCGGGACAGTTCGAGACGTAAATGCCGCGCTTGGACGCGGCCGCGACATCAATCGTGTTATACCCGGCGCCAGCGCGCACGATCAACGACAGCCGTCCCGCATCGAGCATCGGCGTCGTCACCTTCGTCCCTCGTACCACGAGCACGTCCGCACCGGATGACGCAATCGCCTGCGTGAGCGCGTCCTCTTTCAGATCCGGTTCGTAGACGACCTCGCAACCCGCCGCCTTCAACCCGTCCAGGCCGGACTTCTCGAACTTGTCGGCGACCAAAACCTTCATCTGCTTGTCACGGCCTCCGGCACATCACAAAGATCACAAAGGCGGAAAAAATCACAAAGACTTCGTGATCTTCATGTTCTTAGTGGTCTTTGTGAAATGCGCGTGGCCCGTCTCATATCGTGTGTACCAGCAAGCCGTCCCGCAGCTTCGGCTCGAACCACGTCGATTTGGGCGGCATGATGCCTCCCTCGTCCGCGATCGACATCAGGTCGTCGATCGTCACCGGGTGCATCGAAAAGGCCACCGCGGCCTCGCCGCTGTTGACCGCTTTCTCGAGCGCGGACGTGCCGCGCGCGCCGCCGACGAAGTCGATGCGTTTGTCCGTCCGCACGTCGCCGACCTGGAGCAGCGGACCGAGCACGTGGTGCTGCAACCGTGCGACGTCAAGCCCCGCGGCGCGTGATGCGTCTTCGGGCGCGGCCGCGCTGAGGTCCAGTGCGTGCCACTTGCCATCCAGATACATCGCGACTTCCCCCTTGCCGCGCGGCGTCGCACGCCCGTCTGTCACCGGCACGACAGCGCGAACCGCGTCCAGGAACGCAGACGCGGATCTGCCGGCGAGATCCTTCACGGTCCGGTTGTACTGAAGGATGTTCATCTGATCGTCGGGAAACGCCACGGCAATGAAGGTGTCGGATTCCCCGGCGTCTCCGCGGCCGCGCAGCTCCGCCCGCGCGCGCGCGGCGCTCGCCGCGCGATGGTGGCCATCGGCAATGTACAACGCGCGAATCTGCGCGAAAGCGTCCACCAGTTGAGTGGACTCACGCGGCTGCACGCGCCAGATGGTGTGATGCACGCCGTCTTGCGCACGAAAGTCATAGATGGGCGCGTCGGACGTCACGGCGCGGCAGAGGCGGTCGACCGCCTCCGAAGCCTGGTAGGTCAGAAACACGACGCCGGTCTGCGCGCGCAGCTCGATGATGTGCCGCGTCCGATCGTCTTCCTTGTCGCGGCGCGTTCGCTCGTGTTTCTTGATGACGCCGTGCTCGTACTCGTCGACGGAAAAACACGCCGCAATCCCGGTCTGCTCGTGCCCGCCCATACGCAGTCGATAGAAGTAGAGCGACGGCTCGTCCTCCTCGATGAGCGGCGCCTGCGCGCCCAGCGCGGCAAGATTCTGCTTCGCCCTCTCGTACACCGCCGCCGCATAGGGGTCGGTTCCGGATGGCAGGTCGATCTCGGATCGTGTGACGTGAAGAAAGCTCAGGGGATTGCTCGACGCCAGCTGCCGCGCCTCTTCGGTATTCACGACGTCGTACGGCACGGACGAAACCGCGGCGGCGGCTTCGCGCGCCGGTCGCAAGGCGCGGAACGGGCGAATGACAGCCATCCGCCTATCTTAACGGCGAACCGCCATCCGACACACCGTTGTCGTTGACATGTGGCAGCAGAGACCTCTACGCTGACGCCATGTTCACACATCATGCGCGTCGACTCGCGACTGCGCTCGTCCTTTGCCTTCTGGCTGTGGCGCCGGCGCGCATCTCGGCGCAGACACCGACGGGCTCGATCGACGGCGTCGTCACAGACGCGTCGGGTGCCGTCGTGCCAGGCGTCACTGTCGTCGTGAGCCACGAGTCGACAGCGGCTACCCGTGAAGCCGTGACGGACGCGCAGGGGCTGTTCCGCGCGCCGCTGTTGCCCGTCGGTCCGTACACCGTCAAGGCCACGCTCGCGGGATTCCGGACGTTCGAGCAGACGGGTATCCGCGTGAGCATCGGCGAGACTGTATCGCTGCGCATCGAGCTGAAGCCCTCGGGCGTGTCGGAATCGGTGACGGTATCGGGCAGCTCGCCGGTGATCGAGACGACGCGGTCGCAGGTGAGCTCGACCGTGAGCGAGACGTCGATTGCGAACCTGCCGGTCAACGGGCGGAACTTCATCGACTTTGCGCTGCTGACACCCGGGGTCACGCGCGACGTCCGCACCGGCGACATCAGCTTCGCTGGACAGCGCGGCACGCTGAACAGCCTCGTCGTCGATGGCGCCGACAACAACAACACCTTCTTCGGCCAGACGCTCGGCCGTACCGGTTCCGGGCGCGCGCCGTACCAATTCAGCCAGGACGCGGTGCAGGAGTTCCAGGTGAACTCCAACGCGTACTCGGCGGAGTACGGACGTGCCGGCGGCGCGGTCATCAACGTTGTGACCAAATCGGGCACGAACACGCCGCACGGATCGGCGTTCGAGTTCTACAGAGACAAGAAACTGAACGCGAACGACGCGATCAACGTGCTGAACAAGCGGCCGAAGTCGCCGTATCACTACAACCAGTTCGGTGCGAGCTTCGGTGGACCGCTGAAGAAGGACCGGCACTTCGTGTTCGCGAATTACGATGGCCAGCGGAACACGCAGCCGAACGATGTATTCGTCAACGTGCCGGGCGGAACGGCGCTGGATGCGACGGGCTCGGCCGGACTCGCGCGTCTCACGGCACTCGGTCAAAGCTACGGCCGCACGCAGGACCAGAACGTCCTCCTGGTGAAGACCGACTCGCAGCTGTCACGCGCGCATCGCCTGACGCTGCGCTACAACCACCAGAACTTCACCGGCAACAACTTCGAGAACGGCGGACCGCAGAATGCCATCGAGCACACCGGCGCGTCGAATGTGCGGACGCGCACGATCAACGCCGCGATCACGAGTGTGTTCTCGAATGCCTTTCTGAACGAAGCGAGATTCCAGTGGGCGAAGGACGGCGAACCGGGCTTCGCGAACAGCGACAGGCCGGAGGCGACGATCCGCCAGGGAGGCGCCATCGTGCTCATCATCGGCCGCAACTTCTTCAGTCCGCGTGAAACGACGATCAAGCGCGGCCAGGTTGCCGATACCGTGACCTTGATCCGCGGCGCGCACAAGCTCCGCGCCGGTGCGGACCTGCAGTTCGACCGCATCCTCAACTTTTTCCCCGGTAATTTCTCGGGCGCCTACACGTTCACGTCGCTCGCCTCGTTCCAGCTCGGCGCGCCGGCCGGGAGCGGCGAGCGCTACGTGCAGGCCTTCGCGGGGCCGGGCACGACGGGCGCGACCACACACCCTGACATCAACGAATACTCGTTCTTCGTGCAGGATGAATGGCGCCTGCGGCCCGACGTGACCGTCAACGCCGGCTTGCGCTACGACCTGCAGAAGTTCGCGAAGCCGCAGGTCCGCAACCCGGATCCCCAGCTCGCGTCCGCGGGCATCGACACCAGCACGTTGAACACCGACAGGAACAACTGGGGGCCGCGGCTCGGAGTCGCCTGGTCGCCACGCGCCCGGCCGTATGTCGTGCGCGCCGGCTACGGCATCTTCTACGGCCGGACGCCCTCAATCATGGTCGGCACCGCGCATTCCAACAACGGCATCAACGTGCAGACGATCACCTTTACCGGCGCACTCGTACCGACGTACCCGGCAACGTTCTCGACCATCCCCACCGGCGTCACGCTGCCGAAGCCGACGATCTTCATCTTCGACCAGGACTATCAGAACCCGCGCCTCCAGCAGGCGAGTGCGGGCGTGGATTATGCGCTCGGATCCGCCACGTCACTCTCCGTCAGTTATCTGTTCGTTCACGGCGACCAGTTGTCTCGCTCGACCGACATCAACATCGGCGCCGCGTCGCCGCTGACGTTCACCGTTGCCGGAACGGGCGAGCAATTGCCGCACTATCGCTTCGCCGCGGGTCCGTTCACGAACTTCAGCAGAATCATCGCGTTCCAGAGCAGCGCGGTGTCGACGTATAACGGGCTCACGATCGAGGCGAACCGCCGGTTCAGCGGCGGCCTTCAGGCCCGCGCCGCGTACACGATAGGAAAGGTGACCGACACCGTTCCGGACGCGACCGCCGTCGTCCCGCAGGGTTCGGATGACGCGAAGTTCGCGTCGAACCCGGCGGACTTCGACGCCGACCGAACGTTCGGCAACAACGACCAGCGTCATCGGCTGGTGCTGAGCGGCGTCTTTCAGCCGCGCGCAAAGTCGGCGCTGCTGAGCGGATGGACGTTCGCGGCCATCCTGACGGCGCAATCGGGGCAGCCGTACAGCGGCTACGTGAGTAATGACATCAACGGGGACGGGAACACGCGCAACGACATCGCGCCGGGCACCAAGCGCAACCAGTTCCGGCTTCCGGCGCAAGTTTCGCTGGATCCGCGCATCGCACGCGACATCCCTCTGGGCACCGCGAAGGTGCAGTTGATCTGGGAAGCTTTCAACCTGCTGAACCGCGACAACATCAGCGGAGTGCGGACGGGTCTGTATAGCGTGTCTGGCACGGTCCTGACGCGCGTAACGAACTTCCAGGAGCCGACATCGTCGAGCGGGCCGCGGATCATGCAGCTCGCTGTGAAGTTCCTGTTCTGAGTGGATGGGCCGGTTCTAACGGTTACGTTTAACGGCCAGCGAGTATCGGTTGCGCGGTGCGATTGCGCCGGAAGTCCGGCGTTCGTACGAAGATCCGTCAGCGGCGGATCCGTCTTTTCATCGTTTCTCTTGCCTCTCTCACGCGCGAGGCCCGCGCCAGCCGGAACGGCGGTTGCACGCAGGCTGGCCGTTCAGCCGACGCAACGCCGCGCGTTTCCTTGTGAAAGAGGAGGCCCCCGATGTCCACCCGGCGAGAATTCCTCAAGCTTGGCGCCGCAGGCGGAGCGGGCCTGTACTTGGGCTCCAGGTTCGGTTCCACGCGTGCCATCGCGCAGGTGCCGGGCGGCACCCTCCCTCCTGGTGCGATTCCGAAGTTCACGCGTCCACTGGTCATCCCGCCCGCGATGCCGCTGACGTCAAACGTCACCACTGCAGGCGGAGTCGTCGACTATTACCAGATCGCCGTCCGTCAATTCGACCAGCAGATTCTGCCGATAGGCTGGCCGAGGACTCCTGTGTGGAGCTATGGATCGGCGAATCATCCGTGGACGTTCAATTACCCCGCGTGCACACTCGAAGCGACACACGGCCGCCCGGTGCGCGTGAAATGGATCAACGGCTTGGTCGATGAACGCGGCCGCTATCTGCCGCACCTGCTTCCAGTCGATCAGACGCTGCACTGGGCCAACCCTCCCGGGGGGCCGCTCGGACGGGATATGCGCGGCGCGGATCAGACGCCTTATCAGGGCCCCGTGCCGATCGTGACGCACCTTCACGGCGGGCACTCCGGCGACGAAAGCGACGGGTTTCCCGAAGCATGGTTCCTGCCTGCGGCAAACAACCTGCCGCGAGACTACGCGACAGTGGGAAGCCAGTACGACTTCTTCAAAAGCAAGGCCGCGGCGAGATTCGGCGTCCCCTGGGAGCCTGGAACGGCGACGTTCCAGTACGGGAACCAGCAGCGCGCCACGACGCTCTGGTATCACGATCATTCCCTGGGCATGACCCGCGTGAACGTATATGCCGGGCCCGCGGGGTTCTACCTCCTTCGGGGCGGACCGGATGACCTCGTCAGCGGACTTCCGGGACACCGTTGTTGCGTTTCCCGGCGAGGTGACGCGCGTCCAGGCGAGGTTCGATCTGGCGGGCCTGTATGTCTGGCACTGCCACATCCTCGAGCACGAGGACAACGAGATGATGCGGCCGTACGCGGTCGGCCCCATTCCGTTGCGTAGCACGTGAGCAAGGCCGGCGCCGCGCGGCACCGGCCTCGTTCGTGCGAACGACTACTGGATGAAGATGAACCGCACCTGGAAGATGTTGTCAGAACGATCCGGGTTGATGCCTCGCTTGGTGTTCTTGTGCTGGTACTCA
>DASPXV010000185.1:0-21217 GCA_035637115.1 Vicinamibacterales bacterium
CGCGCGTATCATCGACCGCTGTAAGCGTGCCGCCGTATCCCCCGGGACGGACGATGCGTCCGTAGACCATATTCGGACGCGTGACATCCGGCGTGTAGGCATGACGGCCGGTCACGAAATCGCGGCCATCCACCTTCTTGATAGCGGTCCCGCGCGCCTGCCATTTCGCCGGCGCGTCGAGCGACGGGGTCGCGGCGACCGTTCCGGTCAGCGCTTGTCCCCGCGTGAGCTCGCCGTACGAGAAGGAGCGTCCGTCTGCCGCCACGATCTTTCCATCCTTCGCCGACAGCGTTGCGCGGTCTGCCTGCCAGCGCGCCGCCGCCTGGTCGATCAGCATCTCGCGCGCCGTCGCTGCCGCTCTCGCCAGCTGCGGCGCCATCCGCGGCGTCGTCAGCGATCCGAACGTGCCCTGGTCGAACGGTGTCCTGTCCGTGTCCGCCATGACCATCGTGATCGCCGCGATCGGCACGCGGAGCTCATCGGCCACCGTCTGCGACAGCGACGTGCGGATGTTCTGGCCGATTTCAACTTTGCCGGTGCAGACCTGCACGTGGCCGTCTTCGTCGATGTGCAGCCACGCGGCCAGCGACGGCGTGTCACTTCGTCCCTGCGCGCGCCCGCGTCCCGATTCCTGCGCGAGGAGATCCGCCGCGGCCACCATGACGACGAGTCCGCCGCCGAACACGCGCATGAATTCGCGGCGCTCGAGCGTGAACGTGTAGCGCGGCGCCTCCGACAGCTCGTAGCGTTCGGGCTCCATCATCGTTCCCCGCTCGCCGTCGAGGAGCCGCGCATCCGTTCGGCCGCGAGACGCACGGCTTTGACGATGCGCGGGTAAGTGCCGCAGCGGCAGACGCTCCGATCCATCAGCCGCGCGATGTCCTGTTCGGAAGGATTCGGATTGGTCTTCAGCAATCCGACGGCCGCCATGATCATGCCGGACGTGCAGTAGCCGCACTGGAACGCTTCGGTCTCGAGAAACGCCTGCTGGACGGGGTGAAGACGCTCGCCGGTGGCGAGCGCCTCGATCGTCGTGATGCTCTTCGCGCCGACGCTCGCCACACGCGTGACGCACGCACGCGCGCCGGCGCCGTCGAGGAGCACCGTGCACGCGCCGCACTGTCCTTCGCCGCAACCATAACGGCTGCCCGTCAGGCCGAAGTCGTATCGCAGCACCGACAACAGGCTGTCGCCGGGCTCGGCCTCAATCTCCCGATTCACGCCGTTGACCCGCAGGACGTACCGCGGCATTCGGGAATTGTCTCATGGCTTATGATGCGGAACCGGAGGCGACGGATGAGCCATGCGCACAGGCATTGCTGCAACTGGCCAAGTAGCTCGATGACCGATGGCCGATGACCGATGTGGCCGGTGTGACGTGCGAAGTTCCAGCCGAACGCTGGTAACAGCACTTATCGGAGATCGGACATCGGGCGGCGGAACCCGGACATCGGACCGCGCGTATTTAGCCTACAATGAAGTCAAATGGCTGAGATCTACCTGGGGGAACTCGAACAGATTGTCCTGCTGGCCGTGCTTCGGCTCGGGGAGCAGGCTTATGCGGTGCCGATCCTGGACCAGATCGCGGAGCAGACCGGACGCAAGGTGGCGCGCGGCGCGCTATATACCGCACTGGATCGACTCGAAACAAAAGGGTGCCTGCGATCGCGGGTCGGCGAGCCGCTGCCCGAACGCGGCGGCCGCGCGCGGCGCTACTTCACCGTCACACCCGCGGCGATTCGCGCGTTGAAGGCCTCGCGCGTCGCGCTGATGCGGCTCTGGAATGGCCTGGAGTCGATCCGGTGAGGTTCGCCGAATGGCTCCTCGGCCTCGCGCTGCGGAACGCCGACGAGCGCGAGATGATTCTGGGTGACCTGCACGAGCAGGCATCCCACCACGGGACCGCGTGGTGCTGGCGCGAAGCCATGGCCATCGCGGCGCACGCGGCCGCGCGGCATACCGGCATCCTCGATCACACGCAGACCTCCGGAGACTTCTTCATGAAGACCTGGTTCAAGGACGTCCGCTACGCGTGGCGGGGTTTGCACAAGCGGCCGCTCCTCACCCTCGTTGTGGGCGGGACCCTGGCGCTCGGCCTGGGCGCCAACGCCGCCATCTTCAACCTCGTCGATCGTATGGTCCTCAGACCCTATCCGCTCGTCGATCCCGATCGGGCAGTGCTGCTCGCCGAGACCGGACCGCGACTCGAGTTCCGGCGCGAGGCGGTATCGCCGGCGAACTTTCTCGACTGGCGGGCGCGCGCCGACACGATCACGCACCTTGCGGCGATCCAGTGGTGGGATGCGAACCTGGTGGATCGCGGCGACCCCGAACGGCTGGGCGGGTTCATGGTGTCAGCGGACTTCTTCGACGCGATCGGCGTACGCCCCGCGCTCGGCCGCGGATTCGTACGTGACGATGAAACCTTCGGACGCCATCACGTGGTTGTGATCAGCGACGCGCTGTGGAAACGGCGCTTCAATGGCGACCCGGCCATCGTGGGCCGCAGCATCATTGTCGATGGCGAGCCGCACCAGATCGTCGGCGTCGCGCCGCCGCGTTTCGTCTTTCCCGACGGCTCCCAGATCTGGGCGCCCATTTCCTACGATCCGAAGCAGCCGCCGCGGCGCGACGCACGGTTTCTCACCGTCATCGGACGCTTGAAGGACGGCGCATCGCTCGAAGACGCCCAGGCGCAGATGGCCGTCCTCGCCGATCGGCTGGCGCGGGACTATCCCGATGCCAACCGCGATCACGGGGTGCGCGTCTATACGCTGACGCAGGGGATGATCGACGAGGGTACCGGTCCGCTGCTGTCGCTATGGCAGGCGTCCGCGTTTGTCGTACTGCTGATCGCGTGCGCCAACATCGCCAACCTGATGCTCGCGCGCGCCGCCGAACGGCGCCGCGAGATTGCGGTGCGGCTGGCGCTGGGGGCGGCGCGGGCACGCATCGTCCGCGAACTGCTCACCGAGAGCCTGTTGCTCGCGCTGGTCGCGGTGCCGCCGGCGCTCGGCGTCGCCTGGCTGAGCCTGCACGCGATCCGCGTGAGCATGCCGGCGAACATCATGCGGTTCGTGCCCGGATTTGAATCGCTCGGTCCGGATCCACGCCTGTTGATGTTTACAGTCGGCCTCGCCGTCCTCACCGCCTGCATTTTCGGTCTGGTGCCCGCCGTGCAGGCGTCGCGATCGGGCGTTTCCGAGGGACTCAAGGAAGGCGGCCGCACGTCCACGGGACGCCAGCTCCTCCGCCGCGGCATCGTCATGGGCGAGATCGCCATCGCTCTGCCGCTGCTCGTCGCCGCCGGTCTCGGCGTGATCGGCACCAATCGCTTTCTCAACGGTCCCCAGGGCTACGACCCGGACGGCGTCCTCACGATGAAGCTGGTGCTGCCGAACCGCGTCTATCACGCTGAAGCCGCGCAGCGACAATTCATCGCGCGCGCGATCGAGGAGGTGGGCGCTGTCCCCGGGGTGGAGCGCGCCGCCCTGATCAACAATCCGCCGGCTTCGGGAGGCAACTCGTCCGTGCGAGCGATCGAGATCGACGGCCATCCCTGGCCGGATCCGAAGAATCCGCCGGCCGTCGACAATCGCCTTGCGACCGCCGATTACTTCACCGTAATGCGTATTCCCATTCTGCGTGGCCGCGCGTTCACATCGGCGGACCGTGAAGGCTCGACGCCGGTGGTCATCGTCAGCGAGTCGATGGCGAAGAAGTACTGGCCCGGCGAGGATCCGGTCGGACGTCGGCTAAGGATCGACACCAGTTCGTGGATCACGGTCGTGGGTGTGTGCGGCGACATCATCCACGACTGGTTCCTGCGGCGGAACAATCCATCGATGTATCGCCCACTCCTCCAGACGCCGACCGATTATTTCGGGATTGTCGTCCGCACGGCTGGCGATCCATCGGCGGTGGCCGGCCCGGTCCGGCAGGCGCTGCTGCGCGTCGATCCCAACCAGCCGGTGTTCGAGATGATGACCATGAGGCGGCAGCTGCACGAGCGGACGATTGGCCTGCAGTATCTCGCGGCAATCATGACGACGTTCGCGGTGCTCGCGCTGGTCCTCGCCGCTGTTGGCCTGTACGCGGTGATCGCCTATCTCGTCGCGCAGCGGCGGCATGAGATCGGCCTGCGGATCGCGCTCGGGGCGTCAGCCGGGGACGTGATTCGGCTGACAGTTGGCCAGGCGTTCAGGCTCACGCTCATGGGCACGGCGATCGGCCTCGTGCTGTCGGTCGCGCTGGCGCGCGTCATGGAGGCGGCGCTGCTCGGCATTGCGACGAGCGACGCGAGTGTCTTCGCCGCGTTTGCCGCCGTGCTCATGACCGCGGCGCTGCTCGCCGGCTACCTTCCCGCGCGCCGGGCCGCCGCCATCGATCCGATGATTGCGCTCAGGGCGGAGTAGTTCGAGAGCGCGAGGCGCGAGCTGCGAGGCGCGATAAGATCGCGGCGTGACTCCTCTCGTTATCGGGGTAGCCGGCGGCTCCGGGTCGGGAAAGACCACGGTCGTTCGACGGATCTTCGAAGCCCTCGGAGATACGCGTATTCCGGTACTCGAACACGACCGGTACTATCGCGATCGCAACGATCTACGGCTCGAAGAGCGGGCGGTGCTGAATTACGACCATCCGGACTCACTCGAGACGGAACTGCTGGTCGATCACCTCAACGAGCTCCGCGCGGGGCGCCCTGTCGAGGCGCCTGTTTACGATTTCGCGCGCCATGCACGCAAGGACGCGACAGAGACCATTACTCCCGGACGCGCGATCATCGTCGAAGGAATCCTGATCTACACCGATGCCGCCCTACGCAAGTTGATGGACGTCAAGGTGTTCGTGGATACGGACGACGACACCAGGTTCATCCGCCGGCTGCAACGCGACATCGCGGAGCGTGGACGCTCCGTGCAATCGGTCATCGAGCAGTACCTCGGCACGGTGAAACCGATGCACCTCGAGTTCGTCGAGCCGAGCAAACGCTACGCCGACATCATCATTCCGCAGGGCGGACACAATGCGGTTGCGATTGACATGCTGCTGCGACTCATTCGCGGCCTGACAAGCGAGCCGCGTTAGCTATTTCACAGGCCGCACATCGTTCAGCATCACCGGCTGATTCGAAAAATTCTCCAGCTCGATGGTGCCGTCCGCCGCCTCCGTGATTTTCGTGGCGATCGACGCCTTGCCGACACCCTTCGAGTTCTTGTCCAGCTGTAACTGGATGAGCGTGAACGGGTAGTCGATCGTGCGCGGGCGATTCATCGCTTCCCAGGCGCTGATGTACCGGTCCGTCATCAGGAAGACCATCCGCCCGCCTTCGGCCTGCGGCCGTTGCCGCGCGAAATGGATGTCGTACTTCAGCGAACCCGGTGTGTTGATGCCGCCGACGACGGGCAGGTTCTGCAGCTCGGCGAGCAGAGCGTCCTGCCCCTTGTCACGAAAAATGGACAGCAGCCGGTCGCGCTCGGCGTCCGTCGACCACCGATTGATGGTGATGTCGACCGCCGTCGCGTTGGCGCGAGGGGCCGTATTGCTGATGTCGACGGCGAAAGCCGCAAATTTCTCCGGCTTCGCCATGTTGGATTGTGCGGCGGGAACTGCCGCGAAAACAGCCGCAGCGATAGCGGCTACGAACAAGCTGCGCATGTGCAGGACCTCCAGGCTGGTCACTACTGCAAAGATCGTCGCAGCACCACCTGGGGCATAATCTGCGCAGTCGATGCTCAATGCGCGGCGCTGCGGCGCCTTCGGGATCTGCGTTCTCCTGGCGGTGCTGCACACGTGGCCGCTCGCCCTGCACCCCGGGCGCTACTCGCGCAACGACAACGCCGACACGGAGCTCAACGAATGGATCCTCGCGTGGGTCGAGCACCAGCTGCCCCGCGATCCGGCACACCTGTTCGAAGCCAACATCTTTTACCCGGCGCACGATGCGCTCGCGTTTTCTGAGCCGCTGATCGTGCCGGCGATCATGGGTGGGCCGCTCGCGTGGGCGGGGGCGTCTCCCGTCCTCGTTTACAACCTCGTCCTCATTCTCGGTTTCGCACTCACCGCGTTTGCAACCGCGCTCGTGGTGGAAAGCTGGACCGGCAGCCTGATCGCGGCTCTGGTTGCAGGCTCGGCGTTCGCGTTCAATACGCATACGCTGACGCGGCTCGCACACATCCAGGGCATCCATATCTATGGCCTTCCGCTGGCGCTGCTCGCGATCGAACGGATCGTTCAGCGCGGGTCGACCCGCGCCGCGATTGGCCTCGCGGCCTACCTGGCGCTGCTCGCGTACACGTCCGGGTACCTGGTGGTCTTCGCGACCGTGATGATCGGCCTCGTGCTGCTGACGCGCGCGAAGGAATGCCTGCAGGCGGCACGCGTCGTACTGCCGCGGCTCGCGTTGTCAGCCGCGATCGCCGCGGCTGCGATCGCGCCGGTGTATCTCCCGTACCGCCGGGCGGCGAACGAGCAGCACATGCTCCGCTCCCTCGACATCGTCAAGGACTACTCCGCGACGCCAGCCGGGTATCTCGCGAGCGCGGGGCGGCTGCACGTGGCGACGTGGAGCGCGCGCTTCTTCAAAGATCCGGTCGACAGCTTCTTTCCCGGATTCACGATTGCTGTGTTATCGATCGTCGGGATCATTCTCACGTGGCGGAGAGGATCGTCGCTGGGGCGCCGAAGAGTCGTCATGCTGGCTGCGATCGCCCTGGCGGGGTTCGTTCTGTCGCTCGGGACGGCAACGCCGATTTACGGCTGGCTGTTCCGCGTATTTCCACCGATGCAGGGACTGCGTGCGGCGGCGCGCTTCGGGAACCTTTTCCTGCTGGCGCTCGCGCTCCTCGCGGGGATCGGTCTCGCGGCATGGAAACCGCGCGGCGCAATCGCAGCGCTGATGCTTCTGCTCGTCAATGCCGAAGCCCTCCGCGCGCCGTTTACCTACACAGCGTTCACGGGCATTCCCGAGGTCTATTCACTGCTCGCGGCGGAGCCTGGTCCTGTTGTCCTAGCGGAGCAGCCGTTCTTTCCGCGATGGGCGATTTTTCAGAACGGCCCATACGTGCTCGCTTCCACCGCGCATTGGCGTCCGTTGATGAACGGATACAGCGGCTATACGCCGGACAGCTATCAGAAGTACGCGGACGCGTTCTGGTACTTCCCGCAAGACTGGGCGATCGACGCGATGAAGGAGGCGGGCGTCACTCACGTGATGGTCCATCCCGCGGCGTTCCACAAGGATCACCAGGCCGTCCTTCCGGCGATCGAGAAGCGTCCTGACTTCGAGTTGATGGGAATCGGCCCCGACGGAATCCGTCTGTACCGCCTCAAACGCTAGCGAGTAGTAGAGTGACGTGATGTTATCCGTGCGGATTCGCCGTCTCGACCCCGATGTTCCTCTTCCTCAGTACCAGACATCGGGGTCCGCGGGCTTCGACATCGCCGCGAACGCAGACGTCACCGTGCAGCCCGCCGCGATCGCGCTGATTCCGACCGGGCTCGTGATCGAGGTCCCTTCCGGCTATTACCTCGGCATCTTCGCGCGCAGCAGCACGCCGCTAAAAAAGGGACTCATGGTCGCGAACGGCGTCGGCGTCATCGACTCCGACTACTGCGGCACGCACGACGAGATCAAGATCCAGGTCCTCAACTTCACGGCAAATCCGGTCGAGATCAAACGCGGCGATCGGATCGCGCAGGGACTGTTCATCCCGGTGGCGCGTGCCGCATGGCTGGAGGAAGGCGGCGATCTACGGGACGGCTCCAGGGGCGGCTTCGGAGCGACGGGTTGAACATCTATCTCGCGTGCACCGTTCGCGGCGATCGCGGAGCCGTCGGCGCGCTGCGCGGGCTCGTGCAGTCCCTCGAGTCCGCCGGCCACACCGTGCTCACGAAACACCTGCTTGACGACGACGTCGAAGGGGCCGAGTCGACACTCACCGAGCGTGCCGTTTACGACCGTGACATCGAATGGCTCGAGGCGTGCGACATCCTGATCGCCGATGCATCAGGGTCGAGTTTTGGCGTGGGGTTCGAAGTGGGTTACGTGCTGGGCAGATCGGACGGGACTAAGCAGCGTGTGCTTCTGCTCTACCGCGGCGATCGCCAGAACGCGATCTCGCGCCTCATTGTCGGCAACGCGCATCCGCGTTGCGAGATCCTGAAATACGAAAACCCCGAAGATCTGGTCTCCCGGGTTTCGTCTCTTATTTCGCCGTCGCGACTCCCTGAAGCACCGGCTCCTTGACGGTCTTGCGGCGCTTCAGCCAGTCCTGCATGCTTTCCATGTAGACGTAGAACACTGGCGTCACATAGAGCGTCAGCGTCTGCGACACGAGCAGGCCGCCGACGACGGCGAGGCCGAGCGGACGGCGGGCTTCGCCGCCAGCGCCCCAGCCCAGCGCGATCGGGAGCGTGCCCATCAACGCCGCCATCGTGGTCATCATGATCGGGCGGAAGCGCACCAGGCACGCCTCGTAGATCGCATCCGCCGGCGAGACCGCGCCGGCCTTCCGCGACTCGATCGCGAAGTCGATCATCATGATGCCGTTCTTCTTCACGAGGCCGACGAGCATGATGATGCCGACGAACGCATAGATGTCGAGGTCCTGCTTGAAGATCAGCAGCGTCAGCAGCGCGCCGAAGCCCGCCGACGGCAGCCCCGAGAGAATCGTGATCGGGTGGATGAAGCTCTCGTACAGGATGCCGAGGACGACGTAGATGACGAAGATCGCGAGCGCGAGAATCCAGCCAAGGCCGCGCATCGATTCCTCGAACGCCTGCGCGGTGCCCTGCGGTGTCGCGGTGACCGTTGCGGGCAGGGTCTGCCGCGCCATCTCCTGCACGCGCGCGAGCGCGTCGCCGAGGGCCACCCCCGGCACCAGGTTGAACGACATCGTGACCGACGGCAGCTGGCCGATGTGATTGATCGACTGCGGACCAACGGTCTGCCGCGTCGTGACGACCGCGGACAGCGGGATCAGGCTGTTGCCGGAGCCCTGGACGTAGAGCATCGACAGCGCCGCGGGATTCTGCTGGAACTCCGGCGCCACCTGCATCATGACCTGGTATTCGTCGTCGGGCGCGTAGATCTGCGAGATCTGGCGCGAGCTGTAGGCGGACGACAGCGCCGATTGCACCTGGTCGACGGTGAGACCGAGTGACGCGATCTGCTCACGATCGAGATCGACGCTGAGCTGAGGCGTGCGGAGCTGCAGGTCCGACTGCACATCCTGTAGCCCAGGGATCTCGCGAAGACCCGCCTCGAAGTCCGGGGCGACGCGATACAGCTCCTCGGTGTCCGGATCCTGCAATGCAATCTGGTAGCTGCCGCCGCCACCGCGGCCGCCACCCGGTCCGCCGCCGATCCTGATCGCGGGTGGATTCGAGAGCGTCGCGCGCACGCCCGGCACGCGATTCAGCTTCGGGCGCAGCTCCTCGATGATCTGGTCGGCTGTCTTGGTTCGCTGGGCGCGCGGCTTGAGATCGATGTTCAGGCGGCCGCCGCCGGAATCCCCCGTGAACGCCAGGACGTTAGGGTCGGTCCTGAGGATCTGCATGATCTCGCTCATGCGTGCGACCTGCGTCTCGTAGCCGGTGCCCTGCGCGAACTCCACGCCGCCGTTGATCTGCCCCGTATCGACGCTCGGAATGAAGCCTTTCGGCACGATGCCGAACAGGTAGATGGTGCCGGCGAGCAGCAGCGCCGACACCGCCATCGTCGCGGCCCTGAACCGAATCGTCTGCCGGAGCGTCCAGGCGTAACCCTTGAGCCAGGCCTCGAACAATCGCTCGATGGCGTTGTACATCCATCCGTGCCGCATCGAGTGCAGCGGCTTGAGGAAGCGGCTGCACAGCATCGGCGTCAGCGTGAGCGAGACGAGCCCCGAGACGAGAATCGCCGCGCCAATCGTCACGGCGAATTCGTGCATCAGCCGGCCGACGATGCCGCCCATGAACAGGATCGGGATGAAGACGGCGGCCAACGAGACGGTCATCGAGATGATCGTGAACGCGATCTCCTTCGAGCCGTCCAGCGCGGCCTGCATCCGCGGCTTTCCCATCTCCATGTGGCGGACGATGTTCTCGAGCATGACGATCGCGTCGTCGACGACGAAGCCGACCGACAGCGTCAGCGCCATCAGCGAGAGGTTGTCCAGGCTGTAGTTGAGCGCCCACATCGCCGCGAACGTGCCGACGATCGAGAACGGCAGCGCGAGGCTGGGGATGATCGTGGCCGACAGGTTCCTGAGGAAGACGAAGATGACGAGCACGACCAGGATGACGGTGAGCACGAGCGTGAATTTCACGTCGTGAACGGATTCGCGGATCGAGACCGAGCGGTCGCTGCGGATGAACAACTGAATCGCGCCGGGCAGCTGCGCCTGCAGCTCGGGCAGGAGCGCCTTGACACGATCGACGACTTCAACCGTGTTGGTGCCGGGCTGCCGCTGCACGCCGAGATAGAGCGCGGGCTTGCCGTTGTACCAGCTCGCATTGCGCGGGTTCTCGACACCGTCGTAGACGCGCGCCACTTCTTCCAGGCGGACGGGATTGCCGTTGCGATAGGCGACGACGATCGGGCGGTACTGATCGGCGGACATCAACTGCCCGCTCGCCTGCACGACGAAATTGCGGTTCGGCCCGTACAGCGTGCCGGTCGGACGATTCACGTTCGACCCATTGATCGCCCGCGACACCTCGTCGATGCCGATCTGCCGCGCCGCGAGCTGTGACGGATCGAGATCGACGCGGACGGCGTACTTCTGCGCGCCGAACACGTTGACCTGCGCGACGCCGGTGACCATCGACAGGCGCTGCGCGAGGACCGTCTCGGCGTAGCGATCGACCTGGGCGAGCGGTAGCGTCTCCGACGTCAGCGTCAGGAACAGCACCGGCATGTCGGTCGGGTTGCTCTTGTTGTACGACGGCGGCGACGGCATGCCCGGCGGCAGGCTGCGCGAGCTGCGCGCGATCATCGTCTGCACGTCCTGCGCGGCGGCGTCGATGTCGCGATCGAGATCGAACGTGAGCGAGATATTGGTGCCGCCCTGGCTGCTGCGCGAGCTGATCGAGGTGATGCCGGAGATCGTCGAGAACTGCTTCTCGAGCGGCGTCGCGACCGAGGACGCCATCGTGTCGGGATTCGCGCCCGGCAGGTTCGCATTCACCTGGATGACCGGGTAATCGACGGTGGGCAGGTCCGCGACCGGAAGCCGCGTATAGCCCATCACGCCGAAAATGAGAATCGTCAGGACGAGCAGCGTCGTCGCGACGGGCCGCTTGATGAACGTTTCTGCGAAATTCATGGTAAATCGCCCCGCCCCGCGCCTGCCGACGCGCCACGTCCGCGCCCGCCGCGGCCACCCTGGCCGCCACCTTCACCGGCGCCGCCTCCGCGCGGCCCCGCCGTTGAAACCTGCGCCCCCGGTGTGAGCCGCAGCTGTCCGTCCGTCACCACCTCTTCACCATCGACCAGTCCGTTGGCAATGATCATCTCTTCGCCGAATTGGCGCGAGACGGTGACCGGCCGAACTTCGGCGGTCCGATCGCTTTTCACGACGTAGACGAACTGACCCGACGCGGACGGCTGCACCGCAGTCGCCGGCACCACGATTGATCCCGGCTCGTCGGTCAGGTTGAGCGTGACCTGCACGAACAGCCCCGGCCACAGCCCCTGGTCCGCGTTCTGAAATGTCCCTTTCAGCTTGATCGTGCCGGTCGTCGAATCGACAGCGTTATCGATGAACGTCACGCGTCCGGTCTCGACGAGTCCGGGTCGAGACGGCATGGTGGCGCCCTGCCCCGGGGCGACCTGCTGTGCGAGCCCCGGCTGCGGCGTTGCCGGCGCCGGCGCCTGCGCGCCCGGCGCAACCGGCGCCTGGCCGCGCGCCTGGACGGCCAACGGCTTCTTCGCCTGGTACTGCCGAATCTGCCCCAGATACCGGCCCGGCACCGCGAACGTCACGTAGATCGGCGACACCTGATTGATCACCACGAGCGGCGTGGCGTCATTCGCGCGAATGAGGTCGCCCGTGTGCACGCCGAGCGCGCCGGTCCGGCCGGACATCGGCGCGACGATCCGCGTGTAGTTCAGATTCAGTTTCGCGTTTTCAACCGCGGCGCGATCCGCCTGCAGCGTCGCCTGGAGCGACTCGTTGCTCGCGTTCTGGGTTTCGTACTGATCGCGCGGGATGAGGCCGCGCTTGTAGAGATCCTCGTATCGCGCGTGCTGCTGCTCGGCGTTCTTCGCGGTCGCGGTGTCGCGCGCGAGCACGGCCTCCGCCTGCTGCAGTGCCGCCTGGAACGGACGCTGATCGAGCGAGAAGAGCAGCTGCCCCTTCTTCACGTCCTGCCCTTCGCCGAAGTGGACGGTGCTCAGCTGGCCGGTGATCTGCGCGCGAATCTGCACCGTGGACAGCGCTTCCGCCGTTCCAACGGCGGGAATGGTCACCGGAACGGACTTGGTCTGCACCCGCGCGGTAACGACCGGAACGGGTGCGCCGCCACCTCGCCGGCCGCTACCGCCGCCTGCGCGTCCTCCCCCACCGCGTCCATTGGCCTGCCCGTTAGGCTGGCTGGCGGGGTCGGCGTCGCGCTGACCCGAACAGGACACGAAAGAGAGGCAGATCAGGCTGAAAACGACGAATTTGGGCAAGTGACGTGACATGCGGACAGCTAGAAAGATGGCTGCGTACCAGAACGACTCTAACCCCAAAAACGTTTACCTGCCGGAACTTCGCGGCACCCCAACCCGTCAAGGACGCCCATATGCGCCAGTTTCTGCAGGATCTGCGGTTCGGCACGCGCACGCTCGCCAAGACCCCCGGGTTTACGGTCGTCGCGATCCTCGTGCTCGCCATCGGCATCGGCGCGAACAGCGCCATGTTCACGCTCCTCAACGCGCTGCTGCTGAAGCCGCTCGCCGGCAAGGCGGACGAGCTCGTCGGCCTGTACAGCCACGACCGGACGAAGGTCGGAACCTATCGCGCCTTCGCGTACGCGAACTATGTCGACATCAGAAACGCGAATGACGTGTTCGATTCGCTCATGGCGCACACGTTCTCGATGGTTGGCGTCCCCGCCGGCGATGCCACGCGCCAGACGTTCATCGAAGTCGTCTCGTCAAATTACTTCGACACGCTTGGGGTGCGGCTCGAAGCCGGACGCACGTTCACCCTCGACGAGGAGCGCCCCAACGCCCGCATCCCGGTCGCGATCGTCAATCACCAGCACCGGGATCTCCTCGGTAAAACCGTCAAGATCAATTCGATGGACTTCACCGTCGTCGGCGTGGCGCCGCGAGATTTCACGGGCACCATGGCGCTGTTCTCGCCCGAGATGTGGCTGCCGCTCGGTATGTTCGACGTGGTGGTCAACGACATTTTCAAGAACAATCGCCTCGCGTTTGCGGATCGCAGGAACCAGACGCTCGTCCTCGCCGGCCGGCTGAAGCCGGGACTCACCGTGGACAACGTCGGCGCGCGGCTCGACGCCTTGTCGCGCCAGCTCGAGCACGCGTATCCAGCCGAGAACAAGGAGCAGCTGCTGACGGTGAATCCGCTGCCGCGTCTCGGGACGAGCACGTCACCGTCATCTGACACGGGTCCGGCGGCCGCTGGCGCCCTGCTGATGGCGCTGTCTGGCGTCGTGCTGCTGATCGCGTGTCTCAACATCGCGAACATGCTGCTCGCGCGCGGCGCGTCG
This sequence comes from Vicinamibacterales bacterium, assembly GCA_035637115.1. Taxonomy (GTDB): domain Bacteria; phylum Acidobacteriota; class Vicinamibacteria; order Vicinamibacterales; family 2-12-FULL-66-21; genus JAICSD01. The sequence continues at coordinate 13,705 of DASPXV010000185.1, forward strand.
CGCCGCAAGGAGATCGCGATCCGGCTCGCCGTCGGGGGCGCGCGCGGGCGTATCGTGCGCCAGTTGCTGACCGAAGGCCTGCTGCTCGCGCTCGCCGGCGCGGGTGGAGGCCTGTTGCTGGCGTCCTGGGCGACCGGCGCGCTCGCGCAGTCGCTCGCAGGCGTGATGCCGCTGGGGATTGCGTTCCAGCCGAAGCCGGATCTGATGGTCGTGACGGTGACGACGGCGTTCGCGGTGATCGCGACGGTGGTGTCGGGACTCGGCCCGGCCCTGAAGCTGTCGAAGACCGATCTCGTGTCGGATCTGAAGGCGCTCACTGCGGATGGATCGCCCGTGCTGGGACGGCGTTTCTCGGCGCGCAACGTGATGGTTGTCGGCCAGGTCGCGCTGTCGCTGATGCTGTTGTCCGCCGGCGGGCTGTTCGCGCGCGGCGCGCTGAAGGCGGCCGCCGCGAATCCGGGATTCAGCTACGACCGTCAGCTGCTCGTCGGGATCGATCCGACGCTTGTCCAGTACGACGAGGGGCGGGGTCGTGCGGCGACCCGCGAGGTGCTCACGCGCGTACGCGCCTTGCCGGGAGTTGCGGCCGCTGCCCTGGCAGCGTCGGTGCCGTTCGGCGACTTCCACGAAGGGCATTCGATGGAGCGTGTCGGCGGACCGGCACGCCCCGACGTCGCGGCGCGCGCGAACGCGGCGTACCGCGTCATCGGCGCGGACTATTTCAAGGCATTGAACCTGCCGATGATCCGCGGCCGCGAATTCACTGAGGCGGAGGAACTGTCGCCGACAGCGCCGCGCGTCGCGATTATCGACGAGCGTCTCGCGCGGAAACTGTTCGGGTCGGACGATCCGCTCGGACAGATGATCCGCTACACGGAGCGTCCCGGCGAGATGACGAAGAACGACGGGCAGCCGATGGAAATCGTCGGCATCGCCGCGCCGATCCGCGACGACCTGTTCGATCGTGAAGCGGGGCCGGCGATTTACGAGCCGTGGGGCCGCAACTATCGCGGCAACATGTTCGTGCACGCGCGCGCCGCGCAGGGGGGCACGGAAAAGGATCTGCTCCAGGCGATCCGGCGCGAGATTCGCGCCTACGATCCGAGGCTGCCGCTGGTTCAGGCCACGACGATGCAGGCGTTCCACGATCGCAGCCTCGAGCTGTGGGCGGTGCGCGCCGGCGGACGCATGTTCCTGCTCTTCGGACTTCTCGCGCTCCTGCTCGCCGTCGTTGGTCTCTACGGAGTGAAGTCCTATCTTGTCTCGCAGCGCACGCGGGAGATCGGCATCCGGATGGCGCTCGGCGCGCGGCCTGCTGACGTGATGAGCATGGTGCTGAAGGAGGGAGCGATGCTGTCGGCGGTCGGCGTCGCCTTAGGCCTGCCGCTCGCGGCCGCGCTCGGGTTCGCCGTCAGCAGCATGCTGTACGGCATCAAGCCGCTGGATCCCGTCGTCTTCGTCGCCGCGCCCGCGTCGCTCGCCGTCGCCGCGCTCGTCGCGACCTGGCTCCCCGCCCGCCGCGCGACTCGCGTCACGCCGCTGACCGCCCTCCGCGCGGACTGAGTGTTCTTCACCCCAGGCGAGCTTTACTCGAAGGGGTCGAAGGAGGCGAAAACGGTCGAAGGGACGCCACTCGTGTCGAAGGACTCGAAGGTCGAAGGAGCAGCCTCCTGATATCGAGATTCAGTCTGTTTAGATTCCACAGTTCTTTTCGACCTTCGAATCCCTCGAGAATCGACAGGCCCCTTCGACCTTCGAATCCTTGGAGAATCCACGGGCCCCTTCGACCTTCTTCGCATCCTTCGACTCCTTCGCGTTTAGAATGCGCCGATGCGCTGGCTCGTACTCGGATCGCTCATCGCCGCATCGGTGTACTTCCAACAAGCCGGCAGCCGCCCGCGGGCGCGGGACTTGGGGATCGCGCCGGGCGCGCTGACGCCGGGGCCGCTCAACGCGATCACCGACGTGGACGGCGTCCGCGTCGGGCACGTCACTATTAAAGAAGGTGACGCCATCCGCACCGGCGTGACGGCGATCCTTCCCCACGGCGGAAATCTGTTCCAGCAGAAGGTCGCCGGCGCCGTGTTCGTCGGCAATGCCTTCGGCAAGCTTGCCGGCTCCACGCAAGTCCAGGAGCTCGGCACGATCGAGACGCCGATCGTTCTCACCAACACGCTGTCCGTCGGCACCGCAGTGGACGCCGTCGTCCACTGGACGACCGCTCAGCCCGGCAACGAGAGTGTCCGCTCGGTGAATGCGCTCGTCGGCGAGACGAACGACGGCACGCTCAACGACATCCGCGGGCAGCACGTCACGCGCGCGCACGTGATCGCCGCCATCAGCGGTGCACGGACGGGTGCCGTCGAAGAAGGCGCGGTAGGCGCAGGCACCGGGACGATCGCGTTCGGCTGGAAAGGCGGGATCGGCACGTCGTCGCGCACCGTGCGCTCGGGCGCGAACGAGAACGCAACGGACGTATGGACGGTCGGCGTCCTCGTGCAGACGAACTACGGCGGCAAGCTCGTGATCGACGGCGTACCGGTATGGAAAGAGCTGACGCCGCAGCGCGGACGTACGGCTGCCGCAGATCTTCCGCCTAAAGGCGGAAGCTACACAGGTTCCACTGACTTGTCCCGCGTAGCTTCAGCCGAGGGGGACGGGTCGTGCATGATCGTCGTCGCGACCAACGCACCGCTGGACGCGAAGAACCTCCAGCGGCTCGCCGCGCGCGCGATCTTCGCGCTGGCACGCACCGGATCTACCTACTCGAACGGCAGCGGCGACTTTGCGATCGCGTTTTCCACCCATCCCTCGTTGCGCGTGACGAATGCTACCGGCGCACAGCAGCGGACGGTCCTGCCAACCGACAGCGTGTCCGGTCTGTTCGAGGCAGTGCTCGACGCAACGGAAGAAGCCGTCGACAATTCCCTGCTCAAAGCGACGGACGTTACATCGAACGGGCGCACGATCTCGGCGATCCCGATCGACCCGCTGAAAACGCTGCTCAGGAAATTCGGGCGCGGAACGCCCTGACGTAGAATGGCGGTCTTCAGGAGGTCTCTCATGCGTTTGCGCCTGCACGTCCGGACCGTTTTCACCCTCGTCGGCGCGCTGCTGGCGCTCCAGTGGTCCCTCACGGCGCAGACGCCGTCTTCCTCGGCCAAGCGTCCCATCACCTACGACGTGATGGACTCCTGGAAATCGATCCAGGGGACGCGCCTGTCGGACGACGGTCAGTGGCTGGCCTATGCGACGACGGCGCAAGGAGACGACGGCGAGCTCGTGGTCCGCAACCTGCGCAGCGGACAGGAATTCAAGCACGCGCGCGGCACGTCGCCGGCCTTCACACCGGACGGCAAGTTTGTCGTGTTCACGATCGCGCAGCCGAAAGCAGAAGAGGAACGCGAGGCCGCGGCGTCAGCGGCCGGCGAAACGCCGGCAGCCGAACCGGGAGCGGCACGCGGCGGCAGGGGCAACGCGCGACCCCGCGAGCCGCGCACCGGCATGGGGATCATGACGCTCCCCGATGGACAGGTGAAGACGTTCGAGAAAGTCGGCAGCTTCAGCCTTCCTGAGAAATCGTCAACGTGGCTCGCGTATCACAAGGGACTCGGCGGCGCGGGCGGGGGACGTGGTGGCGCGGGCGGACGCGGTGGCGCGGCACCAGCCGGCCGCGGCACAACACCGGTGGCGTCGGAAACCGGCGGCGGACGCCAGAACGGCGCGAACCGCGAGAAGCGCAAGGATCCCGGCGCCGACCTGATCATCCACAATCTTGCAACCGGTGACGAGGTCAAGGTCCCCGAGGTCAACGAATACGAGTGGAACACGGCCGGCGACTGGATCGCCTATGCCGTGTCGTCAACAGATGCGGCGAAAGATGGCGCCTACGCTCGCAAGATCGCAGACGGTTCCGTCAAACCGCTGCACACGGGACGCGGCCACTACAAGAGCCTCACGTTCGACGAGTCCGGCACGCAGCTCGCGTTCCTGAGCGACGAAGCGGAGTACGCGCAAAAGGTTTCTCCCTATCGACTTTACTACTGGAAAGCGCCGAGCGACGCGCCGGCGGCGGAACTCGTGTCGGTATCGACGGCGGGCATCCCGAAGGGAATGGTTGTCAGCGAGTTCGCCGCGCCACGCTTCTCCAAAGACGGCGCGCGCCTGTACCTCGGCACAGGCCCTCCCCCGGCGGCCACACCTGATCCGGACGACAAGACGCCGCAGCCTGTGAAGGTCGATCTCTGGAGCTACAAGGATCCCCTCATTCAGCCGATGCAGAAGGTCCGCGATCAGCAGGAGCGCGAGCGAAGCTACCGCGCCGTCGTCCATCTCGCCGACAAGCGCTTCGTACAGCTCGCCACGCAGGATTTGCCGAACGTCAATGCGGGCGACGACGCGACGCAGCTGCTCGGCACGTCGGAGATGCCGTATCGCCAGGAGATCTCCTGGGACCAGACCTACACCGACGTCTACCTGCTCGATCTGAAAACCGGCAAGCCAAAGAAAGTGCTCGAGCACTGGGGCAATGCCGCGACGATGTCCGCCGCCGGTAAGTACGTGCTGCACTTCGACGAGCGGACGGGACACTGGCTGACCTACCGCGTCTCTGACGGCGCGCGCGTCAACCTCACTGAAAAGATCCCGGCCAAGTTCCAGCAGGAAAACAACACGCCGGATCTGCCGGGGCCGTACGGCACCGGCGGATGGACGGCCGACGACAAGTCGGTCCTTCTCTACGACAAGTACGACATCTGGGAAGTAAAACCTGACGGTACGGGTGCGCGGATGATCACCAGCGGCGAGGGACGCAGGCAGGACCTCGTTTTCCGTTACCGTTCGCGCGATCCCGAGGAGCAGTTCGTGCCGGCGAACAAACCGCTGCTGCTCTCGACCACGAACGACCGCACGCGCGCGACCGGTTTCTACCGCGTCGCGAGCCTCGCGGCAACGGCGGCACCAGAGAAAGTCGTCATGCTGGACAAGGCGTTCGGACCCGTGACCAAGGCGAAGCACGCCGACACCGTAGCCTTCACCCTGTCGCGCACCGAAGAATTCCCGGATTTGTGGATCAGCGACGCCACGTTCAAAGACATGAAGAAGGTGTCTAACGCGAATCCGCAGCAGGCGGACTACATCATGGGCAAGTCGGAGCTCATCGAGTACGTGAACGCGGACGGCAAAACGCTCCGCGCGATGCTGACGAAGCCCGAGAACTTCGATCCGAACAAGAAATATCCGTTGATGGTCTACATCTACGAGGAGCTGACGCAGGGGTTGCACAGCTACACGGCGCCGAACGTCGGCACCAGCATCAACATCCCCCGTTACGTCGGCAACGGCTATGTCGTCCTGCGGCCCGACATCGTCTATGAAACGGGCTATCCGGGACAGAGCGCCGAGAAGTGCGTGATCCCTGCGGTGAATGCCGTGCTGGCTATGGGGTTCATCGATCCGAAGCGGATCGGCATCCAGGGGCACTCGTGGGGCGGCTACCAGATCACGTACCTGGTTACGCGCACGAACATGTTCGCCGCCGTCGAAGCCGGGGCGTCGGTCTCGAACATGGTGAGCGCGTACGGCGGCATCCGCTGGGGCACCGGCATGTCGCGCGCGTTCCAGTACGAGAAGACGCAGTCGCGCATCGGCGCGCCGCCGTGGGACGCGCCGCTGCAGTTCATCGAGAACTCCCCCATCTTCTGGGTGAAGAAGGTGCAGACCCCGTATCTCACGATCCACAACGACGAAGACGATGCGGTTCCGTGGCAGCAGGGCATCGAGTGGATCAGCGCGATGCGCCGTCTGGGCAAGGAGGCGTACATGTTCACGTTCAACGGCGAAAAGCACGGCCTCCGCAATCGCGACAACATGAAGTACTGGACCGTGTACATGGACGAGTTCTTCGACCATTACCTGCTCGGAAAGCCCCGCCCGGAATGGATGGACAAGGGCGTTCCCTACCAGGAACGCGGCAAGCGCGACGTCGCACCGCTCTTCAAGAAGAAGAACGGGACGACATCCACATCACTGCAGGAGCAGCGATGAAGAGGATCAAGCGCGCGCTCGCGCCGGCGCTCGCACTCGGCCTCGTCGCCGGCACCGCTCCGGTTACGCACGCGCAATCCAAGGGTGCCGTGCCGGTACGCATCGACTTCCGCGCGCTGACGGAAGAGGGCGCGCAGGTCAGCGACCTCAAGGCGGAAGACATTTCGCTGAAAGTGAACGGCAAGCCGAGACAGATCAAGTCGCTCAGTCTCTTCCGAACGACGAGTGACTTCGCCCTGCCCTCGTCGCAGCTGCCCGCGCCTTATGCGACGAACGCCGTCGGGATGAACGGTCGGGTGATTCACATCCTGATCGACGACGATTCGATCGCACCCGGCCGCGAAGGGCAGATCAGGGAAGCCGTGCGTCTCATCACCTCCGAGATGGCGCCCGGCGATCGGATTGGCGTGCTGACGTCGCAGGGACAAATCAGCATGCGCCCGGGCGCGGACCCGACGAAGGTGCGCCTTGCGGTGGACGGGCTCGCGGGACGCGCGAGCGCCTCCGAGACCGAGGGAGACGCCCAGTGCCGCACGACGCGTGTGCTCGCGGCCCTCGGCACGATGCTGGCGATGACCGGTGGCGCGCCGACGACGATCGTCGTTTTCGCGGGAGGGCTCACGCCTCCCTCCCAGAAGATCATCGACATGACACGGCGCGCGGCGCCGACGGCGGCGACGGCGGCGGCCGCGGCGAACGACGCCTGTCCAGTGCGGCCTGAGGATTTCGAGAACCTCGGCATCCTCGCGGGCACGGCGCACGCCGATCTCTACCTGTTCCACGTCGTCGAAGGCATGGTCACGCGTTCGACATCGCAGGATGCCGGATTCGAAAGCCTTGCGGGCGTCACCGGCGCGGAGTTCGTGCGGCTCGTGGCGAGTCCGCAAGGGCCTGTGTCACGGATGCTGCGCGAGACCGGCGCGTACTACGTGGCGACGTTCGAGCCTGAGCCCGGCGAGCGCAACGGCCAGACGCTCCGCGTGGATCTACGTTCGACGCGTGACAAGATCAAGCTGCGGTCGCGCCCCGCCGTCGAGATTCCGAAAGACATCGCGCGTGCGGCCGCGTCACCGAAAGACATGCTCCGCGTTGCCGGGGAGCATCACGATCTCCCGTTGCGCGCCACGGCCTATACGTCGCGCAGTCCGGGCTCCGAGGAAGTCAAGGTCCTGGCGCTGTTCGAAGGGACGGAAGCAACGGCGAGCCTTTCGTCCGCGAGCGTGGGACTGTTCGACGAAAAGAACACGCTGAAGAAGCAATGGACCGCGCAGGCCGCCGATCTGGCGAAGCGTCCGGTGATGGCGGCGCTGACCGCACCGCCTGGCACGTACCGCATGCGCGTAGCCGCGGTAGACGCGTCCGGCCGCGCCGGGACGACTGATTACGAAGTCAAAGCCGAAGTCCCACGCGCCGATCCGTTGAAACTGAGCGCGCTGGTGCTCGGCACGCAGGCTAACGGCAGCTTCGC
>DASPXV010000186.1:0-12899 GCA_035637115.1 Vicinamibacterales bacterium
GCGAGAGCATCTTCGCGCACTGCCCCGGCATCCGGATCGTGTTCCCGTCGAACGCGCAGGATGCCGCCGGCCTGCTGCGCACCGCCATCCGCTGCGACGATCCGGTCCTGTATCTCGAACACAAGCACCTGTATCGGCAGACGTACAACAAGGGTGAGTATCCCGGCGCCGACTACATGGTGCCGTTCGGCAAGGCCGCCATCCGCCGCGATGGTGATCACATCGTCGTGCTGACGTGGGGCGCGCTCGTGCAGCGTTCGCTGCTGGCGGCGCAGCAGGCGGAGAAAGACGGCATCAGCGTGATGGTCGTGGACCTCCGCTCGATCATGCCGTTCGACTGGGACAGTATCGCCGCGGCCGTCCGCAAGACCAACCGCGTCATCATCGCGCACGAAGATCAGCTGACCTGCGGATTTGGTGCCGAGCTCGCCGCGCGGATCGCCGACGAGCTGTTCGAAGACCTGGACGCACCCGTGCGCCGCGTCGCCGCGCTCGATGCGCCCGTTCCGTATTACCCGGATCTCGAAGAAGCAATCCTTCCGCAGTCATCCGACGTGCTGAAGGCGATTCTGAACCTCGCGCGCTATTGACTTGAGTGGCGATCAAGTGGGCCGGGGTTCTCGCCGCAGCTCTCGTATCAGCTGCTCCCGTCGCACCACCCGAGGTGCTCCGGTCGACCGGCGGCCTTCCCGCTCATATTGCCGGATCCTTCCAGAAGCCGATCGGATTTCAGCAGGCTGATAACGGGCAGTATTTCGTCTTCGACCGCCGCGCGCACGGCGTGTATACCGTGACCGGCGATTCCGTAAAGAAGATCATCGAAGTTGGCGCGGAAGCCGGGCGCGTGCTCGATCCGAGCGCCTTCGACATCGACCCGTCTGACGGCAGTTTCGTCATTGCGGATGCGCCGTTCGGCGATGCCCGCATTCAGACGTTCACGGCGAGCGGCGGGCGCATCGGCGGGTTCTCGCTCTCGGGAAAGCAGGTGCCACGCCTGACGCTGGAGTCGTTCGTGCTGAACGGCGTCGGCTCCATCCAGTACACGGGCAAGACGATCCTCATCAATCAGCCGGAGCTCGGCTCATTGATCACCGAGCTCGCCTTCGACGGCACGCCGTCGCGCACGATCGGCGAGCTGCGCGCGACAGGCCAGTCCGATCCAAACGTTCACCTCGCGTTCAACGCGGGCTTTGCACTCGTCGATCCGAAAGGCGGCTTCTACTTCGTGTTCACCGCGGGGGTCCCGGTGTTCAGGAAATACGACGCCAACGGACACCTTGTTTTCGAGCGGCACATCGAAGGACCCGAGGTCGATGAATATTTGCGGACGATGCCCACGACGTGGCATACGCGGCGCACGGACGAGGGCAACGTTCTGCCTGTCGTCGAGCCCGCGGTTCGAGCCGCCGGCGTGGATCGCGAAGGCCGGCTCTGGATCGCCTTAACGAGGCCATTCACCTACGTCTATGACTCGTCAGGCGATAAACTGCGGACGGTCCAGTTCAAAGGCGCCGACATACTGAGCCCCAACAGCCTGTTTTTCACGAAGGATGGACGGATTCTGGTGACACCAGGCTGCTACGAGTTCCGCATTCCGCCACTTTGATCTTCCGCCTGAAGGCGGAAGCTACAAAGAGATTAGGGCGCAGATGTGATGTGTAGTAGCTTCCGCCTTCAGGCGGAAGATCCAGAATGGCAAAAAAGAAGACTATCCGTCGAAAGAAGGTGGCTGCAGCGTCGGTCGGCCTGACGCCCGCGGAAACCAGCGCCGTGTCGTCCGGCGCGCTCGATCAGCTCGCGGCGCAGGTCGAGGACGATGAGGGCACCGTACTCGGGCGGTACAACGATCCGTTCGGCGGGCATCCGCTGATGCTTGTCGCACTTCCGGTCGCGAAGGTCGAGCCGACGCCTTACCAGCGCGATCCGTCCGACGCGCACGTGAAGCGCCTGATGGGCGTCGTCGAGAAGATCGGCCTGTTTCTCGATCCGATCATCGCGATTCGGCACGACGACAAGTACTGGACGCCGAATGGCAACCATCGTCTGCAGGCGTTGAAGAAGCTGGGCGGGCGAACGGTCATTGCGCTCCTCGTGCCGGATCCGCAGGTCGCGTTCAAGATCCTCGCGCTCAACACCGAAAAGGCGCACAACCTGCGCGAGAAGTCGCTCGAAACCATCCGCATGGCGCGCGCGCTCGCGGGGAGCAAGCCCTCGAAGGACGAAAAGGAGAGCGCCTTTGCTTTCGAGTTCGAGCAGCCGGCCTTTCTGACGCTCGGCACCTGCTACGAAGAACGCCCGCGCCTGAGCGGCGGCGCCTACCAGCCGATTCTGCGGCGGATCGACGAGTTCCTCGACGAGCCGATGAACGAGGCACTCAAGGAACGTCAGCGCCGCGGAAAGAAGATCATGAAGCTGGATGACGCCGTCAGCGCGGCTGTCGAGAAGCTGAAGGCGAAAGGTCTGACAAGCCCGTATCTCAAACCGTTCGTCGTCGCCCGCGTCAACTACACGCGCTTCTCGAAGGCCACCTCGTTCGATTTCGATGAAACGATGGACAAGATCATCGCCAGCGCGCAGAAGTTCAACACGGACAAAATCAGCCAGCAGGATGTGGCCAAGGCCGGCGGCGGTGCGCCGCCGGAAGAAGACTAGGAACGTTACATCAGTTTTCCGACTGGTCCGAGATCCAGGTTGAGTTCGTCGGGTGAGATGTCGAACTGCGTGGCAAGATCGAGGATCGTTTCCTGGAGCCGCATGAGGGCGAGGCCGACGGCTTCGGTCTCTTCCTCCGACAGCGTCCCCGCTTCCATTCGTCTGATCGCCTGGCGCTCGAGGAGCTGACGAATCAGCTCGACGAGCGTCAGCACGAGCTTCAGCACGGAACGCCGCACGTCTTGGGGATCGGCATTCCATCGCGGCGGCTTCGCGGCCGCGACGTTCTCGATGTGCTTCCGGATCGCCTCGATCTCACGTGCTTCGGCAGGCTGCGCAACCTTCTCGAGACGCTTCTTCGCGCCGCGCGGCTTCCGCACCGGACCTCGCGCCTTCGGCTTCGCGCCTCGCGTCACAGCAGCTCCGGCGCGAAGGCGAACGGTGGCCACGGTCCGGTCATCATGAGCGACGGGTTGGTGTGGCGCAGCGCGTCGGCGATCGTTGAATAGCGGATGGCGCTGTCGCGATCAACGAGGTGATAGAGAGAATCCGGCATGCTCGCGGTGCCCGGCTGGTAGCGTTCGACCGCAACCAGCGGCGCGACTTTCGACCGCACAGTTTTCCAGGCAGGCGGTGGCGACGGCCGCGACGCGTGTGCGGCACGGCGCAAGTACTCGGCGCCGGAGATCGCCGCTTCCTTCGAACCTCGAACCTCGAACTTCGGGCCTCCGACCTCCGACCTCCCACCTCCGACCTCGCGCTTCGCGCCTCGCACCTCGCGCCTCCACGTGAACTGTACGCGGCCGCGGACGATCCCGAATGCTTCGTCGATATCGTCCTCCCGCTCGTTAAGCGCTTCCTCGAGTGCGTCCGTCTCGAGCAGCGTACCGAAACGCACAGGCAGTATCGCTGGGACGCGATTCGAGAGCTGCTGCACCACCGCGTGATGCCGTTGAAGAGTGCCGAACTCGGCGGGCGGCACGTCAGCCCGCCGTTCGACGATGACGAACGCGTTGCCGAGATGTCGAACGGCAAGCGCGCCGCTGAGGCCCATTCCTGGCTTTCCCGATGGAATCGCATCGACGAGCGCGAAGACATACCACGCCATCACGCACGCGGAGGGAGGATCCGATCGGCCGCGCAGAGCAGCGCTGACAACCTGATGTAGACGAGATCCACGTTGGCCAGAGCGAGGATCAGGTCCGCGTTGAGCATCACGCCCTTCGAAAGGAGGTTGTCGATCAGATCGAGAAGCGTCGCCTCGGCGTCGTCCATCACGCGTGCAACCTGGCGGCTTGGAGGGAGACCCGAGCGCGGCGCGCGAAGCGAAGGCTTCGGTATATTGACCCGAGGTACGAGCTTGGGCGCCTTCCGCCTGCGAGGCAGCGGCTGCGATGCCACTGTGGTGTGGCTCGTGCGGCCGGTGACAGTGGATGGTTTCTGCGAGCCCTTGGGCGCCGGACGCGGATTCGAGGGTCGTTTCACTACCGCGTTCCGATGAAGTTGTAGGCGGGCCACGGTCCCGTGATCGTCATGTCCGCGCCTGCGGCCGCGCACGCGTCCGTCTGCCGGCGCGCCTCGGCCTTGAACCTCGTCACCCCGGTCGCCTTGACGAGAAATGCTGCCTCGAGGATCGGTGGGTTCGTGCCCGGCTCCTGCCGGCGATCGCGTTGCGTCGCCTCGCGCGACACACGGGCAAGGCGGCGGAATGTTTCCTCCGCGGCGGCGGCGGCCTCGCTGCGGGCCTTCACGACGGCGTCGCGTGCGGCCTTCTTCGCCGCGAGAAACGCAGACCCTGACGTCGGACGACTCTCGGGAACCGCCGGCGTCGGGGGCGAGGTCCGGCGCGTAATGCGAATGCCCCACTCTTCGCAGCCCGCGATGCGCTTCACGACGCGGTCAATCGACACGCGGCGCCGGGCAACATCGTCGATCGCCCTGGCCTCCGTTGAGAACATGGTGAACAGCTTTGCCGGGATGACGACCGTGCCCCTCGCGCGCGCGAAGTATTCGACGACCGCCTCGTGCGCCAGCGCTGTGCGCGAGACCCAATCCAGATCCCGGAGTCGCGCTTCGAGCTCCGGAGCTCCGTATATCGCGAGCGGCACCTGAGACGCAATCAACCAGAGTGATGGCGACACTTGGTGCGCTTCCGGAGCGCTTGCGCCGGTCAGGCCCGCGGGAACGCGCGCAAGCGACGGCCGGCGCGCCGCCTTTATGACGCAATAGAGGTAGATCGCGGTAGCATTCTTGGACATCACGTGAGCCGGCGCCAGGATGCGCCCCAGTCGCGCAGACCGGCAGGGCCGTGCGGCGGCGGGACTTCGGCCGGCGCCTCGATGATAGCGTAACCACCCTTGCCGAGGCCGCGGCGCAATCGCGCGATCGCGTGCGCCTGGGCGCTTACCGTGCCTTTGCATCGTGCGCACTCGCCGGCCCCGGCCGCGTTTACGATCACGGCATCGACGCCAATGCCGATCGGGCGGAGCGCGTCGATGAGCGACAAGGACTCGTCCACGGGCACGAGCGCGGGACGGGTAACGACGACGAATCGCGATTGCGTGGAATCCGCGAGGATGTCCTGCAGGCGCCGCAGCCGCTTCGAGAGCTGCACGAGCAGCGCGCCCAGCGTGCCGGCGCCGACGATCTCGCGATACTTCAGCAGGATCGCCATCAGCGCGAGCGTCCAGTCACGAAGCACCGCCGGTGTCTGCAACAGGCGGAGCGCGTGTCCGGTGGGCGCGGTGTCCGTCACGACGACGTCGTAATCTCCCTGGCTTTCGGTGATCGCCGCAGCGACGTCGGCCACGGCAATAACTTCGTCGATTCCCGGCGGAGCGAGATCGATGAGATCGCGGAACGCCGCCTGATCGCCAGCGGCGGCACGGGCGATGCGCGCGAACGCCTCGTCCACGGCCGCGACGTATTTACGCCGAAACTGATCCATCTCTGCGGCCGCGTCGATCTCGCGCACGTGCAGCGTCGGGGGAGCGCCGGAAGCGGGGCGCGGCACATTATCGAACCGGGCGCCGAATACGTCGCCGAGCGAGTGCGCCGGATCCGTGGAGAGCAACAGGACACGCTTCGTTTCAGCGAGGTGGAGCGCCGCGGCTGCCGCACACGTGGATTTGCCGACGCCTCCCTTGCCGCCGAAGAGAATGATCTTTTCGCTAGAACTATCCTTCGGCCTGAAGGCGGAAGCTACGCCCCTTTCCTTGTTTAGGCCGCTCTCCTTGTTTAAGCCCCTCTCCATGTAGCTTCCGGCTTTAGCCGGAAGGACCTGTCCAGCCGGAAGGATCGCCTTAGTCCGCGCCGCTACCGGCTCGGTCCGCTTCGGCGCGTGCCACGGCGTCAGCGATTTTGCCGCGGCACGCAAGGCCGCAACACCGCGCGGCTCGCGCGCCAGTTCGGACATTGCGAGAATCTCCCGACCCGCGAAGCGGCGTGCCACAGGAGCGAGCGCGCGCGCCTCGAACCGCATGCGCCCTTCGCACCACTGGCAATGCTGCGGCGGAGGCGCAGTCATGCGGTTCACGATGAGCCGCGAGACGCGGATTCCGTCTGCCTCGAGCGCTTCAAGCGCATCCGACGTCTCCTCGAGAGCCATTGGCTCAGGAAGGGTGACCCACGTGAGGTGCGTCGCTTCGCGATCGCGCAGCAGCGTGGCGAGAGCTTCTCCTTCACGATCGAGCTCGACGATCAGCGAGTCCGCGGCATCGCTGCGATACGCGCCGCGCAGCACGCTGACGACCACACGGTGATGCGATTGCAGCGAGTCCAGCAGAGTGGCAACTTTGCCGAGCAGCGCGGGCGCGGACAGCAGCCGCAGCGTGTGTCCGGTCGGCGCCGTGTCGACCACGACCCGATCGTACGGCTCCGGCGCGTCGCGGACCATTCGCACGATTTCCATCAGCCCGATGACTTCGTCGATCCCAGGCAGCGACAGCTTCAGCAAGCGCGCGACGTCTTCGTCGTCCAGATACGTGCCCCGGACCGCGATCGTCGCGAGCAGCGCCTTCCGCGGCGCGAGCCAGCGCTCGAAAGCCGCAGCGCCATCGACGTTAGCGGCGAAGACTCCCTTGGCGCCACGTACGGGCGCGACGTCGGATCCGACGGGAACATCGAGAACCGCTGACAGTGATGAGACTGGATCGGTCGTAACGAGGAGCGTGCGAGGCGCCCGCCCTTGCAGATCGCCGCCAGCCGGAGTGAGGGCGAACAACGCGGCGCAGGTGGTCTTCCCGACTCCACCCTTGCCGCCGATAAATGAGAAAGGAGGAAGACGGACGATGGAAGAAGGAAGACGGACGATGGAAGAAGGAAGTATGTTTTCTTCTTTCTTCGGTCTTCTTCCTTCTTTCTTCCGTCTTCTTTCTTCTTTCTTGTTCAGTGTTCGTCGCCTTCGAAGGTCGCCTCGATGCCGGTGACCTTCATGTCCTTCGGCGAAATGGCGGCAGACTCGCCGCCGCGCTGGCGTTCCTTGATCTCGCGGATGCGGACGAGGATGTCCGCTTCAAGCTCGTCGAATTCTTCCTGGCTCATCTCGCCGAGCTCGACGCGCATCTGAGCATCGAGCAGGCGCTCGCGCAGCGCGTTGTCGTCGTTCATCTCCCTGTCGACGGCCGCCGCGACCTTGTCGAGCACGAACCGGACGCCCGAGATGATCAGCGAGTCGATAATGAACATGACGTGTAGCGGCGGTTCGCGAACCGCCCTGCCATCTAGTGGGCGCGTTCCAGCTTGAGGCGGATATTGACAAAGTTGTACGGCGGCCAGGGACCGGTGTACTTGAACGTCAGCTTGTCGTACTGCTGGCCGATTTCCTTGACGCGCGAGTCGAACGCCTGTTCCATCTCGCGCGAGACGAGGAACGCCGCATTCATGATCATGCGGTCGCCGATCGGCTTGTTCGAGCGCGACGCGACCGACACGTTTCGCAGCGAATTGAAAATCTCGGCGACGTAGCGCTCGGTTCGGGACTGCAGCGCGGCATCGATCAAGCGTCCGTACTGCATGCGGGCGAAGTAGGTCGAGCCCTTCTGCGAGGAGATTTCACTCTTCAGGCGGCGAATGTCCTCGTCTTCGTCCTCGATCTCGCGGATGATCTGGTCCCGATCCCACAGGACCTTCAGACCGAACTCGAACTTCTCCTGCATCTTGTTCAGCACGTCGCTGAACGCGTCGTACGCCGACCGCAGGAGCTCCATGATGTCGTCGTCCGTCTTGAATACGGTGCCGAACGACATCGGGATGACCGTGTGCTTCTGCATGACCGTTTCGTTCACGCGCTGGTGCGCGAGGACGTTCTCGCGGGTCGGATCCTGGACGACGATCGGCGTATTCGAGACGACCGCGCAGATGTCGCGGTAGTGAATCGTATGGACCTCCGCGGGCTCCGGGCCGAGACCGAGAGGGCCGAAACTGAGCGGCTGTTCGGAACGAATGACGCAGTAGACGTACTTGCCCTCCATGCCATCTTCGCGCTTGGGTGACGGCACCCTGACCCGTTCGAGCTTTCCGCGCGCGGCCTCCTGTCGCGCCGCTTCCTGCCGGGCGGCCTCGGTCTTCTTGGCTGACACGACAGGCTTCGGCGGCGGCGCCGGCTTTCGCGCGCTCTTGGTGACCGCCCTCTTGGGGGCGGACTTCTTGGCTGCAGTCTTCGCCATGGTCGGCTCTGGTCCTAGGTTCGCTTCTTGGTCGTCTTGGTTGTGCGGGCCGGATCCTTCATATTGTCCGCCTTCCCGCGGTGTTGATCCAGCAGCCGCTTGATCTCCGCCACGAGCGCGTCGGGCAGACACGGCTTCGTCACGAACGCGTCGCAACCCGCCTCGCGGGCCCCCTCCGCGTGGCCGGCCAGCGCGTGGCCGGTCAGCGCGACGATGGGAATGTGGCGCGTGCGATCGTCGTTCTTCAACCGGCGTGTCGCTTCCCACCCGTCCATCCGCGGCAGGGCGAGATCCATCAGGACGATGTCCGGCAGCAGTTCGAGCGTCTTCTCGATCGCTTCGATCCCGTTGCCCGCCTCGGCAACCTCGAAACCGGAAAACTGCAGATATGCCGCGTACATCTCCCGCGCGTCCTGGTAATCCTCGACGACGAGCACCAGAGGTTGCTCGCGCGTCCTGGCCGTCCCGGTAGTCATCGGCGGGGTCCCTTCGCCGGCAGTCGCAGGGTGAAAATCGAACCTTTGCCAGGCAGGCTCTCGAGCTCGATCGTCCCCCCAAGAATGTTGGCGAGCCGACGGCAAATCGAGAGACCCAGACCTGTCCCGCCGTAGCCGCGCGCGGGGGACGAGTCGAGCTGGCGGAAATCTTCAAAGACCTTGTTCTGATCGTCCTGGGGAATGCCGACCCCGGTGTCCTTCACGGCGATCACCACTTGCCGCGCCGTTGCATCGTATGACGCGGTCATCGTGACGGATCCTGCCGGCGTGAACTTCAGCGCGTTGCTGAGCAGGTTGAGGACGATCTGCTTCACCTTCTGCCGGTCGGACCGCAGCGTCGGAACGGGGCCGCGGACCTTCGTCGAGACGGCGAGGTTGGAGCGCTTGATGATCGGCTCGAGCTCCGCCTGCACCTCGTCGAACAGCTCCCCGATTCCGAACGATGTCGCGTTGAGCGGCATGCGCCCGGCCTCGATACGCGTGATGTCGAGGATGTCGCTGATCAACGCGAGGAGGTGGCGCGAATTCGAATCGATGCGCGTGAGGCTCTTGCGCTGCGGATCGGTGACCTGGCCCGTCACATTGTTCAGCAGCATGTGCGTGTAGCCCAGGATCGCGTTGAGCGGCGTCCTGAACTCGTGCGACATGTTGGCAAGGAACTGCGACTTGAGCGCCGACGCCTGTTCGAGCTCGATGTGCTGCCGTCGCAGCAGCTCGTTCTGCTCCGCGAGCTCCGCGGTCGCTTCCTGGACCTTGCGTTCGAGTTCGACCGAGGCCTGCTTCAACTGCTCGTAGAGCCGCGCCTTTTCGATCGCTTCGGTGAGGTCGTGCAGGATCGTGACGACCCACATCAACTCTCCCTGCTCCGACAGGATCGTCCCTGCGACCGCTTCGACGGGCAGCGGACGGCCGGTCAGCGGATCGCCGAGCTGGATTTCACCGCGATACCGCTGCTCCCCCGAGCGCGTCAGCACGTTCGATACGAACGACGTGAGGTTCGCGCCGTTCGCGCGCACGCGGCGCAGGGTGCCTTCGTCATCGACACCGGGCGCGTTGAACAGGCGCTCGGCGGGCGTGTTCATGAGGACGATATCCCCTTCCTGGTCGGTCACCAGGATCGGATCCGCGACCGAGTCGATGATCAGGTCGAGCCGATGGCGCTCGTCGCGCACTTCCGCCTGCGCGATCCGCAGCGTGCGATAGCTTTCCTCGATCTCTTCCTTCGCGCGCGCGAGGTCGGTAACGTTGCGCAGAATCGAGACGACATACGTCCCCTGGCGCTCGTCCTTCGCGCGCGAGCTGAGAAGCTCGAACAGCAGGTCCGATCCTTCGAGGGGATCCACCAGCAGCAGCTCGCGGCGCGCCAGCTCCGTCATGCCGACGGCGCTGGTCGAGAGCGCGGCGGAGAACAGCATGTTGTTCAACGCGGCCGCGCGCCGCCAGCCTTCACTTGCTTCTTCCGGGGCGGCGAACAGCTTTTCTGCGTGCGTGTTCGCGATGATCAGCTTGCCTTCCGTGTCGGTCAGCAGGATTGGGTCGGTGACCGCGTTGATGATGCTGTACAGCAGCATCCGCTCCTGGCCGAATCGCGTTTCGGCGAGCAGCTGGCGGCCGAGCAGGCGCGAGACCTGCTTGCCAAGCGTCCGCCCGAGCCACATCGTCTCGCCGTCGATCTGCGGGCCAACGCCCGCCACGAGCAGGAGCCCGTGTGCCGGTTCGGCGGCGTCGGCGCGGAGCGAAATGACGTGGAACGAGTCGGCTTCGAGGGGAACGCGGTAGTGCGAGGCGACGCCAGTGATGAACACAGGCTCGTGGCTGTTGAGCGCCTGGATCAGCGGATGGCTGCTGTCTTCGCGGCTGAGGGAAAAGTCCATGATCGCGCCGCTCGAGATGCCGTGCTCGGCGACCAGGAGCATTTCATTCGACATGCCCTCGGCCACGAGCACCGCGGCTTCGGTAACGGGCGCGTGTGCGACGAGCCAGTCCACCGCGCGGCGCGACGATTCCTGGATATCGATGCTCGTCAGCAGAAACTCGACGAAGGCGAGTTTCACATCCGATTCGATTCCATGAACCGACGCCAGCGGCGCGGCGATCCGTGACACGAGATGTTATCCCTCCGAGACGGTCCGGCGGCGGCGCGCGGTGCGCCGAGCCTTGGCGGGCACCAGGTCACGCACGCTCTTCGAGGCGGCCAGCTCCGCTCGGAGCGCGGCGTTCTCGGCGACCACGTCCTGATGCGACGGGAGCTCCGCCGCCGGCCGGGACACCGGCGCAACCTGGCCGACGGCTTCAGAGTACTTCAAGTACGTGTCGATCGACGCAACGACAACGCGCGCTTCGACGGTGATCAGGTCGATACCGACAAGGGACACGCGAACCCACGCGTCGATGACGATGCCCTTGTCGAGCACGCGATCGAGAACGTCGATAAGGCTTGTGCCGCCTGCGGCGCGTTCAACTGCCATGCTGTGCTCCTGCCTCCGTGAACCTGGGAATCAACGGCGCCGGCGCGCGGCGCGCGGTTTGACGGCGCCCGCCGCCGTGAGCGCTTCGACACGTTCGTGCAACAGCCGGATCTCGGCCCGGAGATCCTCGTGGGCACCGGCATTGTCGCGCGCGGCGCCCGGCGACAGATCGCGATCGTAGCGCCACCAATCGAGGCCGATTTCCTGGGCCTTGTCGAGTGAACAGATCAGGAGCCGGATTCGGATTGTGAGGAGCTCGACTTCTGCGAGGGAGACCTTGATGTCCCCGGCGATGACGAGCCCCTTGTCGAGTACCCGGTCGAGGACATCGACCAGCCCGGTGGCGCGGTGGGACCCTGGGAGCTCGAGAGCCATGAGGTGTGTGGACTATATCCTGACGCTCAACGGGCAGGCAATGCTGCGACCCATGGCTGAGCTAGCGAAGCTCGCGCTTCAGGACCTTTCCTGTCGCATTCATCGGCAATGCATCGCGAAATTCGAAAAGGCGGGGATATTTGAAGGCTGCCATCTGCTCGCGCGACCAGGCCACCAGCTCATCTTCTGTTACTGATGAGTCGGGCCGGCGGACCACGAACGCTTTGATTTCCTCCCCTAACCGTTCGTCAGGCACACCGACAACCGCGACCAGCGCCACCGCCGGATGCGTCATCAGGACTTCCTCGATCTCCCGCGGGTAGACGTTGAAACCGCCGCGCAGGATCATGTCCTTCTTGCGATCGACAATCGCCAGGTAGCCGTCCGCGTCGAACTGGCCGATATCGCCGGTTCGAAACCATCCGCCGCGCATCGCTTCCGCGGTGGCGTCCGGGCGGTTGTAATAACCCTTCATCACGTTCGGGCCGCGCACCACGACTTCGCCGCGTTTGCCGGGCGCCACCTGGTTATCGTGCTCGTCGAAGCAGCGGATCTCGACGCCGAATATCGGCAGGCCTACGGTGCCCGGCTTCGACGGCCGCTGCAGCTGGTTGAAGGCGACGACCGGCGCCGTCTCTGATAACCCGTAGCCCTCGAGCACGCGCGCGCCGAAGGCCTCCTCGAACCCGCGCAGCACTTCGAGCGGCATCGGCGCGCCCCCCGATGCGCACAGGCGCAGCGACGCCGCGGAGGCCTTCATGTCCGCGCCCGAAGATCGCGCGAGTTGCAGCAGCGTCCAGTACATGGTCGGCACGCCGATCCAGAGGCCGACTCCTTCGCGCGCGAACGCGTCGAGGACGGCGGCCGCGTCGAAGCGCGGCATCAGCACGAGGCGGAAGCCGCCGTACAAGCCGGCGTTCATCTGCGCGGTCTGCGCCGTGGAGTGGAACATCGGAAGCGTGATGAGCGTGACGCGTTGCTCCGTGCTATCCGGAAACGCCGGCGCAAACATGTCGTGCGACGCGACGGCGTTGCTCACCATGTTTCCATGCGTCAGCTCCGCACCCTTCGGATGTCCAGTCGTGCCGGACGTGTAGAGGATAACCGCAGTATCGTCCGGCTCGCGGCGCGGCGAATGAACGCCGGACGCGTCACGCATCATCGCGGCAAGCGTTGTCTCTCCTTGCGGCGGCGCGGACGGATCGCGCGGAACGAGGATGAAGTGCCGGCATCCCGCTTCG
>DASPXV010000187.1:0-24033 GCA_035637115.1 Vicinamibacterales bacterium
CGATCTGTTACAAAGCCACGCTGCTCCGCGAGGAAGGCCGGCCCGTGACCTTTCGCCTCGCCCTCAGCGAGCCTGACGCGTTCGCGCCGGCCGCGGGCCCGCCGTCTGGCCTCCATCGGCTGGTGTTTGCACGTCCACTACCGTTCGACGAGCACGAACTCCGCAGGCTTGCTCCCGCCGTCGTGTTTTCCCGTTCGTTGGTAGGCGCCACGTACGCTGAAGATCTGGGGTGTCATTCACTCAGGACCGCAGTGGCTCCAGTCGGTCAGAGGCGGACGCGCAACGGATCAGACGATTCCGCCGGTGTTGATTGTCGCGGCGACCGGCCCAGGGCGCCTGCTGGTAACTGCTGGCGCTGTGACATTAGCAGAACTGAGGAACGGAGCTTTGTCAGGCCGGGAGGTGGACGTCTTCCAGGCGCAATGGTTGCACGAAAGGCTGTCGGACGTCGGCCAGCTCACGTGGGCTGCACACATGCGCGACCGTGAACAGGCCGGCGAACCTCGATCCGGACCTGACGATCGAGGAGCAGCTCCAGAAGGACTTCCCCCACGAGTCGATCGGCGTCCTGCGCAACCTCGCCGGCGCCTTCCAGTTCTCTGGCGACGACATCGACAAGAAGATCCGCATGCTGTCGGGCGGCGAGAAGACGCGTCTCGTCATGGCCCGCATGTTCCTCAACCCGCCGAACTTCCTCGTTCTCGACGAGCCGACCAACCACCTCGATCTCGCGACGAAGGAGATGCTGCTCGAGGCGCTGCACGACTTCGAGGGGACGATTCTGTTCGTGTCGCACGATCGGGCGTTTCTGAAGGGACTCGGCAACCGCGTGCTGGAGCTCGGCGGCGAGAGCGGCACCGAGGCGCAGCCGCACGCGTTTCCCGGCACCTACGAGGAAAACGTCGCGCGCACCGGCCACGAAGCGCCGGGTGTACATCGCTGAGGAGGACGGAGGATTGAGGACGGTCTCCGGGAAGCTTGGAGCGTTCGGATCGAGTAGCAAAGGAAGATCTTCCTCTCGGAGGTCGACTCAGACAGCCGCAAGCCTTCCGGAAACCGTCCTCCGTCCTCCGTCCTCCGCTGCTACTCGGCGCGCAGCGCGGCAACAGGATCCAACCGCATCGCTCGGCGCGCGGGCAGCCAGATCGCGAGCACGGCGACGAGGCCGAGCACCAGCGGACCGGTGAGCAGCGCGACCGGATCGCGCGGGCTCACGCCGTAGAGCAGGTGCGCCAGGAGCGGGCCCGCGAACAGGCACGCTGCAAGACCTGTCACCGCCCCGATCGCGAAGATGCCGCTGCCGCGGCGGAACACGAGACGGCCGACGTCGAGACGCGAGGCGCCGAGCGCCATCCGCACCGCGATCTCGCGCGTCCGCTGCCCGATCGCGAACGCGAGCGCCGCATACAATCCGATCGCGCTCAACACGAGCGCCAGTCCGCCGAACACGACGAACATCGTCCCCGCCCCGCGGACGGCGGCGAACTGGACGTCGAGCTGCCGGCCGAGCACCTGCACCTCGGAAACCGGGACGTCGGGATCGATCTCGGTGATCACCCGGCGGATCTCGGGCACCATGGCGGCCGCCGCGGCGCCGGAGACGCGGATGTGCGTGCGCGAATCCTGCGACCAGCTGTTGCTGCGGTCCTGCTGCCAGTAATTCAGATATGCGATCGGCTCCGGCGCTTCGAACGCGCTCAGCCACTGCAGGTCCTTGACGAGGCCGACGATCTCGTAGCGCTCGGGACCAATCGTGACGTGGCTGCCGACCACATCTCCCTTCGGCCACAGACGTCGCGCGAGCGCCTCGTTCACTATCGCCACGCGCGGACCGTCTTCCGTGTCGTGATCGTCGAACTCGCGCCCGACGATGAGGCCTGTGCCGAGCGTCTTGAAGTAGCGGGGCCCCACGAAAGTCGTCGCCGTTCGAAACTCGTCCGACGGATTGCCGGAATCGGCGGCGAGCCGTACCGCGCGAACCGGTCTGCCCCAGCGGGGCAGAGGTGCCACGACCGCCGGACTGGCCGCCGCGATTCCGGGCAGCGCCTCGAGCCGCTGGATCACTTCACGCTGAAAGGCCCACGCACGGGCGTCCGTGTACCCGACGAGGCTGGGCCGCAGCCGCACGAGCGCAATGGCATCCGGATCGAAACCGGGCCCGCGGTGCAGGAGGAAGAAGCTGCGGACGAGAAGACCGCTGCTGCCGAGCAGCAGCACCGACAACGCCACTTGCAGCACGAGCAGGCCTTCGCGGAGCCGGGAGCGGCGCGTGCCGGCGCCGGCCGATTCCTCTTTCATCGCGCCCATCGTGTCGGGCCGCGTGGACTGAAGCGCCGGTGAGATGCCAGTCACCACGCCGGTCAACGCGGCGACCGCGATGCCGGCCAGCACGACCCGCAGGTCGAGGGAGAGATCGAGCGTGCTCGCCACTCCGCCCTGGCCGAAATAACCCCGCAACACGCCCGTCCCCCAGACCGACACGAGGAACCCGGCGCCGCCGCCGACCACCGCGAGCAAAACGGACTCGACGAGCAACAGACGGATCACGCGGCCGCGGACGGCGCCCAACGCAAGACGGATCGCGATTTCCTTCCGCCGCCGGAGGCCGCGCGCCAGCATCAACCCGGCGACGTTGGCCGACGCGATGATCAGCACGAGCGCCGCGGCGCCGGCCAGGAGCCTCACGATCGGCGCGTCCCGCTGCTGTTCGTCGATCCGGATGCCGCGGGCCGGACGGAGCTCGATCCCCCAGCCCCTGTTGTCCGTGGCCGGGAACATCGATTGGAGCTGCCCCGTGAGCACGTTCATCTCGGCCTGCGCATCCTGAATAGACACGCCGTCGTTGAGCCGGCCCAGGAGCCCGATGACGTTGCAGCCTCGCGCTAGGCCGTTGCAATACCGGTAGCCGACCGCGAACATCGCGGACGGGATCCAGACGCCGTTCGGCTCAAGGCCCATGAGGACGCCGTGGAATCCTTCAGGCGCAATACCGACCACGGTGAAAGCCGTGCCGTTGATGCGCACGGACGTACCAAGGATGCCGCCGTCGGCGCCGAATCGCGTCCGCCACAGGTCGTAGCTCAGGACGACGACCGGGTTCCTGCCGGGCACGGCGTCCTCCTCCGGCAGGAAGAAACGTCCCATTGCCGGCTGCAGGCGCAGCAGGCCGAAGTAGTCGGCAGTGACGACGCTGCCCATCACGTTGAACGGCCCACCCGGCGTGATGATGCTCATGGGCGACGTCGAGTAGTGCGCCGCCAGGTGTGCGAACGAGCGCGCGTGATCGCGGTAGTAGATGTACTCGGGATAGGAAATCGGGAAGCCGCGCCGGGCGTCGCCTGTGAAAAGCCGGCCGACGTTCACGAGGCGCGACGGATCGTCGACGGGCAGCGGCTTGAGGAACTCCGCGTAGGCAAGACCGAGGACAGCGCTGTTGAGCCCGAGGCCGAGGGCGAGAGTCGCGACGGCCGCCGCGGTGAACCCTGGCGCCTGCTTCATCCTGCGCAGCGCAATGCGCACGTCCTGCAGGAAATGCTCGAGCGAGGGTAGTCGCTTCTCGTCGCGAAAGTCTTCCTTGATCGCCTCTACCGGTCCGACGTCGAGCACGGCCTGGCGCCGCGCTTCGGCAGCGGACATCCCTGCCCTGACGTTTTCGGCCGTCTGGAAAGCGATGTGGTCCTCGAGCTCCTCGCGCAGGCGCTCGTCGTCTCGGCGTCCGGTGGCGGAGGCGGCCAGCCGGATGAGAAAGCGTCTGAGGCACCTCATTGCAGATCCTCCGCCTTCACATCAAAGAAGCGCGCAATGAGCGCGGCCGTCCGCTCCCAGTCCCGCGTTTCCGCCTGAAGCTGCTTCCGGCCCACCGCGGTGAGTCGATAGAAGCGGGCGCTGCGGTTGTTTTCGGACGGGCCGCGTTCGGATGCGATGGCTCCCTCCTGCTCGAGTCGCAGAAGCAGTGGATACAGCGTGCCGGTGTTGAGCGTGAGGTGATCGGCGCTGATCTGCTCGATGCGCTTCGCGAGGCCGTACCCGTGCAGCGGGCCCAGCACGTCGAGCGTCTTCAGCACCATCAGCGCCAAAGTGCCCTGGCGAACGTCGGTCTTCTTCTTCACGGCTGCGTTCCTTTGGGTTTCCCAAAAGGAGTATTCCACCACCCTTTTGGGAAAGCAAGAGGACACGGCAGGGCGCAGCAGCTTACGGTTCGAAGTGGCGCTTCGCGAAGGCGCGGCCGGAGCCTGATTTCAGGTAGCGCTCGAAGCGGACGGCTCTCTTCTCGTCCGAGAACTCGACGACGACGTGAAGGTGCCACGGCCGGCGTGATGCCGTGTGTGGGCAGCGGCCCATATTGTGGTCGGCCAATCGCAGGTCGACATCGGATGAGAGACCGACGTAGAACTTAGGGCTCTGATCCGCGTTTCTCAGAACGTATACAAAACGTTTATCGCAGGCCATGACCCAACTGTGGCAATCCAGATGCCTGGGCGCGGGCCATTCAAAGGCGGAGTAAAGTCAGGCGCGAAAGGTGGAGGGTGGCAGTTTTGGCCAGGGGTCGGAGCAGGCGCGTTGGCCGTTTCTGTGGGGTCCTTGCATTCGTTGCGGGGACGCGCTCCGTGTTAAGGAGTCCGCTACAGGACAGGGTTTACCGAGCCATAGCTCGTTCGTAGACAGAATCAGGCCCGCCTTCGCCGCTTCGCGGCTACGGCGCGGCATCCTTGTTCAGGACAGCCCGCAGACAGGGTTTACCGAGCCGAAGCTCGTCACGGATAGAGCAGGCCCGCCTTCGCGTCGCTTCGCGACGCTACGGCGCGGCATCCTTCGCCTGCATTCATGAGCGAAGGATGGTGGACCTGACCGGGATCGAACCGGTGACCTCCTGAATGCCATTCAGGCGCGCTCCCAACTGCGCTACAGGCCCACTGGGGTAAGGAAACCCTTATTCTAACTGATATCTGATGCGGATCGCGACCGCCGCGCTCATCCTGCTCGTGACCTGGGGACTCACCACCCACGGGAAATACTCCGTCACCGGCGACGAGCCGCATTACCTCATGGTCGCGCAGAGCCTGCGTGCGGATGGCGACATCGACGTCGCCAACAACTACGCGCGTGGCGACGGCGCGCTGTTCGGCGCCTCTGGCGTTCAGCCGGAATTGCACGTGCGGCGCACGACCAGCGGCCGAACACTGCCAGTACACGACCTTGGCGTGCCGTTGATCTTGCTGCCGGTGTATACGGCGGCCACCGCGTTCTCGAAGATTCCGGATGAGGGCTTGCTGCGCCGGTTCCGGATGAACCGGGGATTGTTCACCTATTCGCTGATGTCGCTGGCGTTAATCGTGCTCTGCTCGATCGCTGCCTTCATCACGATGCGCGCGCTCGAGGACTCCGGAGCGACGCGTGCCGCCGCGGCCTCGGTCGTCGCAATCGCCTGGCTCTCGCCGCCCGTGCTGTCGAACGCGTTCCTCATCTTTCCTGAACCATTTGCGTTATTCGTGACCGCGTGTGCTGTCGCGCGTTGCGCCCCTCGAGATCGCTCGTGGGACTGGCGCGACTGGTCGCTCATCGCGATGCTCGGCGCAATTCCGTGGCTGCACCGCAAGTTCGCGTTCTATGCCGTCGCGCTCTTTTGCGTCGTGCTCTGGCGTCGCGCGCCCGTGGTCCGTTCATTGCCAATTCGCGCGAAGCTGCTGATGGCGATCGTGTTCGGGATCCTTCCTCTGACTCTTGCCGTCTGGACGTACTCCGAATGGGGCAACCTCGCGGGACCGCTCGCCTTGGATCGCTTGCCGTTCTCAATGTCGGCGTTCGCGCACGGCGCGGTGGGAACCGTCCTCGATCGCGAGAACGGATTGATCTGGTGGGCGCCCGTGTATGCGCTGCTGCCGGCGGCATTCTGGACGCGTCGCCAGGAACTGTGGCCGTGGCTGCTGCCCGTTTTTGCGCTCACCATTCCAAACGCAGCGCACGATCAGTGGTGGGGGGGATTCTCGCCGGCGGGGCGTTTCCTCGTGCCGCTCGCGCCAATCTTCTGTCTGATTGGCGCCGAGCTGGTGCGCCGCGCATCGCTGAGGGTCGCCGCGATCGCGCTGCTCGTTCCACAAATAATCGTGACGGCGTATTCATGGCAGCATGCGCGGTTGTTCTGGCCGCAAGGCGATGGCGAGAACCGCGTGCTGGCGATCCTGCTGCCGCCGCTCGGCCGCGCCTACCGCGCGATTCCTTCGTTCCGGACAGCTGCGGACGCGTCGTGGCCATTCGCGATCGCGCTGCTCGCGCTTATCGTCGGGCTGAACGTGGCCCTCGTGCTCGCCGCGCGACCGCGTTCCCAGATATGATCAAAGGTTATGCTCCGAGCCGGAATCGTCGGTCTACCAAACGTCGGCAAGTCCACTCTGTTCAACGCCATCACGCGCACGCGTAAGGCCGAAGCGGCGTCCGCGCGTGGACCATCCACTCCGGCGACACCGCGCCCAAAGCAGCGGGAGTCATCCACTCGGACTTCGAACGTGGCTTCATCAAAGCCGAGACGGTCGCGTATGACGACCTCGTCGCCTGCGGGTCGGTGGCCGTCGCGCGCGAAAAGGGCCTCTATCGAATGGAAGGAAAGGAATACGTCGTCGCCGACGGCGACGTCCTGCTGTTTAAATTCAACGTGTAGTTGATCACGCGCTGACCAGCGGAGCGAGTCAGCCACGCGAGCGGAGCGGGGCTTGGGGCCCCCGCGAGCGAGCGTCTAGGGGGGTCCGGCGGGGCGAAGCCCCCCGGATCAATATTCGATGAAAATGCGTTGGATCTCGGCGGGATCCTGCGTTTTCGTCAGCGCGACCATCAGCAGCAGCCGCGCCTTGACGGGCGCGAGATCCTCGCCCGCGATCGCGCGGGCGCGCGGGTTGGGCCCCGCCGGCTGTCCCGTTGCAGCGACGCGCGGCCGCGGCGCAATTCGGCCGCTTCCCGCACGCGTCGTCGTCACGACGAACGCCCCCTTCTCGAGAGCGTACTGGATGCCTTCGCCCTGGGTGCCGCTCGTTGCGCCGGCGCCGGCGCCGGCAATCACCACGCCCTTCGCACCCTGATCTACGGCGGCTTTGATCAGATCGCCTGAGGCACCCTGGTAGGTCATGATGACGTCAACACGTGGAAATGCGGCGACATTCGCGACGTCGAACTCGCTCTGCGACGTGTGCTTCCTCTCGACCTTGCGATAGAAGACCACACGGTCCGAGTCCACAACGCCGAGCACGCCGTACCCGTGCGTCTGGAAAGTATTCAGGCGCAATGCGTCGGTCTTGGTGACTTCCCGCGCTGCGTTGATTTCGTCGTTCAGCACGACCATGACACCACGACCGCGTGCTGCCGGATCGGCCGCGACACGGAAGCCTTCCAGCAGATTTGCCGCGCCCTCGTACCCGAGCGTGCTCGGATTGCGCATCGACCCGACGACGACGACAGGCTTGTCGGAACGGACGGTAAGATCGAGAAAATACGCGAGTTCCTCGAGCGTATCGGTGCCGCTGGTCACGACGATGCCGGCGATACCCGGGTCCTCTTTATAGAGCTGATTGATACGTTTGGCGAGCGCTAGCCACTGATCCAGCGTCAGCTGCGAGCTCGCCAGGTTGCTGAACTGCTCGAATTCCGGCCGCGCGTAGCGGCCGACATTCGGCATCAGGCTGACGAGTTCTTCTGCCGTAAGCCGGCCGCCGGTGCGGTTGGAAATCGTCCCGCCAGTCGCGACGAGCCGCACTCGAGGCGCATCGGCTGCGGGAGCTTGTGCGGCCGGCGCCTGAGGCGACGCGGTCGCGGTTTGCGCGGATGCGGACCGATCCGCCAGCGCGAGCGTCAAAAGAAGAGCAGCGAACGTCCTGGCGCGCATCGCGCCACTATACCTGAGGGGCAGATCTCGCGTGGTTGAGGGTCAGCCACTTGCTCAGATGCTGCACGGCTTCGTCAGGCGTGTGGCCGTAAAACGGCATCATTGCTCGGGAACCGCCGGGCGGACGCGCAATCTGCGCGCGGAACCTGTTGCTGCCGACCGCCGACACTTCGATGCGGTACTCACGGCCATTGATCTTTTCGTCGAAGCGCTGGACGGTCACGGGAAGGCAGCATTCTGCGCGCCGCGATGCAGGCGCGCAAGCGAAAGGAGGCGCGAAGGCGCATCAACATGCAGCAAGGCGCATGAATTCCGGCGGCAGCGCGAAAAAATAATCCCGTCGTGTCAGAATGTCCACAAGCTTTCCACCGTTCATCCACATGTTTTCCACAGGGCGGTTTCGCCGCGTCCTCGTTGCCGCTTTGCTGCTGTCGTCGCCAATGCCGGCGCGCGCGCAGCAGATAGCCGACACGTCGCTGTACCGCGTGTTTCTGCGCGACGGCTCGACAGTCGTGAGTTATGGTGAGTACGCGCGCGTGGCGGACCGCGTCATCCTCTCTTTGCCGGTCGGCACGGCACTGCACCTGCTGAGCCTGCCCGCGGAAACCGTGGATTGGGATCGCACGGACGCGTACGCGGACTCCGTGCGTGCGACGAAGTACGCGACGACGCGTGGTCCCGACGATTTCGCGCTCTTGAGCGAGGCTGTGTCCCGGGCGCTTAACGACATCACCCTCACGCCGGATCCGAACCGCAAGATCGCGATGGCGATCGAAGCGCGACAGAACGTCACGCGCTGGGCCGCCGAGCATTTTGGCTATCGTGCCGAGCGCATCGCGCAGATGGCATCGCTCTTTGACGACGTGATCGCCCAGACGAAGACACAGGCGGGCGCAAAGAACTTCGAATTCAGCCTGGTTGCGAACATGGCGGCGCCACCCGCCGTACCGCTGTTGCCCGCGCCGTCGCTCCAGGAAAGCGTGGAGCAGGCGCTTGGCGCCGCCACGCTTGCGCCTGAAGCGACCGAGCGAACCTCGCTCTTGCGCGCGATACAGACGGTGCTGGAAAGCGCCGGTAGCGACGACGCCGCGTCTTCGCTCTGGGCCACGCCATTGCGCGGGCGCGTGAATGCAGCCCTCGCCGCCGAGGATCGCGCGACGCGCGGGTATGACTACTTGACGAAGACTATGCTGCAGAGCGCCGATCGCTACGCGCGCACGGCGAATGTGACAGGTGTCGAACGCGTAATCCGGCGGTCCCTTGCCGAAGACGATCGTCTCGGCCAGCGACGCCCCCAGGAAATGGCGTCGCTTCTGGCGATGCTCGACACGAAGCTCGACGCGGCGCGACGGCTGCGGCTCGCGCGCGACAACTGGGCGGCGCGCGCGGAAGGACTGCGGCAGTTCCGGACGGCGTTTGCCGAGCCGCTCTCGCTGATGCGGCTCTCGCGTGAGTCGCTCGACGAAATCCGCCGCCTCGCAGGGCCGCAACAGGCGCGACTTGCACGACTGCTGTCCCGCACGACGGCTGCGACGAAGCTGCTCGCGGTCATCAACGTGCCCGCCGAAGCGAGCACCGCGTACGGGCTCCTCAGGAGCGCGGCGCAATTCGCGACAAGCGCCGCGGAGACGCGGCAGCGCGCGGTGATGTCCGGTAAGATGGAGTCTGCCTGGGAAGCGGCGTCCGCCGCATCAGGCGCGCTGATGTTCCTGGAACGGGCCGTCGAGGAGCTCGATCTGCTGACAAAGCCACCGGCGATGCCGGCAGGTCGCTGAACGTGATTACCCCGCGCTCGACCCGGCTGATTCGAACAGCCGATCTCCAGGCATTCCAGCGTGCGATCGTCGGCGCGATTCCCACGGATCCCGCCGCGGCGCGCACCTGCGCGGTAATCGTGCCGTCGCGCGGCGCGGCGGAGGAGTTGCGCCGCACGAGCGAGAACCTGTCGATCGTGCCCGCGGCCGGCTCTTCGCCAGCCGCTGTCGTGCTTCCCGACATCGTTACGCGCGACGAGTGGTATGCGCGTCTTCGCGAGCGGCTGCCGGGCGCGCCGGCGCCGCTCACCGCTTTCGATCGGGAGGTGATTCTGCGGCGGGCGGCGAACGCCGCCCACGCGGCGGGGGCGGAGCCGCCGTTCAATCTGCGCGCCGGACTGATCGTCGAGATTCTCGCGCTCTACGACGAGCTGCGGCGCCGTCACCGTACTGTGGCCGATTTCGATCGACTCATGAGCGGCGCACTCGCGCCTGGCGCGGATTACGACCGCGGCGCCGCGCGCCTGCTTGTGCAGACACGGTTCCTGACGGCGACGTTCGAAGAGTTCGAGCGCGCCCTTGCAACCCTCGACGGCGTGGACGAGCATGGCGTCCGCGCCCTCGCTCTCGAATCACCGAGTCCTCTGTATCGCCGGGTCGTCGTCACGGTACCTGACCAGGCGGCTGACCGGCGCGGCCTGTGGACGGCGGATTTCGATCTGCTCGCACGCATGCCGCATCTCGCTGCGATTGATGTCGTCGCGACCGAAGCGCTCCTTGAAACGGGCTACTACGAGCGCCTTCACGAGAGCACGTTCCCGGGCATCGAGGACGTGCTGTTCGACAGGCCTGCCGCGCCGCCGCCGGTGCTCGTCGTCCCCGATACTCGCGAAACCGATACGCACCCTTTCATCTGCCGCGATCGCGAGGAAGAGCTCGTCGAATTCGTCAGAGCATTGAAGACGTCTCCTGAGTCAGCCGCTGCGCTCGATCGAAAGGCGATCGTCTTCCAGCGGCCGTTGCCTTACCTCTATCTCGCGCGGCAAGTCTTCGCGGATGGTGGAGTTCCGTACCAGGCGCTCGACTCATTACCACTCGCGGGTGAGCCCTTCGCGGCGGCCGTCGATCTCGTCTTTACTGCCGTCGCCGCCGACTTCACCCGCGGCGCGTTGCTCGAACTGCTCCGATCGCCACACTTTGCCTTCGAGCACGACGGACGTGCCGTCACGGTATCAGACGTCCATGCGCTCGACCGCTGGCTGGTCGAACGGAAGTACCTCGGCGGCGTGGAGTATCTTGCTGGTCTGGCCGACCTCACCTCGGCCAGCGCACGAGATGAGGCGCGCATCAGCGCCCTGAACGCCGCGATAGACGCGGCACGAGAGCTCGCGACTGCCGCGTCTGCTGATTCTGCGGCGGCGCAGATCGACGCCTTCCTTGCCTTCATTACCACGCGCGAGCGCCGGCCGCCGAACGATGCGGCGTGGGGCCCCAGACACCTGCGCGCGCGCGCCGCCGTAATCGGCGCACTCGAGATGTTGCGAGACGCGCACGCCCGGCACGACCGCGCGCCGCTCTCGATTGCCCAACTATCCGGTGCCGTTCGACGCTGGATCGACGGGCAGACGTTCTCACCGCGCCTGGGCAGCACCGGAGTGATGCTGCTCGATGCGGCTGCGGCGCCGTACGCCGATCTCGACGAGCTTCGGATCGTCGGCCTTTCGGAAGCGGATTGGCCCGAACGCGGCTCCCGCAGCATCTTCTATCCGCAATCGCTGCTGGCGCAGCTCGGCTGGCCCGCGGACCAGCACCGTCTCTCGGCCGCGCGCGCGCGGTTCCAGGATTTGCTCCGGCTGCCACGCCGGCGCGTCTCGCTTTCCGCGTTCACGCTCGAAGATGATTCGATCATGTCGCCGTCGCCGCTCCTCGAGGACGTGGACGCGGTGGGACTGCGGACTGAACGCCTCGTCGCTGCGCCCGGCAACCCAGCAACGCGAGCGTTCGTCCACGAAGCGCTCGCGATCGCTCCCGTTGTTGCTGACATTGTCGCAGGCGACACGGCCGACTGGCTCGCGCTGCGCACCTCACGGACGTTCGACGCGCCCGAGTATCGAGGCACGATCGGCGCGCGCGCCCCGGCGGTGTACGCGGTCAGCCGCCTGGAGCGATACCTTGAATGCCCGTTCAAGTACTTCGCCGCGCACGTGCTCAAGCTGCCTGAAGAACGCGATGAACAGGCGTGGATGACGCCGCAGGAGCGCGGATCGTTCGTCCACGAAGTGTTCGAAACCTTCTTCATGGAGTGGCAGCGCGGCGGCGGCGGTGCGATCACGACGGCAAACGTCGGAGACGCGACGGCGCTTTTCCGCAGCGTCGCGGAACGGCATCTCTCCGAGTTGCCTGAAGGGGACCGCGCGCTGGAGCGCACGCTTGTGCTCGGTTCGGCGGCCGCCGCGGGATTCGGCGAACGCGCCTTCGCGTTCGAGATCGAAGACGAGGTGCCGGTCGTCGAGCGACTGCTCGAATACGAGCTCGAGGGCACGTTCGCCTTCCCGGAGAACGGCAGGCGCCGCGGCGTCACGTTGCGAGGGAAGGCGGACCGCATCGACCTGCTGCAGGACGGCACCTTCCGCATCGTCGACTACAAGATCGGCCGCGCTCCCGAGCGGAAGCGATCGCTGCAGTTGCCGATTTACGGCGCGTGCGCGGAGCAGGCGCTCGGCGGCCGGAACGGCCGCGTGTGGCGCCTCGCGCGCGCCGGTTACATCGCCTTCAAGGAAAAGAACCCGTTCGTCGAGCTGCAGAACCTGCCGAAGTCAATCGCGGAGGGGCAGGAGCGCCTGCTCGGAGTCGTGGACGCCGTGGAGCGCGGCGAGTTTCCGGTGCAGCCCGACGAGCCGTTCCTCTGCAACTGGTGCGCGTACCCCAGTGTCTGCCGCAAGGATTACGTGGGAGACGATCTGATATGAGCGACCAGATGTCGCTCTTCAACGCGCAGGCAGACGCGGCCGTGGTCGATCCCGATACCGCGGCCCGCGACTTTGCAAGGGATCCATCGCACAACGTCGTCCTGGAAGCGTCCGCGGGGACGGGCAAGACGAGCGTGCTCGTGATGCGCTACGTGAACCTGCTCACGCGTGGCGTCGATCCTGCGAACATCCTCGCGATCACCTTCACGCGGAAAGCCGCCGCCGAGATGCGCGAGCGCATCATCCGCGAGCTGCGACGCGCGGCGGAGCAGTCGGCGTTCGATCGCGGCCGATGGGCGGCGATTCGCGACCGTCTCGCGGACATTCAGATCAGCACGATCGACGCGTTCTGCCTGTCGCTTCTTCGCGAATTTCCGCTGGAGGCGGACCTCGATCCCGGTTTCGGGATGGCAGACGAGACGGAAGTTCCGCGCATCGTCGATCAGTCGCTCGACAAGTCGCTCGCCACGTTCGTTGCGCGGGCGAAGCGCGACTCCGACATGGCGCTCGTGCTCGCGCAACTCGGTCTCACACGCACCCGCGAGGGACTCGCGTATCTCCTACAGCGTCGGCTCGTCGCGTGGGACGTCCTCGACCGCTTCCTCGAGCGTGGTCCGGCAGGCCTGGACGCCGACACGGTCTGCGGCCGCGCGATCGATTCGCTCGCTGACGCGTTCCGAAGTGTCAGCGGCGGGTTTGGGCGGTTTCTTGCGGACGGAGCCGTCCATCATCCGCGTTATCAGCTTCTCGCCCAGGATCTTTCCCGGCTCGAGTCGTTCAGGGACGCCGACAATGCGGCCATCCGCGGGTTGATGAACCGCGTCGCCGCGCACTTCCTCAATGCTGACGGCACGCCGCGGACCGGACGCATTCACCCGTACACCAATGACGATTACCCATCGGCGGATGCCGGCAAACGGCACAGGGCGGAAGTGCAGCGGATCGCGCCGGAGATCCGCGACGTCGTCCGCGCTTTCAGCCGCGACCTGAATGTCGTGCTCGCCCGCGGCATCCGCAGCATGTTCGCCATCGCGCTGGCGCATTACCGGACGGCGCTCAACGAGCGCTCGCTGCTCGATTTCTCGGACGTGCTGCAGCGCGCAGTCGAGCTCCTCGGGCGGATGGATGAATTCTCCCAGAGCCGCTATCGGCTCGAGGGGCGCTACCACCACGTTCTCGTCGACGAATTTCAGGACACGAGCCGCAAGCAATGGGAGTTGATCGCGCTCCTCGTCAAGGCCTGGGGCGAAGGCGCCGGGCTCGTGGCGCAGCCTTCCATCTTCATCGTTGGCGACCGGAAGCAGTCGATCTATCGCTTCCGCGATGCGGAAGTCACCGTCCTCCAGGAAGCCGGAGCGTTCATTTCCGCGCTGCGGCCAGGATCGAGTGGCCGCCGGACAATCGCGCGCAGCTTCCGCGCGGTCCCGCAGCTCTTGTCGTTCGTCAACGATCTGTTCGCCGAGGTCGGTCGCGACGCGCGTCGACCTGATGACTTCAAGTACGACGACGAGGACAGATTTCCCGTGGATGCGGTCGTCGGCGAGCCGGTGCTGGGCGTCGTGAGCGGTGCGGACGCGGACGAATGCGCGGCCGCCGTCGCATCGGAGATCGAGAGGCTCCTTGAAAGCGGGACCGTGCGTGACAAGCAGACGGGACTTGCGCGCCCGGCCACGCCGGGCGACATCGGCATCCTGTTCCGATCGCGCGCGAGCCATCGCGAGTTCGAGGCCGCGCTGACGGCTCGCGGAGTCCCGACGTACGTTTACAAGGGCCTGGGGTTCTTCGATTCCGACGAGATCAAAGATCTTTCCGCGCTGATCCGATACCTGGCGAATCCGTCTTCAGAGCTGCGCGCAGCGGCGTTCCTGCGCTCCCGATTCGTCCGTCTCTCGGATGCCGCGCTTGCGATGCTGGCGCCCCGAATTGCCCTCGCCATCCTGGATCCCGCACCTCCTGAAGCGCTGTCTCTACTCGGCGAAAGTGATCGGCGGGCGCTCGAGCAGGTCCGCCGCCAGGCGCCGAGATGGATCGAGCTGGTGGATCGGGTCCCGCCGGCGGATTTGGTCGAGCAGCTGCTGCCCGAAACCGCGTATGCCTACGAGCTGCGCGGCGCGCGCCTGCACCAGGCGTGGGAAAACGTGAAGAAGATGCGCGGCCTGATCCGGCGCATCCAGAACCGCGGCTACGCCACGCTCGCGCGCATCGCGGATCACCTGGACTCGCTGACCGCGGGCGACGAATCGAACGCCGTTCTCGAGGCGCTCGACGCCGTGAACCTCATGACCGTCCACGCGTCGAAGGGCCTCGAGTTTCCCGTCGTCTTTGTCGTGAACCTGGCCAAGGGCGCGAGCGGGTTCCCTCGCCCGGTCCGCGTATCCAGCGACGACGTGTCGGTCGGCCCATTCGTGTCCGAGATGGACGAGCAGGAGCGGTTCCGCGAGCGGGAAGAAACGAAGCGGCTGCTCTATGTCGCGCTTACACGCGCGCGCGACCGGCTGTACCTGGGAACGGCGTTGAAGGACGGGGGCATGGCGCTCGGGCGGGGCAGCCTCGCAGACGTGCTGCCCGAAACGATGCGCTCGTTGTTCGTGCGCGCCGCGCAGGAGCCGGGGCAAGCGGTATCGTGGCCGGCCGGCTCCGGCCGCACGTACAAGTTTTCGATCTGCCGGCCTGTTCTTGTAAGTTCCAGCTCCCGGACTGAGCGCGAATCGGGGACGACCGCACCCGCAGACCGTTTCGATCCGCTACCCGCCGGGTCAGCGATTCAGCGCGTGGATGTGGACGCCGTTGCGAAAGTAGCCGCTGTCGTCCCGCAGGGGGACGCCTCGCGTGAAATCCTCGTCGAGGTGCCGTTTTCACTCGTCGATGACGCCGACCACGCGAAGGTCCTGCGCGGAACCATCGGTTGTCTCCTGCGCAGGGATGATGGTTCGATCGAAGTACTCGAGTTCAGGAGCGGTCCACCTGCTCTCGAGCCTGACGCGGCACTGGACTTGTCTCTGCGCGCCGCGAGAGCGCTGTTCCCGGAAACCACCGTAACAGGGCGCCTTATTTACCGCACTCAATAACCTTCTTGTTCGCCGTGTGGCGATCCTGCACATCCGGTCGAGTGGACGCCCTAACCCACGTCATCTGAGCGAGTTCGAGCATTGTGGCCCCTCCAGGCCCGCTCCAATCCATGAAGCCGTGTGCAAGTGTCTCCCGGAGGCATCACTGAGCGGTATATCGAACGCGGCGGGAGCATGCGCGGGAACTTGTTCTTTTTCATGGACTTCCCTGTCGCGGGGAACCAAATATACCGATAGCCTGTCTAACGGAGTAGCTGGTCCCGGGATTGCAGTGAGGGCCAGTGGAAGTCAACCGCACCGGGCGGCTGGGCGACGGGAGGAAACGGTAATGGCAACACCAGCAACGGCGTCTATCAGCTCCGTCAGGCCGACAGGCACCATTTTCGAGCTCGAAGCGCTCGAAGGTCTGCCGTGTGGGTGTGTCGCCGCCGCTTATCGCGCCCGTCCCTGGGATGTCGCCGTCGTCTCGCTCGAGGCCAAGGGGCCACACTGCATTCTTGCGGGGCATGCGTCGGGGCAGATTCTGCGCCTCGGCGACCCGTCGGAGTTCGACGAGGGCGACGAAGAAGAGTGAAGAAGAGCAAGGAACGCGATTTACGCCGATCTTCATTGCGTTCTGCCCGACCCATTCCATACAATTTCAAACATGCCGTTGACCTGTCCGAGTTGTGGCAACAACCATAACTTTCTGGTGAAGACCTTGCAGATGCACGTCGTCCGTCTCGACGACTCGCGTGTAGAAGTGAACGATGAGGGCCGCCCGGCGGTGATCGAAGTGCTGTGCGATGAGTGCGAAACCGCGCTCAAGTTCGAGGACTTCGATGATGCCATCCGGAAGGAAATGCTCCTGACGCTCGGCGCCCGCTAAGTTCCCCCTTCGTTGCTGTCGGCCTCCTCCCAGTAGTCGCATTCGGGACATACCCATTCGCGGACCTGCCGCGTCGAGGTCTGCCCGGTGCCGGGCACGCTGTCGGTCAGTTCGCGGAACTTCATCCGCATCGTCTCGCCGCAGAGCGGACATTCTTTGATGTCAGCCATTGTCGGGCATGGTAACGTGAATCCAGCGTGCGCGACTACTACGACATCCTCGGCGTTTCCCGCGACGCGGGCGCAGACGAAATCAAGCGCGCGCATCGGCAGCTCACGCGCCGTTACCACCCCGATATTTCGGGCGACGAGCTCTCGATGGGCGTCGCCGACTGCCTCGCCGACGAAGTGCACGTCGATTTTCCGTCCGTGCTCACCGTGCTCGATCGCATGCGGCACTCGTTCTTCGGCGACGCGCCGCGTCCGCACGCTGGTCCCGATATCGTCGTAACGCCGCAGGAAGCGTTCTGGGGCGCCGTGGTCCGGCTCGACGTGCCCGTCCGCCGGACGTGCGGCGGCTGCGGCGGCCGCGGCGAGGTGTGGAGCGAGTGGTGTGCGGCGTGCGGCGGCGTCGGCGATGTCGACGCGCGGCAGGCGGTCCGCCTTCGCGTCCCGCCAGCAGTCCACGACGGCACGCGGATTCGGTTTCGTGTGGTCGCCCCGGGCGCCCGCCAGACGGTCATCGACGCCCAAATCAAGATCAGTTCAACATAAGATAAAGACGTGCGCTCCCACGTCAACCTGCTCGGCCTGCTTCAGCTGACGTGGGGTGCAATAGGGCTACTGCTCGCCGCGTCGCTGTTGCTCCTGGCGGGCGGCGCCGCGGCCGTGGCGCGCGCGACCGGCGGCGATCCGCTGACAGCGGGGGCGACGGCGTTGATGTTCGTGGTGTTCGCGACGGCGCTCGCACTCGGAGGGTGGGCCAATGCGTGGGCGGGGCGGGCGCTCCGTCAGCATCGCGCGCCGGGCCGCACCGGGGCGCTTCTTCTCGCGGTGATGAATCTGTTCGTGCTGCCGTTCGGCACGGCGCTGGCGATTTATACGTTCTGGGTGCTGCTGCACAACGATGCGCGCACCTTGTTCGAGCATGGCACAGCTGCACACTGAAAAAACCTCCACGGGTTTCGACGCCAACGTGGCGGCGGCGCTGAGCTATCTCGTGGGGTTCGTCACCGGGATCATTTTTCTGCTCGTCGAAAAGGACAACCGGTTCGTCCGCTTTCACGCGATGCAGTCCACGCTCCTGTTTGCGGGAATCGTCCTCGTGGACATTCTGCTGCAGATCGTGCCGATTCTCGGCGCGCTCGTCGTCATCTTTCTCGTGATTCCGCTGTCCGCGATTCTCTGGTTGCTCCTGATGTTCAAGGCGTACCAGGGTGAAGAATTCAAGCTTCCACTGGTCGGCCAGATGGCCGCCGATCGTACCTAGGTGATTCCGTGATTTCTGAGAATTCGATTCTTGATGCGCTCCGGTCCGTTCAAGATCCGGATTTCGGAAAAGACATCGTTACGTTGAAGCAGGTGAAGGACCTGCGCATCGACGGCGGCCGCGTGTCGTTCACCGTCGAGCAGGTCCTGTACGGGTCCCCCTGGCGGCAGCAGATAGGCGAGCAGGCGGGCGCCGCCGCGAAGGGCGTGCCGGGTGTGAGCTCCGTAGACGTGACGATGACCGCGAAAGTGCGCGCCGCCGTCATTCCCGATCTGTCGAAGCAGCCCGTCCCGGGAGTGAAGAACATCATTGCGGTGGGTGCAGGCAAAGGTGGCGTCGGCAAGACGACGGTGTCGGTGAATCTCGCCATCGCGCTCAGCCAGGCGGGCGCGCGCGTGGCGATGGTCGACGGCGACGTCTACGGTCCGAACGTCCCGATCATGCTGGGCGTCAACAACACCCAGTTGACGACCGATGGCCAGCGGATCGTGCCGGCCGACCAGTACGGGATCCAGGTCGTCTCCATGGCGTTTCTCACGACCGACGACACGCCGATAATCTGGCGCGGCCCGATGCTGCACGGCGTCGTCCAGCAGTTCTTCCGCGAAGTCGCCTGGAACAACGTCGACTATCTTGTAGTCGACCTGCCGCCCGGAACGGGCGACATAGCACTGAGCCTGAGTCAGAGCGTGCCGGTCGCCGGCTCCGTGCTCGTCACGACGCCGCAGGGCGTCTCGCTCGCCGACACTCGACGCGCGGTGAAGATGTACGAGAAGCTGAACGTTCCGCCGATGGGTCTGGTCGAGAACATGAGCCATTTCGTGTGCCCTTCGTGCCGCACCGAGAGCGATATCTTCGGAAAGGGCGGCGGCGAGGCGCTGGCGAAAGAGATGAACGTGCCGTTCCTCGGCTCGATTCCCATCTACGAGCCGATCCGCATTGGGGGAGACACCGGGATTCCGATTTGCGTCGGCGAACCCAAGTCGCCGGCGGCGCAGGCTTTCCGTTCGGCGGCGCACCAGCTGGCCGTCTATCTTGCGACGCTCAGCTTCAAACAGCAATCGAAAGCGATTCCCCTCACCCAGGTGCGTTGAATCCCGCTCGACGGATGCTCGCGTTGGTCGCGGCCGCCGAACTTCTCGGCATGACCCTGTGGTTTTCGGCCACGGCGGTGGCGCCGGCGATCGTTGCCGAATTCGCGCTGGACAATGCTGCGCTCGCCTGGCTGACCATGGCCGTGCAGGGGGGATTTGTCGCCGGCACGCTGCTGACGGCGGCAACGAACCTGGCGGACGCGGTCAACGCGCGACGCCTGTTTGCCGCGGGCTGCGTCATCGGCGCCGCGGCGAATGCCGCCATCACGCTCGCGCCTTCCACCGCGGTCATCATCGCGCTGCGATTCTGCACGGGTGCGGCACTCGCGTGGGTGTATCCGCCTGGAATGAAGATCGTCGCGGGCTGGTTTCTGCAGCGTCGTGGCACCGCGCTTGGCATTGTCGTCGGTGCAGTCGGACTCGGATCCGCCCTTCCTCACCTTCTCAACTGGATTGGCGCGAGTCTGCCGTGGCGATTGCTCATTACAACGTCGTCAGTCCTGGCACTCGCCGGAGCCATGATCGTGGGGCTCGCCGTCAAGGACGGCCCGCATGTCAGCCCGTCGGCGCCATTCGATCGGCACGCGCTGCGGGTGGTGCTGCGCAGCCGCGGCACGCGCCTCGCGATGCTCGGCTACTTCGGACACATGTGGGAGCTCTATGCGGTCTGGACCTGGATCGCTGCCTTTGCGTCCGCATCACTCGCAGGCGCGGGCGGGACCGGGACGGGTTCGCTCGTGGCGTTTGTCACTATCGCGAGCGGCGCCGTCGGCTGCGTGCTCGCCGGGCGCTGGGCCGATGAATTTGGCAAGGCGCGAATCGCCGGCGCCGCGATGGTCGCCAGCGCGGCGTGCGTGCTGCTCACCCCCGTTTTCTACGGAGGTCCGCTTGCGCTGCTGCTCGCCCTGGCGGTCGTCTGGGGATTCACGGTCGTCGCGGATTCCGCGCAGTTCTCCGCTCTGGTCACCGACTACACCGCGCGCACACACGTGGGGACGGCGCTCACCCTGCAGACCAGCGCCGGCTTCCTGTTGACGATGGTGAGCATGCGCCTCGTGCCGCCGGTCAGCTCCATGGCGGGCTGGCGCTGGGCGTTCCTGTTTCTCGCGCCGGGGCCTCTCCTTGGCGCGTTGGCGATGCGCAGGCTGAAGTAGGATGCACTTTGTGATTCGATATTCCTCCATCCTGGCGTGTTCTACGGTCGCGATTCTCCTGCTGTCGACCACGCTTTCCGGCCAGCAACACAGATCGGTGCGCGGCGAGGTCCGCGCATCGCACGGCGTCGTTGCGGCAGGCCGGACGTTCACGGTTGACGCGGGCGCTCGCCTCATGACGGCGGGGGGCAATGCCGTTGATGCGGGCGTCGCCGCCATCTTCGCGGCCGCCGTGACGGAGATCTCGCACTTCGGGCTTGGCGGGGAAGCCCCGATCATCATTTATTCGGCGCGCGAGGGAAAGGTGGTCGTCATCAACGGCCAGGGCCCCGCGCCGAAAGCGGCAAACCCGCAACTGTTTGCCGGAAAGGACGTCGTGCCGGGGAATGGTCCGCTCGGCGCGACGCTTCCCGCCGCCGTCGATTCGGCCGCGATTGCGCTGGCGAAGTACGGGACGAAGTCTCTTGGAGAGGTGGTGCAGCCGGCGATCGAGCTCGCCGACGGCTTTCCGATGTACGAGTTTCTCCATCACTACTTCGAAACCGAGCGCGCCGCGTGCGAGCCTTACGCCTGGACCATGCGGACGTACTATCCGGAGGGAAAGATCACGCCCGTCGGCGAGATGTTCCGCCAGCCCAACCTCGCCGCCACACTGCGCGCTCTTGCGGCCGCCGAAAAGGAGGCGCTCGGCCGCGGCGCGCCGCGCGAGCAGGCGATCGCGGCGGGACGCGATGCGTTCTACAAGGGACCGATCGCGCGCGAGATGACAGCCGCCGTTCGCGAGGCCGGTGGAGTGATGACCGAGGAAGATCTCGCCGGCTATCACGGCAAGGTTGAAGAGCCCGCGTCCGCTCCCTACCGTGGCTACACCGTTTACAAAGCGGGTTTCTGGAATCAGGGACCATCGCTGCTGCAGACGCTGCGCATCCTCGAAGGATTCGATTTGCGCGCGATGGGCCAGGGATCTGCGGACGCGCTGCACACCACCGTTGAAGCCATCAAACTCGGATATGCCGATCGCGACCGCTACTACGGCGATCCGGACTTCGTTCGCGTGCCTGGGGAGGTCCTGCTCTCCGAACCGTACGCCGCCGCGCGGCGCGGTTTGATCGATCCGAAGCACGCCAGTCTCGAACAGCGGCCCGGCGATCCGTCGCGCGGCACTGCGCTGCTGGAGCTTCCGCTTAAAACGGATCTTCCGCCTAAAGCGGATCTTCCGCCTAAAGGCGGAAGCCACTCTGACAGCGTTCGGGAACCGGGGGATACGACCTCCATCCAGATAGCGGACGCGCAGGGAAACCTGTTCTCCGCGACACCGAGCTCGGGATGGATTCTCGGAGGCGCTTTCGTGGCCGGCCGCACCGGCGTGCCGATGTCGAACCGCATGCAGGCGTTCCATCTCGATCCCGCCAGCCCGAACGTGCTCGCAGGGGGAAAACGCCCGCGCACGACACTGACGCCATCGGTGATTCTGAAGGACGGCAAGCCGTTCCTGGCCATCGGCACGCCCGGCGGAGACAGCCAGGATCAACAGATTCTCCTGGTTCTTCTCAACATCATCGACTTCGGCATGGACGTTCAGGAGGCGATCGAAGCGCCGCGCGTGAACTCGCTGCACCCGGTGAGCTCGTTCGATAATCATCGCGCGCAGTTAGGTGTGCTCGAGATCGAAGCGACATTCCCCGCCGCGGTGATCGACGAACTCAAGGCGCGCGGCCACGTGCTGCGCATGCGGCCGGCAAACGGGATCTCGACGGGCGTCGTCGCTGCGGGTATCGATCCGGCGACCGGCAAGCTGTGGGGCGGAGCGGACCTCCGCCGCGAGCGCGCCATCGTTGCCTACTAATGGCTCACGGCTCATGACTCATGGCTTATGAACATCTCGTTCAGTAAGCACACGCTGGCGAACGGGCTCGACGTCCTCGTGCACGAGGACCACTCGCTGCCGATCGTCGCGGTCAACGTCTGGTACCACGTCGGATCCAAGAACGAGGTGCCGGGCCGCACCGGCTTCGCGCACCTGTTCGAGCACTTGATGTTCGAGGGCTCGGAGCATTACGACCGCGGGTATTTCCATCCGCTGCAGGAAGCAGGCGCGGCCCTCAACGGTTCCACCAACGCGGACAGGACGAATTACTGGGAGGTCGTGCCCACCAACGCGCTCGACCTCGCGTTGTGGATGGAATCCGACCGGATGGGATTCCTGCTGCCGGCGCTGACCGATGCGAAGTTTTCCAACCAGCGCGAAGTCGTGCTCAACGAGCGCCGGCAGAATTACGAGAACCGTCCGTACGGACTCGCCGGAATGGCGATCGTGTCGGCGCTGTATCCGCCCGATCATCCGTATAATTGGCTCACGATCGGCGGCGCTGACGACATCCGCGCGGCGCACATAGACGACGTGCGGGCGTTCTTCCAGCGGTATTACCATCCGGCGAACGCGTCGC
The DNA here is from genome assembly GCA_035637115.1 of Vicinamibacterales bacterium. Lineage (GTDB taxonomy): Bacteria > Acidobacteriota > Vicinamibacteria > Vicinamibacterales > 2-12-FULL-66-21 > JAICSD01. Next base: position 22,653 of record DASPXV010000187.1, read on the forward strand.
TGGCGCTGGCAGGGGACATCGATCCCGACATGGGGATCCTGCTGGCGGACGAGTACTTCGGCGAGATCGCGGCAGGAGAGAAGCCGGCGCGCGTCGACGTCACTGTGCCGGCGGCGCCGAAAGAAGATCTCAAGCTCGTGCTCGAAGATCGTGTCGAACTGCCGCGGCTGTACATGGCGTGGCATTCCCCGGCGCTCTTCTCGGACGGCGATGCGGAACTCGATCTCGTGGCCGAAGTGCTGACGAGCGGCAAGACGTCACGCCTGTATCGCGCGCTGGTCTACGAGCAGCGCATCGCGACGGAAGTGGCGGCCTCGCAAAACTCGCGCGAGCTTGGCAGCTTTTTCCAGATCGTGGCGACCGCAGCGCCCGGACGCACGCTGGCGGAAGTCGAACGCGCGATTGCGAAGGAGGTCCACAGCTTCCTCGATCGGGGAGCCACCGCCGCGGAGCTCGATCGATGCCTCGCGCAGGCGGAGGCGCATTTCCTGTTCCGGCTGCAGACGGTCGGCGGGTTTGGCGGAAAATCCGATCAGCTGAACGCCTACAACACTTTCCTGGGCGATCCAGGGTACTTCACCAAGGATCTGGAGCGGTATCGATCCGCGACGCCCGATCGCCTGCGGCAGGCGGCGCTCGCGCATCTGAAGCCGGCGCAGCGCGTCGTGGTCAGTGTGGTGCCGCGTGGTCGCGTCGCACTCGCGCTCGCGGGATCGCGGCCGGTGGCGGTTTCCTGATGCCAGTCGATCGCAGCCGACTGCCGGCGCTCGGCGCCGAGCGATCGTTCGCGTTTCCCCAGATCCGCCGCACGACGCTGGCCAACGGCTTGCGCGTATGGACCGTCGAACACCGCCAGGTGCCGCTCGTCGCGGTGCTCGCTCTCGTCCCCGCCGGCGCGGCATCAGATCCGATCGACCGGCCCGGACTTGCCGCCATCACCGGAGACATGCTCGACGAGGGATGCGGCGACAAGGGGGCGCTCGACGTCCACGAGGCGCTCGGACGGATCGGCGCGCAGCTCGATCTCGACGTCGGCCACGATGCGACGGTTCTCGGGCTGACGACGCTGGAGCGCTATCTCGATCGCGGACTCGACCTCGTGCGCGACATGTTGATCCGCCCGCGATTCGAGCAGCGGGAATTCGATCGCGTGCGCGACCTGCGCCTGAACCGGCTCCTGCAGTTGAAGGACATGCCGCCGGCGCTCGCGGATCGGGCGTTCACGCAGCTCCTGTATCGCAATCACCCGTACGGCCACCTTCCGATCGGATCGGAGGGCTCGCTGCGCGCGATGATGATTCGCGACATCACGACGTTCCATCGGCGCGCGTTCGTGCCAGCGAAGACGACGATCATCGCGGTCGGAGACGCGTCCCATGAT
>DASPXV010000188.1:0-8241 GCA_035637115.1 Vicinamibacterales bacterium
GTTGCCGGCGCAGTTGATCCCGGGCGGTCCGCGGCCGGATTACAGAGTGCTGGAGGTGAACCTGCACCGGCCGTATGGGGAAACGCCCATCGAAGTGGGCGAGTCGGGGGAAGTCGTCGTCACTGGCTGGGCGCTCAATGAACGGCGGACGGGGCCCGCCCGGGCACTGTTCCTCACTGTTGACGGAACTCGAGACTTTCCCGGACACCCCGGCATTTACAGCGAGTCGCTCGGCGGCTTCTTCGTTGGACGTGGCCGGCGCTGGGCTGCCTTTACCGCGAGTTTCGGCGGATTCGTCCTCGAGCCGGGTGAGCACACGCTCGCCGTGAAGATCGTTGCCGACGACGGCCGCCGCGCGTTCGTTTCCAGCCCGATCGCGCGCATCATCCGACGGTGAACGACGTCAGCGTGCCGGGCCGATCGAGCACGCCATGGTGGTGGCTCCTCGCCTTTCTCCTGGGCGGGACGGCGCTCTACGCGCCGATCCTGAACACGTGGTTCGTCGCCGACGACTGGGATTTCCTGCTGCTCGCCGATCGCTCGGACAATCTGCTCGTTTGTTTCACACCGCTCCTCGGCCGCTTCATGCGCCCACTCGAGGTCCTCACGTATTACGCCAATTACAAGGCGTTTGGACTACATCCGTTCCCCTATCACTTCACGGTGGTGCTCCTTCACGCGGCGAATACCTGGCTCGTCGCCCGGTTCGCGCAACGACTGGGCGCGTCGCGGTCGACGGCCTTCGCTGCCGGGCTGATCTTTCTGGTATTCGCCGGCCATTCCGAAGCGGTGACCTGGCTCGGTGGCGCCGCGGATGCGTGGCTCGCATTGTTCGTACTTGGCGGCCTGTTGCTGTTCGCGCGGGCGCTGGACGCCGAACGGCCGGCCGCGTGGATGGCCGCGGCGACGACGGTGTTCGCGGCGGGCTTCCTGGCAAAAGAGACGTTCGTCATTGCGCCGGCGCTCGCAGCCGCGTTTGGCGCCTCGCGCCTTCTTGCGTACCCTCGCCGGACGACAGCGGGGCAAATCATCACTCGTACTGCGATTGTCGCCGTCGTCACCTCGCTGACCGGTGCCGGGTACATGCTGATGCGTGCTCACATCTTCGGCTCCGTGCTGGGCGCCTACGACGAGCTCAGCACGAGCGGCCCGATGATGGCGGCCGAGACGCGCGCCTTCATCCTGCGCTCGTTCCTGCCGGCGGGAAGAGTGGCGACCTGGTTGTGGGTCTACAACTACGATGTGGCGCTGCTCGCCGCGGCCGCAATCCTGCTGGGCGTAATGTTCGTGCGGTACCCAAAAGACCGCCCCGCGCTCGCGTTCCTGCCGGCCGCGCTGCTCGTGTCGCTCGCACCGGCGTTGCCCCTTACCATCGCGCTCGGCAACAGCGTGAGCGAGCGCTATGTCTATACTCCGACTGTCTTCTCGTGCATCCTGATCGCCTGGCTCGTCGGGCTGCTCCGCCGCCGCCTGCTCGCGTTGACAACCGTCGTATGTGTAGTAATGCTCCACGCACAAGCGCTTGTCGTTGCCAACCGGGCATGGGTTGAAGCGGCGCAAGTGTGCCAGCAGATCACTGCGCAGCTGGTCGACATCGTGCGGGCGGCGCCACCCCGGACACGCGTCATCGTTCTCAACGTGCCCGACACCATCCGTGGCGCGTACTCGCTGCGGTCCGCGTTCATCAACACGTTTTATCTCATGGCGCGGGACATCGACCAGCCGGAATACCGAGTCGGCTTGCTGTCATCGACAATGGATCGATCGCCCCGCGACCTTGCCTTTATCGAGCGAACGGGTCCACGGGCGTTCTCCATCCAGTTGAAACGGGGCCTGTTTGCACAACCGAGGCTGGATTCCACGTCCGAGTACACAATCGGGCGCTTCAACAGTCGCAGCTTCGAATTGACCTTCAAAGACTCGGCGGGACCTATCAACGTGTTCTATACGAGTGAAGGAAGGCTGTACGAAGCGGGTGCGATCGACCGACGATAGAGCTGCCATCGTGGGGTGCACACGACGCAACGCGCTGCGCTCCATGTGCTCGATCTGATCCCGCGCCTGGAACAGCTGCGCCTTGCGGACCGCGGGCGAGCGTGTTCAACGCTTCGTCGCGCTGCAACGCCGCGAGGCGGGCCTCCGCACGGGCCGATTCCTCCGACACTAGCTGCAGGGGTTCGAAACGGTAAAGAACCGGCTGCCAATCCCGTCTGTCTGCCCCGCGTTGTCCGTGACGATCCAGAAGATCGTGTGCACGCCGTTCGACAGCGTCGTCGTATCGAGAAAGTAGCCGCCGACCGCGTGCGTCGTGTCGTACCCCGGGAACGCCGCGGTGATGTCGGCGCGGGCCTCTCGCGGGAGGGGGCGTCCGACGAACACGTTGTCGACGAAGACGCTGATCGTCGACGAGTCGGCCGGAATGTCCTTCCCGGGCTGGGTCAGCGCCCATCCGAAGTTGATGATCGTGCTGCAGACCGCCTGCCCCTGGCCGGGCGTGTCAATCGCGCCGAACGGGTTCGTGGCGCTTGCGTTCTGCGTGCTGATGCTCTTCGATCCGATCATCGACACGTTGCCCTCGCGATCGATCGCATAGGCATAGAGCGTGACCGGACCGTTTCCCTGGTTCGGCAGGAAATTCGTCAGCATCAGGTAGCCCCAGCCGGCGCGGTAATTCAAGGGCGCCGTCGGACTGACCACCTCGATATCCGAGCGCGCGTCGTCGACGAAAATCGCGTCGCCGATATACACCTTGCTCTGGCCGCCGCACAGCGTAGGCGTCGTGGTATCGCCGACCGGGTCGCGGCAGATCCGGACGGTGACCACTTGCACGTCGTCTATCGCCCAGCCGGTGACAGCAATGGAGCCCGACGCCGTCGAACCGTCTGCCGGTGTATCCATACTGCCGGAAGGTGGTGACGTCGTGTTCAGGCTGGTCACGCTCACCGCGATGGCGCGCGAGTTCGCCGAATTCGTGCACGACTGGATCGTGATGATGCCGCTCGTCGTTCCGCCCGCAAAGTTCCCTGTTGCCGAAATCGAAATCGCCGTCGCGCCCGTCCCGCTCGACGGAGAGATCGTCATCCCCGCGATCGTGCTGCTCGTCGTCCAGCACTGGCTGCCCAATCCTGTGAAGGTGAGACGGATGATCTGCGGGTCCGTGCGGATCGAGCCGAACGTCGCGAAGTTCAACTGCGTGCGATTCAAGTTGATCGTTGCGACCTCGATATTCGTGTGGTCGACGACGACGTTCGTCGGAGCGTACACTTGGTTCGGGTTCGTGCCGTCGGTGAAGATCGCGTAGATCTGATATTCGGCGTCTGGCACGCCATTTGTGTTCCACGCGTAGCTGTTGGCGATCGCCGACGCGGAAACGATCAGGGTTCCACCGCTGAAGTTCTTCGCGGAACCCGCAGCTTGCCGATACAGAGATACTGTTCCCGACGCTTTGCTGTACGTCCATCTGAATGTCAACACATCACTGACAGTTCGCTCGAGCGCTGCAAGCTTGATGCGCTTCACAAAGAAGGATGTCGGGTTGAAGAATTCGTGTGGATCGAAACGGAATGCGTCGATTCCTCCAGCCGCCACCACACTCGTCCATCCCGACTGGCCGATCGAACCCGTCGTTTCCACCGGCAGGTCCTTCATGTCGACGGTGTTCTTGGCGACCATGTTCTCGCCGGCCTTGGAGTTGAAGATCCAAGGCACTGCCACCGTCTGGCCGGGTAGGCCGTCGGAGCCGCGTGTGGGCTCGTTGAGCGCACGCCAGACGATGCGTCCGATCGAGCCTCCGGGAAGCGACCGGTTCAGGTTTGGCAGTCCCGCTTCTACGGTCAGGATGCGATATCGCGCGGGATCGATTTGGGTCAGCTTACCGCGGCCATCCCAGAAGAGAGGGAACAAGAAAGGATCACCGACGTTTCCGGAGGCGGACGTGCCGACGTTGCTTGTGCCGAAATACACCGGCAAGGTCCCAAGACTGGTGCCTGCGTCGTTTGTGAGTGGAAGGGATGCGATGCTATCGCCGTGAATATTGTATTTGAAGTCAATGTCGGAGAGCGACGTGAAATCCCATGGATTCCCGAGCCGCACCGTCGCGAAATCCTCGGTGCTGCCTTCATCGGAAGGCGTGGTGAATTGCAGTGTCGGGATGTCGTTCACGACATACGACCCGGTCGAGTACGTGAAGCCGGAAAGTGTCGCCTCGCCGTCCGTGTGGGCGTGCACGGCGACGAAATAGCTTCCCGCCGGAAGCCCGCCCACAAAAAAGTCAAATGGGGAGGTCTTGTTCACGCCAATCCGTCCAAGCGTGCCGTTGGCGGGATCGGTATCGTTGTCGAGGTAGATATCTGCGGCACTCCCGGTCCATGTGATCTTCTGGTGGAGCGTGAGATCGTCGTCATGCACCAGACGGACCCAGTCGAGCTGGATCTGCGCCGAGTTGCTCGCGGCATTGGGTAGGAACTGAAGCGCTCGAATCGTCCCGCCCCAGGCACTGGGTGTGCCCACTGCCTGAACTGGCGTGAGGTTCGGCAGATTGACATCGTAAATCTTCCAACCTGTTACAACCGACGTCGCCGACTGGGCGACCTCCACTCCGAGCGTCTGATCGTCGTAGATTGTCTCTCGGCTCCAGTCGTACTGCGACACACCCGCAACCGTCGAGTTCATCCGGTACACGAGGCGCGTAAAGTAATTCGCGTCGATCGGATACTGTTGGCCGGTCTTGCCGACAGGCGCGGCGCCGACACCGGGAATTTTCTGAAGACCTGATTCGAGAAGGAACAGTTCGGCGGTCGTCGATCCGTTCATCGAGCCGGTGAAGATACCGTTGGCATACGTGGGGTTGACGAAATTCGCGCCGATTGCGGTGTCAGTACCAAACGTCCACCAGCCGAGGTCTGTCCGCTGGCTCATGTCCCAGGGGTCCTGGAATGCACGCGTGGCGAAATCGTCTGCGGCTTTGACGTTCGTGGTCGCGGTTGGACTGACGTTCGAGAACTGTTGGGCAGATGCCGATGCCGCGAGCATCAACACCGATGCGAAGGTGCTGAAGAAGGTCTTTTTCATAGTGTGTGAATGACCCCGGGAGAGGGACTTATCTTAACATGCCGCCCACAGTGCAGGCATACCGGTGAACGATCAGGCCGCGCTCCCCGACTGCCAGTCGAACGGTTCGGGTGAACACGCAGCCGGCTATCGACGCATCGAAGGTCCGCGGCGCAACGTATCCCGTCTCGCCGATTGAGGTTACGACTGCGACGTTGCGAAAACCGCTCCGTGCTGCGAGCCCGGCGATCTGTTCGACGTCGGCCGGCGACCAGGCGAACAGCAGCCGCCGATCGGGCGCCAGCGTCGCAGCCACCTCAGGGACCCAGTAGGCGTCCGCGATAATCGGTTCGTCGGGTGGCACCAACGCGCGAAGTTGATCCGTGATCCTCGCGTTCCGTGCTTTCGCGTCACGCAGATAAAGAATTCCCGCTCCCTGCATGAGGACAGCCGCGATGATCGCCGCGCTGGCCATCAGTGCGATAACTGTTGTCGTGCGCTGCCACGCGATCGCGCCCGCGACGACGCCCAGTAGCGGGGCCACGGCTAGCAAGAATCTGGGACTCCACTGCGCGCCGCCGGAAGTCGGGACGATGAGCGCAGCCAGCAGTAGAAACAGCGCTCCCGCCAGCATGAGGAAGCGCCCAGCTGATTCGTTCAGTGCCGTTCTCGCCCACGGCCAGTACAACAGCGCGACAACGAACGGCCACGTATGAGCGGCGCTGGCGACGTTGTAGTCCTGCCGCGCCAGCGGGATTACGACGCTGATGCAGAGCAGCGCCGCCACGCACGCGTGAACGGCTCCCATCTTTTTCAGCATCGATGCAAGCACACCGCCGACCGCCAGCGCGGCGTAAACGGCCTGATAACGCGTCGGCAGCAGGAGATCGAAGAGGACTCGCCGCCGCACTTCCATGAACGGCGTTGCCCTGGCGACGTCCCATGCGTCCTGCGTCAGGTGCATCGGCAGTGGCGTGCCGTAGAGCAGGACGTTCATCGGCACCGCCATCAATGCGACCGCCGCGACCCCGGCGAAGGCCCACAGGCTCGTCACGACGATGTCGCGAAGGCGATCGCGCTGCAGAGACAGCGCACGGGCAACGATCAGCGCGGGCAATGCGGGAAGCGCTTCTTCGCGAAAGAGGCCAGCGGCGAGGATCAACGCACCTGCTCCCGCAAAGCGCCATTTGCCCGTCGACGGTGACCACGGTCCGAATAGCGCCGTGGCCAGCAGCACACAGGCCGCCGCAGGCGCGTGCTCCCACAGCTCGAGCCCATATAAAAGGATGGGCGTCGCGACCACAACGGTCCACCCTGCCCAGAGACCGTCTCCGGGGAGCATCCGCCGGCCCAAAGCGCAACCCACAAGAAAGATCACGAGCACGGAGATAGCGGGGACGACGTAGAGCCCGTGAAGTCCAAGCGCGGCAAGAAACGGCGCGGTGGTCAGCGGCAGCAGCCAGAGGAACTCGGACACGAGCCTCCCCTCACGATTCTTCAGTTTCGGTTCCTGGTGGCGGTATTCCGGATCGAGATCGCGGGAGCGCACGTCGATCCCCGGATGGAACGGACCGTGAGAAGCGAATGCACGCGCCTGGAGGTACTTCGAGCCCTGGTCGCCCGACATGAATCCATGCGGCGGAAGCAGCCACAACTGCATGCCGATGCAGAACGCCGCGATCGCAACGAGCGACGCCGCCCGTTTCACGAGCGTAGGACCCTGGCAGAAATAGGTGTGCCGTTCTGGGCGTCGAGGCGCCTGCCTGGCAAGGCGCGAGGGGCGCGCATACCGGGAGTATGTAAGCGACGAGCAACGCAGCCAGGCAGGATGCATCGGCGGCCAGAATGGCGCATCTATTTCTGCTCGGGTCCTTCGGGTCCCTCGCACCCATATCGACTGAGCGTCAGGCCGTACGGATCGAGGCCGACCTGCAGCCCGCGTGCGTACCGGCATGGCGCGCCGGGGACGTCGAGCACTGCCGGTGCGTCGTAGCCTGTCAACGGAAGGGACGTCACGAGACTGAACCTCGGGAGACCGCGCGCGATCGCCATGGCGGCCATCTGCGGCACATCGCGAGGGGACCAGGAAAAGAGGTATCGGCGCGTCGGGGCAAGCGTTGCCGTGAGCTCGGGAAACCAGAACACGTTGGAAATCAGGACTTCTCCGGGCGCCGTACGCGCTGCCAGCCGGTGCGTCATCTCGGCGTTGTGGACTTTCGCCCGGCTGAGTACGACGATACCTGTTGCCGTCATCACGCTCGACGCCAGAAGGATCACCCCGGCCATGTTCCGATTGCGCGCGGAAGATTCGCGCCAGATGTTTGCTGCAACCATCCCCAGGAGCGGCGCAACCGGGAGCATGAACCGCGGACTCCACTGCGAGCCGCCGGAGGTCGGCACCAGGAGAAACGTTCCCACAAACAGGACAGCCGCCGAGACAACCAGATACCGCGCGGCAACGATAGTCGTGCGTTTACCGATCCACGGCCAGTACGAGATCGCCAGTACGAACAGCCATGTGTGTGCTGCGCTCGAGAACCTGTACGACAAATGCGGCCAGACGCCGGTGGCCAGCCGCCAGAGCGGCAGCACGACCGCGATGACCAGGATCACGATCGCCGCCACGTGCACGACCGCGAGCAGCCTTCGGCTGACAGCGTCTGCCTTCGCGTCCGTGCGGCGGCCGCGCAGCGCCTGCCACATTGACGCGCCGAACGCCGCCACCACAGCGGCCACGAACAGGGCCGTGTGGGACGCGGGCAGGAGCAGATCGACGACAATCTCGCGCCGGACCTGCATGTAGGGAGTGTTCTTCGCCACTTCCCACGCGTCCTGCGTCATGTGCATCGGAAGGGGCGCGCCGTAAATCGTCATGTTGACCGGCACCGAGGCGGCGAAGACGGCGAAGGCGCCAATGCTGCTCCACGCGCTCGCTTCGATGAGATCCGTGAAACGATCCCGGTTCATCACGAGCGCGCGCGCGATCAGTAACGCGGGCAGCGCCGGAACGACTTCTTCGCGGAAGAGCGCACCGACAGCGATCGCGGCGCCAGCGGCGAGGAAACGACTGCGCGAGCCCGACGCCGTCGATTCGCCCGAGGACGCGTCCGGCGCGAGCCAGAGGGCCGCGAGGAGCACGCACGTCGTGGCGGGCGCGTGTTCCCACAGCTCGAGACCATAGAGGACGACGGG
>DASPXV010000189.1:0-4466 GCA_035637115.1 Vicinamibacterales bacterium
GTGCCGCTTGATTTCGTCCGGCTCGAGGAGCGCGGCCTCGAGCGAACTGGGTGTGACGTCGAACGAGATCGCGCGTGCCTGCGACAGCATCTCGAGCAATCGCTCGGGCACGCCGTTCTGCTTCCGAAAGTAGCTGTTGACTCGATGATGGAGCGAGGCCGCCTTGCCGACATACAGCACGCTGCCGTCTGTCCGAAGCATGCGATAGATGCCCGGCGCATGCGGCAGTGAGAGCCGCACGTCGCGCGGCATCGGCCAAACGCGCCGTCGACACCGTGTCCGCTCGACGGGTGCGGCGAGCCAGTCGTGGAGCGCGCTCCACGTGGACACGCCCTTCGTCTCGAGCAGGCGGACCAGCTCTTGCCAGACGAACGCCGTCGCGTCGACGTGGTCGGCGCTGCGGCGCAGCGCGCCAACCGCGCGACCGAAGTATCCAGCGAGCGCGCGCAGGCTGCAGCGAGGCAGATTGGGCAGGAGGCGCCTGGCGATATCCCGCGTGCAGACCACGTCAAGCGGAAACACGCCGGCGGCCAATCTGCGCAGGAACGGCTGCTCGAATTGAGCGAAATGGATGACCGTCGGCGCGGGCTGCTGCGTGAGGCTCGCGGCTTGGTCCGACAGCGCGCGCCAGGCGAGCTGTCGGTCGACAGCGGCCCGCATCATGTGCTCGGAGATGCCAGTAATCCGCGAGACGGCTGGCGGAATCTGCTCGCCATCTGGAAGCGCGATCAGGCACGCATGCGGGTACGTGACGATGCTGCGGACTTGGGCCCAGCCGATTTCAAGGAGATGTCCTCGCGGCGCCGCGGCCGTGGCCTGGCAGTCGATCACCAGGACCTCCAGCTGCGAGAGCGGCTCGGAACGACTGCCTAGCACCATCGCCACGACCGAATCTGATTACGCGACCCCGCTTCGATGCAGCGCACTCGCTCAAGCGAGCAGTTCCTTCAATCGTCGCTTCTTCAGCGTCTCGTCGGGGCTGACCGCGACGCCATCGCACAGCGACGAGTCTGCTGAACGGTGAGCCGATGACAGGTGGCCGGCTCGCGCACCTGAACCCAGATTCGGTTCCTGGCGCGATCGCGTCGGCCCAACCGCTGTTCTTCAGCCCCGGGGCGCCGAGCGCTGCGGCCTCGCAGATCGATTCAGCGATGACCTCAAGTGAGTGCCGAACGCCGGACGGACCTCTAAAGCTGACTGTGCACGTCCGGAGCGCCACGGCCCCTGAGCGTATCACATTCGCTTTTGTTTCGCCTGCAGACGTGTCGAGCCTGACGAGTAGGGACCGGCACCCCGCAGGGCTGTAACCATGTCGTCATTTTGCACGGCATTGTGACGACAGGTTCACCCTGGGCCGATCCACCTTGCGGTGTCAGAGAGCAGGCAGATCGCGGAGCATCGACGGCTGAGCCGGACGAAGCCGCTGCGATCCTGAACGTGCCGAAGTCAGATGTCGCGGCCCTGTTCCAAGGACGTCTCGCAACCTGTTCGGTAGATCAGCTGCTGCGGATGCTGACATGGCTTGGTCGAGATTCTGATAGTGAGCAAGCGGCCCGCATTTTGACTGTTTGGTACATATTGGGCAAAATAGACGCATGAAGGCGAAGATCGGGAAAGCGGACTCGGAGTCAGGCTCGCCTGCTCGCCGACCACGACACAGGGCGGGTCGCGTCGCATCATTCCGAAACAGCCGCGGTGAGACACTCGAGCCGTCTTCAGTGAGCGCGAGCGAGGCGAAGAGTGAGTTTGGGCGCGTCTTGGAGATGGCCATTCAAGGCGACGCCGTCGTGATCACGAAGCACGACTCGCCCAAGGCCGTCCTCATTTCCGTCGAGAACTTCAACGCCCTATCGGGCGCAGCCCAGACGAAGCTCGATACGCTCAGCCGCGAATTCGATGCGCTCCTTGCGCGGATGCAAACATCCAGGGCGCGTCGCGGAATGAAGGCGGCATTCGCCGCCTCTGGAAAGCGTTTGGGCAAGGCTGCGGTCGCTGCGGCGCGCTCGCGTGGCTAGTTCGAGGCGTCGACCATGCATCTACGTGGTTGCTGGAACCAACGGTGCCGGCAAGAGCAGCGTCGCAGGCGCGATGTTTCGACAGGCCGGCGCGGACTACTTCAACCCTGACGAAGCGAGCACCCGGATTCTGGCCGCCAATCCTGATATTTCGACGGCAGAAGCGAACAGCGCTGCCTGGCACCAGGGGAAACGCCTCCTGGAACGAGCGATCGCCGAACGCCTGGACTTCGCGTTCGAAACGACGCTTGGCGGGCACACCATTAGCGCTCTTCTACACGAAGCGTTGGCGGCTGGAATCGAAGTGCGCATGTGGTTCGTGGGATTGAGTAGTCCCGAACTGCACATGGCGCGCGTCCGATCCAGGGTGGCTCGAGGCGGACACGACATCCCGGAAGGAAAGGTTCGGGAGCGCTACGACCGGAGTCGGATCAATCTGATTGAGTTGATGCCGCGACTCACCGAGCTTCGAGTCTTCGACAACAGTTTTGACGCCGACCCGCATGCCGGACGCGCTCCTCAGCCAACGCTCATTTTTCACCTTGCGAAGGGGAAGATCCTGGAGATGGTCGAGTTGTCCAAAACGCCTCAGTGGGCCAAGGCCTTGGTGGCCGCAGCGGTCAAGATCTCAAAATGATCACGTTGCCTTGAGCGACGTTTCGGCCATTGATCGATCTGCTGCCGCGGCGAGGCCGGCACGACGTCTGTGTCCGTCAACGCGTTCCGCTCGGAACAGCGTCAACTCCTAGGTGTTCGATCGCTCGTCGTGGCGGACGAGATAAGTATTACCGTCTGCGCCTTTCAGCTTGAAGTACCGGTAGTCGGGTGCCAGCCACGCGTCGAGTACTTCCGCAACGGCGACGCGCCGGTCACCGAGGATCAGCGTGCGTGGCGTCTACTCGCCGCGATGGCCGCCGTAACACTCGACGCCACCGCTGAGGAGGCGTTCTTCAGGCAAGTGAGATCACCATACGGCGTAGCCGCGCAGAGCCGGAGCCGTCGTCGACAAATCAGAGTCGCGGCTCACGAGGCTACGCAGTCCGTATCGAGGTATGAGAATGGCGTCTGGGCTGTTACCCCGGCGCTTGAGCTGGTGAGATTTAGATCTCAAGACCCCGGGAACAAGCGGTATTCGTCGGGAGGCCGGGCGCCCTGCAAGCGCCTCTGAGATGAGGATCGGGCTGTGACCTATCTGTGACCTACAGATCCGAAAAGTGGTCGGGGCGACTGGATTCGAACCCACCTGCGCTGACGCTACGGCGGGCAGGCCAGCGACCCCCTGCGCCCAAGGCGAAAGAACCCACACAACCGGGGGCAGCGGGAGACCGCTGCCCCTCGTTTTTCTTAGGAAATTCTCAACTTGGGGCAACTGCAGGAAACCACGAGCCGCTACCGATTGTCAGCCAATTGTCAGCCAACGGCTGATTGAAGATCCCTTTCTGAACGCTCGTCCCAACCCCCAAATCCTGACCTGCAGTCGCCTGCCATCTCGCCTCCAGTTCACATCGGAAAGGTGGTACGGCCATGGATTTCGATCCTCGTTGGAATGATGACCCGCGCGACGACGATCACCGCGACGATCTTCGAAGGGAGGAATCAGGACGTGAGCTGAACCAAGGCAGTCGAGGCATCTCTTCCGATCCACTCGAACGCGACGCGCGTGACCCGCGTGACGTGTTCACTCGTGATCTCGATCTGCCGCGCGGCCCAGACCGCGAGCGCGTGTGGTTCCGCGAGCACAGCGTCCTCTTGCGCGGCTCGGAATCGCGGGCGCTGGCGACGACCGGCGCGTTCCGCGTCGTGCACGCCGACGACCTCCGGGACAGCCGCGGCCAGGCCTACGACCCACGCAGCGGCGAACTCCGGCACCTGCGTGAACAGAAGCTCGTGCGAACGATTCCGATCCGCGACGGCCGTGCGCTCGTCGTTCTCACCGAGCGTGGCCGCGACGTCCTCGAACGCAACCGGCACGAGCGCGAGCAGCACTTCTACTCCGGCCTTCAGCGCCCACGCGAGTTGCTTCACGACGCGAAGGTCTACCAGGCGTACGAACGCGAGGCCGAGCGGCTGCGCGAGGATGGTGCGGTCATCCACCGCGTGATGCTCGACACCGAGCTGAAACGCGAGTATCAGCAGTTCCTTCAAGAGCACAACCGCGGCAAGTCCGACAGCGACGGCCGTCCCGATCGTTCACCCGATGAGATCGCGCGCTGGGCGATGGACCACGACCTCCCTGAGAAGGACGGTCACGTCCAGTTCCCCGACGCGCGCATCGTCTACGAGGACCGCGACGGCCGCGAACAGACGCGCGACATCGAGGTGGAGACGCTGAACTACCGCGGCGCGCACGCATCCGCGAAGGCGTCATCCGGATTCAGTCGCCACAGCGCCGCCGGCATGCGAGTCGTCGGCTCACGTGGGGCCGGCGGCGGAGGCAGCCGGCGCGGCAGC
>DASPXV010000190.1:0-17411 GCA_035637115.1 Vicinamibacterales bacterium
GATCGCGACGCTCGATGCAGACGTGTGGGAGCCGCACACGACCCGCCGCAGCATGCGCGGTCCTCAAACGTGGTTCGTCGTTGGAAGACTTCGACCGACCGTGACGTTCGACCAGGCCCAGACGGAGATGAGCGCCATCGCCCGCCGGCTCAACGATCAGTTGCCGAGGGCCGAAGCGAACCGTGGCATCACCGTCGTCCCATTGAGTCTGTACATGGTCGGACCCCAATCGCGATTGGCATTGTGGATGCTCGGCGGCGCCGTGTTTTGCGTGTTCGTGATCGCCGCTGCCAACGTCACCAGCCTTTCGCTGGCGCGCAGCACCACTCGCACGCTCGAGATGGCTGTTCGCGCTGCGCTTGGAGCGAGTGCGGGACGGATCGTGCGACAGCTGCTCACCGAAAGCGTCGTGCTTGGCGTCTCGGGCCTGATTGGCACCCTGCTCGCCTTGGTCGGCATTGACCTCATCCGTGCCTTCGGCCCTGGCAACTTGCCGCGTCTGAACGAAGTGAGCCTCGATCTCCGGGTCCTCGGATTGGCCGTGGCCATGTCTCTTCTGGCGGGAATCCTGGTGGGACTGGCGCCGGCGATGACGGCAATGCGGCGCGATCTGCGTCCGTCCGGCGAGGAGGGTGGCAGGAGCGTCGCGGGCGGAACATCCAGCCGTCGAATCCGCCGCGCCCTCGTGGTGGCGGAGTTTGCACTGGCGATCGTTCTGCTCGTCAGCGCCGGTCTGCTCGTCCGAAGCTGGTGGTACGTGACCAACATTGATCCGGGATTCAGGCCTGAGCGGGTCCTTGTGATGGGAATCACGGCCCCGCCAACTTTCGGCGTCCCCGCGCAACGGACCGACCTGTACCACCGCGTGCTCGAACAGATACAGGCGGTGCCGGGTGTCGAGAGCGCCGGCATCATCGACGATCTGTTCACTGGTAACCCAAGGGAACAGGCCCTGACTGTCGAACGGGACGCCGGAACCGTTTTCGAGCGCCTGGTGTTCACAAGAGACGAGGTCAGCGCGGATTTCTTCAGAACTCTCGGAACGCCGTTGCTTCGCGGCCGCTTCTTTTCGATCGGGGATCGGCCCGAAGCTCCGCGGGTCGCGATCATCAACGACGCGCTGGTTCGGCGCTCGTGGCCAGGGCAAGACCCAGTAGGCAGAAGGTTCACGTTGGGCCCGCAGGATTCCGACGGCCCGCGGTACACCGTGGTGGGCGTGGTCGGCAACATGCGGCGGCAGGGGCTGGAGCGCGAAGCGCTCCCGCAGATGTTCGTGTCGCTCGCGCAGAATCCTCCCTCCCGGAACGTGGATCTTTTCATACGAACCTCGTCGGACGACCCACTGGCGATGGCCGGGGCGCTGCGAGCGGCCGTGGGTCGCGTGGAGAAGAATGCGGCGATCTCTGGGGTGGCGCCTCTGGAACAGCAGCTCGGAACGTACCTCACGCAGCGTCGCTTCCAGACATCGCTCCTGACCGGCTTCTCCGTTGTGGCGTTACTGATGGCCGCTGTCGGGATCTACGGACTCATCCAGTACTCGGTCGCGACGCGCACACAGGAAATCGGCGTGCGGCTGGCCCTCGGCGCAGAGGCCGGCCACATCTTCCGGATGATGATCGGTGAGGGGCTGACTCTAATCGTGACCGGTGCCGCGCTCGGGCTCGTCGGAGCCTGGTGCCTCGGGCGGGCGGGCTCGAGTCTGCTGTTTGGCGTGACCGCCACCGATCCGTTGACGTTCATGACTGTCTCGCTGGTGTTGACGGCGGTCGCGCTCGCCGCCTGCTATGGCCCGGCGCGACACGCCATGAAGGTCGAGCCGATCGTCGCATTGCGGCAGAGCTGACCCTCGTCTCCTTCCCGTCAGCCCGACGATCGCCAATCCACGCGCCCGCCTCACGCAAATCCTCGATTCTTGCGGAGGATAGTCGGCTCATGTTTATGCGGGTGAACTCGAACTGCGCCCACCAGGTGCGCCCACCACGAGGGGCGGTCGGCCGGCGAAGAGGCGTGGTCGTTCAGGCGAGGTTGGAGGGAACGAACGTCCCGACATCGGCCTCTGCCGACCGACCGTGTGGGCGTCTTTCCCGCCGTCGATAAATCCTGAGTGACTGATCGGTACCGACGCCACCGCGTATGGGTCGGCCTCTCTCACCAGCCGCGATTCGGGCGTTCGTCTGCATCACGGCCGCGCTGCGACCCGCATCAGAAGGACACGCGTCATGCGACGGCCCTTCGTCCATGCGTCTGTGGGTCGTGTTCTACCGCTGCCGTGATCCTCTTCATCTCACTGCCGATCGCAGCGCAAGACAAACCGATCCCCGATAGCCCGTTCGACTTCGCGCCCAGTCTGTGCTCACTGCGCTTCGATCTTTCCGAACAGACCGTGCGTCTCATCGTCGGGTCCCGCGGCGAAAAACAACACGTTCCTCGGTCCGGCTATCCCGCCGTTGCCGAACGCGATGCCCCACAGGCCGTCAATGACGACCGCCTTCCCGTCGATCCCTTTCAGGTGTCCACGAGGCTCGAAGGTCGTCGCGTCGTAGGCGTTGATGCGACCGTCGCCGAAGTTGCCGATCAGTAAGTCGCCGCCGAATCTCCCGAAGTCGGTCGGAGCGAGCGCCATGCCCCACGGTGCGTTGAGGGCGCCGCGCGACGCCACACGCGTAACGAAGGTCCCATCGGTCCGGAATGCGCTGACATACCCGAGGCCCTCGCCGGCAACTTCGTCCTCGGCGTCGGCGTCCTGCTTCGCATACGCCACGAGAATGGTGTCGCCGATCGTCTGAATGCCAAAGGGCGCGAACCCGCTGGGCACTTGCGGATCAACGAAGGCTCCCGCGATGGTCACCGCATGAAACGTGCTGTCGAGCACATCGACCCGGCTGTTGTGAAAATCGGCAGCGTAAAGAAAGTCACCGGTGCCTGTGTGCGCCAGGGCCAGGCCCTTGTAGCTCGCGCCCTCCGTCGACTGGAACGCGACAACCGCTTGCGTCGGCGCGACGGCAGGGTTCCAACCGGAGACGGTACCGTCTTCACTGGCGAAGATGAATCGAGCCGGGGCCGAACTCGTGCCGTTGGTCACGACAAAACCGGCACCGCCGTTAAAGACCATTCCCGTAGGCGCGCCGGGCACGTGAACGACGAGACTGAGGCGGTTGCCGTTGGCGTCATACAAGGTCGAGACGGCGGTCTCGTTGTCGGCGACCCACCATGGGCTGGACGGACTGGCGGCGAGTCCCCACGCATTCACGAGATTTGGATCGATGCGCACCGCGGGAATGCTGCCGTCAGACACGAGGTTCCGGACGGCGTATACATTTCCTTTCTCTGCCGCTTGGATCCCGATCACCAGAAGGCCAAGGACCGCTACGATTCCGAGGAGCGTGCGAGCTCTGCTGAGTCGAATTGCCATATATCCTCCTTCATGCGGCGGCACCCTCGGCCGGCGGTGCGCACGACGTGCGCGCATGTGCGAACTGGATACCAGCCCGCGGGCGAGCGTTTGCCCGTTTTTGCGGGTGTTCTGCGGATGAGTCCGCTACCGGTGACGAAAGGATTTACGTGATTGGTGTGCGCAGCTCAGGATGACCTCGTCAGGTACCGTTACGTGCTCGGGGCCAGCGTGGGCGTGCGCTGCCGAGACGGTTCAAGACAGGCTCCGGCGTCATCCTCGGCGAACCAACATGGCATCAATCACGCGCCCGATGAAGTCATCGACAGGCGTCGACGGCTGCAAGCGAGGTGAGGCAGCTCGTCGGCCGTTGCGTTCGCTAGGACGGAAAGCTCCCTCTTGGCCGTTCAGCCAAGTCCCGGAACTCAGTCATCGAAGCCTGGCCGGCGAAATTCCATCGCTCGCGGGAACTGCTTCATCGTCTCCTGCGCGAGACGCTTGAGGCTATCCGCAAGCACTCCCGCCGCCTCGTCGCCGGTTGCGGCCGCAACGACACGCCAGGCGCGCTCGCTGCGTTCGACGGAGAGGAGGGCCACCTTCGCCGAACCGTTCCAGTCGCTCTGGGTCGCGTTCTTCTCGAAAGGCGCGCCGTTGGGATACTCGTCGCGACCATTGAGTGCCCGCATGATCTTCACGTGGATCAAATACGAGTCCCAGCCGATGACGTCAATCGCCTCATGGACGGCGGGATCAGGATTGCCCGCGCAGCGATCGTGACGCTCCAGCCATCGATGTGCGGCGACTCCGTAGTCGAGGGACGCTTCCGCGGCCGCATGGCGCCGGACCCGTTGCTCCCGTTCGTCCAGCTCGCGTCCGATCTCTTGCAGTTCCTTCTCGCTCACGTCCACGTCACCGACGGCCTCCGCCATCCGTTCCTGGAGGTGCTTCTGCGACTCGCGGCCCGGTACTCGCGGCGCCCCGAGCGCCAGCTCGAAGGCCGCCTCCGCATCCCCGTCGCACATCGCGAGCGCCGACGTCACCGCGAAGTGAGAGCACCGTTGCGTGAAGGCACAGCGCTCACACCAGCTGTCGCAATAGGCGGAGATGAAGTCGATGTAGCGCTTCGGCATGGCCACCAAGCCTGGGCGGCCGCAAAGCCGGCCAGCTCGATACATTGATAGATGCGGGACGCGTAGCGGCTTTCGCGCCACATCGATGAGTGCATGTTTGCGCGGTATTTTGCGCGGAGTCTCGCAGGAGCCTGCCGCGTAACGGGCACGGCGTTCACGCCACGGGTAGTTCCTGCGCGCGGACGCGGGTCGGCAAGGTCGTTACAATGCTCCCCACGCTCAGCATCTTCTTCATCTTCGCCTACGCGATCACGTGGACGCTGTTCATCGCGGTCGCAACGACGGTCCCGGCCAGCACACCGCTCGGGTACATGCTCATACTGCTCGGCGCGTTTTCGCCGGCAATCACCGCCCTCTCGCTGACCGCCTGGAAAGAAGGAGGGGCCGGCGTGGAGGCACTCCTCCGCCGCATCCTGATCGCGAACGTCCCAGCCCGTTACTACGTGTTCGCCATCTCGTATATCGCAACGATCAAGGTGACGGCAGCCCTGCTCCACCGCGTGCTGCTCGGCGCGTGGCCACGGTTCGGCACCGAATCGCTGATCGTGATTCCACTGGCAATCGCGATATCAACGCCGTTCCAGGCTGGCGAGGAAATCGGCTGGCGGGGCTACGCACTGCCGCGCCTGACGGAGCGATTCGGGCTCACTCGGGCGAGCGTGTTGCTCGGCGCGATCTGGGCCGCCTGGCACCTGCCGCAGTTCTACATCGCCGGCGCGGACACCTACCATCAGTCGTTCATCGTCTGGTCGATGCAGGTGGTGGCGATGTCGGTCGCCTTCGCCTGGCTCTACACGCGCACGGGCGGCAGCCTGCTGCTCGTGATGCTGCTGCACTCCGCGATCAATAACTCGAAGGACATCGTCCCGTCAGGGCTCTCAATCCCGCCGGGGGTTTTCAGTGTACAGGCGTCAGCAGTCTCGTGGCTGACCGGGTTACTGATGTGGGCGTGCGCGGCTTACTTGCTCCGGCAGCTACGACCTGCTGCGGCACTCGAGCACGCTCCGGAACAGCCGAATCGAAAGTGACAGTCTCACCTCGGCGGCGAAGACGATCGCGCCTGTCGCAGCGTCGCTGACCTCAGATATCTCAGACAAGTAAAAGAAGATGGCAGGCCCAGCGGGTTGGGCTGCGAACCGGTCGGACCGGCGCACGACCGTTACAACGTTCGCCACCACATGCGGCTGCTCCCCTGGTCTTGCGCTCCGTGAACCTCGTCAATGACGATCCTGTACAGCGGCATCCGAAATTGCCATGTGGAGCCGCCGCGCAAGGCAACGATGTAGCTGTTGCGAAACGCGCTGCACATTCGAATCTGATCGATGATCCGGCCGGCTTGCACCATTTGGAATGTTGGCGGAAGGCGAGCTGTTCGGCAGATGGTGAGGAGTTCGCGGTCGCTGCAATCGCAAACGATGAACGCTAGTTACCCAGCACGGTGGCGATCGCGGTGATGGTATTCCAGTTGCGCGTAGTGACCGGAACCCCAAAGAGCCGGTCGAACGTGCCGAGATAGCTGATGACCTTCATGTGGCGTCGGTACACGCCGAAAACGAACCGGTTATCCCTCGCGAGGATCTTCAGCAGCCACTTGCCGCTGGAAGGAAAGGTCATGGGCATCGACGGCGCCGAGCGCGGGCGTCGAGACAGGACGCTCACGAAGCGAACGACGTCGCGTCGCACGGGCTGGTCCGCGAAATGATTGTGCGACATCATCCTGACAATGTCGCGGTCCTGGCAGATCATGATCTCGGCATGAAAGGGAAGTCTGCGCGCCAATTCGGCGCGGAGTTGCGCCCGCGTGACTGGCTGCCGGATCACGAAGGTGCCCGCCGCGCCGATGTTGACCGCATCGAGGTGCTTCAGTTGTTCGGTGAGCGTCGTGGGTCGGAAGGTCCGGTGACCGCCGACGTTGACCCCTCTTAGAAGAACCACGAGTGCCACGTGCTCCCTCCACTCCTGAACATCCGGAGCGCGCTACTGCCAAGAAAACAGGAAGGCCAGCACGCCGGCGACCAAGCCCGCCGCCACGCCTGACACCAGGCTCGTCGTGAGGGATCGTCCGAACCCCGGCCGCGCCCGTGCCGATCCTTGCTGAAACACCCAGACGGCGCCCGCAAAACAAACGAACGTGGATGCGCCAACGGCGAGAGGGAATGGCATCCAGCGACTCACCAACAGCGCTAACAGCGGCCCCACGAGGCCGCCAACACCGAATGGCCAGTAACGCGTCACACTGTCGTGTTTGAGTATTTCCGCCGGCGCCATGATCCGATGCCTTCCTGATCCAGAAACTCAGGTCCAAGCCGTTCCAGTCCGCCCACGTGCGCGCGGAGCCGCGGCGCGCCAGCGAAGACGCCGCGCCGTCGGCTCCAGAGCGGGGTTAGGCGGCAGCGTTTGAGGTTGCACGCCGACCCGGTCGCACAAGCGGAATGCCGGTCGCCGCCGCAAGCGCACAGAACAGACCCGCCAGTACCCAGCCAACTGCGTTGGCCCAAATAGCGACCTGCTGCGCTGAGACGATCAACCCCGCCAACACGAAACTGACGAATAGGGACGCCTGAATGACGCGAGTCTTCGGGATCTGCGCGTTGCTGGCCCAGCACACGGCACCGGCGCCAAACAGGATCGCCCCAAAGACGCGCACAAACGCGACGCCGGACCAAACGGTCATCGCGACCTGATCCGACGCCACGGGCGTCGGCAGTACACGCCCGCTCAGAACCTCGAAGGCCGGCGGTGCCCAACCCGCAAGGCCCAAGCCGATCAACGCAACGAGACAGCCAAGGGTTCTGTTCAGCAATCGCATCGCGCACCTCTTCGAGAAAAGTACCGCTTCGATTCGTCCGACTAACGTCCTGCGGCTCACCCGCGGACGCCGCAAATCAGATTCTACTCGTCTCGGGGAGAAGCGCCGTGGGGTGCAGTCGCGTTACCAGAATCCGCATTGTTCGGATCGTAGAGGGAGAAGCGTAGCTGAAAGGCTCCGCGGCTCTCTCGTCTGACATATTGCAGCGCCCCGCCGCTCAGCCCCACCTTCGCCTGCGGCTTCCGCCTACGCTGAAGCTACGCCGGATAAGACGGCGGGCAGGCTGTGAGCGACGAATCAGGAACTCGTTCCGGAACGACTTCGATGTTGAAGAACTCCACGCCCGCTTCGCTGAGGCCGACGATTTCAGTCGCCACTCCAATAGCCGGTCGCGTATCGAAATACCCGCCTCGTCCGAGCGGAGTCCGGAGACCTTGAATGAGAGGATAGCCCGCGGACCCGAGGTCATGAGCTGCCGCTTCCCACTGGGCCTCGTTCACGCAGTACGCGACGTGCCGGACTTACAAGAACGATTGTGCGTCTCATCGTGCTCGTCGTCTCAGTGTGGAGATCGCCGCCGCCATGCGTGACGATTCCGGCCAATTGCCGCGATCGTAGGACGTTCGATACTGTTACAACCATGCGCGCCCTCAAGGTCGCGATCGCCGCAGGCCTGATCTGCGCCGCGATGCGGTGCGGCACCCCGGCTCCAGCGCCATCGCCGTCGTCGGTCAACCCGACTCCGGCGAAGCGGCTGCTCGTCGTCACGCACACGGCGGGATTCAGGCACAGCTCGATCGCCGTGGCAGAGGCCGTCCTTCGCGATCTTGGACTCTCGAGCGGCGTTTACCAAACCGAATTCTGCCGGACGGCGGCGGATGTCGCTGCGCGGCTGAACCCGGCCGGACTGCAGGAGTTCGACGCGGTGTTCTTCGCGAACACCACCGGCGACCTCGGGATTGCGGATCTGCCGGCGTTTCTCGACTGGATCGCCGCGGGACACGGCTTTCTCGGCGCCCACAGCGCATCCGACACGTACCACGACGCACCGGCGTATCTCGCCATGCTCGGCGGCGAATTCCTGACGCACGGACAGATCGCCGAAGCCGACATTCGCGTGGACGATCCGGCGGACCCTTCAGTCTCACATCTCGCGCCGCGCTTCCGCATCACCGACGAGCTGTACCGGTTCACGCGGAACAATCGGCCGGAGGTTCACATGCTGCTCTCAATGGATCGCACGCCGGGCGACGGCGTCGGCGAGGCGGGCTCGCCGGCGGATCTGCCGGTCGCATGGCGCAAGGCGTACGGGTCCGGCCGTGTTTTTTACACGGCGCTTGGGCACCGTGAAGAGGTGTGGCAAGACAGCCGCTTCCAGCAGCACCTGCTTGGCGCCGTCAAATGGGCGCTGGGGCCATGACGGATTGGCGATTCCCGACTGCAGATTGCCGATTGACGGATTGCTGATTGACGATTGGCCATTGGCTCTCGTCCCCGGCCCGCCGGACTAATCTGTTACTCATGTCCCCGGCCGTTCACCCGGGAGCACCACGAATTCCGGCTCAATCGATTCCCCTACAAGATCGTCTATGAGTGCGCGATGAAGACATCTACGTCATCGCCGTCGCGCACACCAGCCGTCGTCCCGGTTACTGGCAACATCGATAGGGGAGGCCAGCGAACGTCTGCGTTTCAGCCCCGCGAGTCAAGCGGCGAACGGATTTTCGTCCGCGGTCGGCCCATAGACCGAGGGCACCGACAGGTTCAGCAGCCGCAAGTACACGAGCAGCTGACCGCGATGGTGGTACCAATGATTCAGCATGATTGCGCGCGCGAATGCGGCGCGCGGCATGGCCATCACCTCACGTCCATTGATCAGCAACCTCCACATCTTCCCCATCGCCTCATCGTCCAGCGCGGCGAGATGCTGCTTCGCCTTGGCGACGCTGGCGGTGAGCGCCGGCACGAGCTCGGCGGCGGTCGCGGCCTCCGGCTGGACGAATGCCGGCGGCGCCGGAAGTGTGTCCAGCGCCGCGATCTCGGCGACATTGCCCCAGTAGCAGAGGCCATCCGGCGCGACGACGTAGAAGACCTTCCGGTGAGCATCACCGTGCCGCTCTACGTCGAAGTTCGGCTGGTCGTTCTGGAGACTTTTCGCCTGGAATTCGGCGAACAGCGCGTCGAGATTGCTGACATGAAACGCGCAGCCGTCCTGGGTCGGATCGCCGCCGATTCTCTGCGAGGGCCATGCGAACGGCATCGCGTTCCAACCGAGTCGCAATGTCTTCGACTTGGGCCCCAAGGTTCCGTGCGCGCACCCTAGCGGGTCGTCGGCGTCCTTGTGAGGGTGGGGAGCGTGAACGCGTAAAGCGTGTCGCCCGCACCGACAACCAGGTACTGCGTGCCGTCGAGCATCCACGTCGAGGGCCCGTTGCTCACGGGGCGCGACAGTCGCTGCCGCCAGAGGATCTTCCCTGTTGCGGGGTCATGCGCGACGAGGTTCGCGCCCGTACTGCCCGTCAACAGCAGATCACCGGCGGTCGTCAGAATTCCGGAACTGACCTGTGCCGCTGTGTCGCTGTACGGGTGCTCCCACCTGACCTCACCGGTACGCACGTCCAGCGCTTGAAGCACTGACTGTCCCCAGAGCGAAAAGCCGCCGCCCGCGTAGCCTTGCGGCTTCGGAGAGGTGTCGTACAAGTAGGCGACGTGGTAGCCGCGCCGCGCCTGAACGTAGAACAGTCGCGTCTCGGGGTCATAGCTGGGCGGGAACCAGTTCGCGCCTCCCTGCGCCGGCGTGTTCACGAGTGAGCCGCCGACCGTCGGTTCCTTCGCCGGATCGGGAATCGGCTCCCCCTTTGCGTCGACCCCCTTTGACCAGTTGACGCCGACAAACGCTTTCGAGACCAGGGCGGCGCCGTTCGTCCGATCGAGCACGAAGAAATACCCGGCGCGGCTCGCCTGCGCGAGCAGGCGGCGCGGCCGACCGTCGATCGTCGCGTCGAACAGGACGGGCGTCTCGACGTTGTCCCAGTCGTGCGTATCGTGCGGTGACGCCTGAAACCCCCATACGAAGGTGCCGGTGTCTGGATTCAGCGCAACCACCGACGCCGTCCACAAGTTTGAGCCCTTCCGCCCCTGCCCCGCGTACACGGGGTTGGGGTTGCCGGTGCCCCAGTAGATCAGATTGAGATCCGGATCGTAAGTGCCCGGCAACCAGGTCATGCCACCGCCGTGCTTCATCGACTCTTCGTCTGGCCAGCTCTCGGATCCCGGCTCCCCTTTTGCGCCGGGCGTCGTGTACCACCGCCATTGCAGCTCGCCAGTCTCCGGATCGCGCGACTCGAGGTACGCGCGGACGTCCATCGCGTCGCCGCCGACGCCAATGATCACGTGGTTCTTCACCACCAGCGCGGCGCTGGTGGTGAAGTACTGCATCTTCTCGTCGGCGACTTTCTTACGCCAGCGTTCGGTCCCGTCTTTCGCATTCAGCGACAGCAACCAGCCGTCCGGCGCCAAGAAGTACACGTAGTCCTTGTAAACGGCGACACCGCGCTGTCCGACGAGATGTCCGCCCTTGTCCGCCCACGCGTAGTGCCAGATCGGCTCGCCGCTCCGCGCGTCGAGCGCGTAGACGTGATCGGGAATCGTGAAGTACAGCACGCCGTTGACCACCAGCGGCGTTGACTTGATCGTCGGCTCGCCAACGCCGCGCTGCTGCTGCACGTCCGGAATGCGGTACATCCAGGCGAGCGTCAGTCCCTGCACGTTTGACGCGGTGATCTGCTTCAGTGCGCTGAACCGTCGTCCGGAGTAGTCGCCGTTGTAAGTCGGCCACCCGTCCGCGCCGGGCTCCTGCGCATCGGCCAGGCCGATACGGACGCACAGCAGCGCGGCGAGCAGGAGCGTTGGCCTACGGATCATTTCAGAGTCGCCAGATACGCGGTGACGTTGTGGATGTCGGCATCGGAATACGTCGCGAGCAGCAGACGATGGGCTTCGAGAGGATCCGCGATATCAACCTTCACGCGATCGCGAGGCCACGAGCGATATGCTCCACTGGCATCGATCATCGAGACGTCGAAATCGTCGATACGCCTGATCAGGCCCACGACGCGTTCGCCCGAGGGCAGGGTGACGGTCGCCTGCGCGGGCCGCGCGCTCCCTCGGCTGCCTGATGGCCACAGCCATCGATTCTGCAACGCCGTGCCTTGATATGTCGTTCCGACGTGGGCAAGGTCTCCGGTCGCAGAATGACACGTGCTGCATCGTCCCGCGCCCTTGAAGAATGCTTCTCCGGTTTTTGGATCGCCTGTAAGAATGTTGTTCGCGTAGAGCGTGCCGTAGAGACCGCGATTGGCCGCCCGCTCAACCAGCAGATGCAGGTACTCGGCGATCTCCGCGATCTGGACAGGCGTGATGGTCGGCATGGCTGGCATGCCTTTGTCCGGCCGCCCATTGCGGATGACGGGACCAATCACCTCGCCCTTGTCATCGTGAAGCACGATCTCTGAGCGGAGAAGGCTGGGCGCCTGTGCGCCGCGCGCATCAGGCCCGTGGCAGAACGCGCA
Organism: Vicinamibacterales bacterium; assembly: GCA_035637115.1. GTDB lineage: Bacteria > Acidobacteriota > Vicinamibacteria > Vicinamibacterales > 2-12-FULL-66-21 > JAICSD01. The sequence goes on from DASPXV010000190.1 coordinate 11,902, forward strand.
CGCCGCGGCGTACAGTTTTTCACCGCGCGCGGCCACTTGCGGGTCCGGCGGTCGGCCGAGCCCGAGGAACTCGCGAATCGGCTGAGCGCCGCCGCGCCCCTGACCTGTCGGACGAGTCTGAGCGGGCGTCGCGGGCGGCTCCTGCGCGGCGACGAGGATAGTGGTGTTGACGGCGGCGACGAGCAGAACGGCGGCACGGGTCATGCGCATTACGGCGGGTGAGTTCACTTTGTACTCGCATAAACACCCGACTTGCAAGAGTGACGCATCCGGCGTGTCGGCATACTCGGCACACGCGCCCGTACACCCAGAATCGGTCCAGGCTGCACCGTAGTATAAGGTTCGCGCGTCATGAGACCGTACGCAGCATTACGAATACTGCTCGTGTCGTCGGCGCTCGCCGGCACGAGCTGGAGTCTGCTCGCGAGTGCGCCGGATGATCGTCCGGACCAGCGTCCGGACGTCGGCGCGCTGATCGCGCAGGTCGGCGAGCGTGTCGCGGCCTACTACCAGCGCGCGCAGCGGCTCGTCTGCCTGGAGCGGTCGACGGTCGTGCCGATCGACGCCAACTGGAGCACGCAGGGATTCGCCCGCATCGTCGAATCCGAACTGCGCGTCGAAATCGACGCGGCCAACGGATTCTCGCTGCCCGAGGCGCGCGTGTCGCGGAAGATTCGCCGCGTCAACGGCCGCGAGCCGCGCGATCGCGACCGGACCGATCGCTCCGGCTGTACCGATCCGACGCCGCTCTCGCCGGAGCCGCTCGCGTTCCTTCTTCCTGGCCGTCGCGACGAGTACAGGTTCACCGCCGTTCGGAGCGGCCGGGAGCGAGATCGGGCGGCGCTGGTGATCGACTTCGCGACGTCGTCCAGCGGGCACCGCGCGAATCGGCCGGAACTCGTCGAGGACGAGCACGGCCATGACGATTGTTTTGACTGGAAGGGGCCGGTCGCGAACACCGGCCGTCTGTGGGTGGACGCCGAGACGCATGACGTGCTGCGGCTCGAGCGTCACATCGCCGGCCCGACCGACGTGCGCGTACCCGTGCCTCTCGAGCGGAAGTATCACTTCCCGTCCTGGCTGACGATCGATCGCGACGATTTGACGATGCGCTACAAGGAAGTGGTGTTCACGGATCCGGACGAGGTCATGCTGCTGCCTGAGTCGATCGAATCGGTCACCTTGCTTCGCACCGGATTGCAGTCGATCCGCCGCACCCAGGTCTTCAGCGATTACCGCCGGTTCCTCACCGCAAGCCGCATCATCAAGCGGCCATAACGACGTCCTGCGGTCAATTCACGCCTGGATGGGGCAAGGACCTGGTGGCCGACATGGTCGCGCGCCTGACGCCTCGCTGAGTCAGGGCTTCGTCGAATCGGGAAGACGCTGCCTGAGCACACGGGCTATTTGCTCGACTGCGTTGACCAATCTTGTTGCAAGCACGATCAGAAAAATGATGCTGCCGATCCAGACGAGAAAGAGCAGGAACGGTATCAACGACACTACGCTGTACATGGCTCGAGATCTCCTCGTCGACTCAAAATGATTTGGGTTGATGGAGAAGCATCCAAGACGCGCCGAACTGGTCGCGCAGCATCGCAAACCGGTTGGCGAAGGGTGTTTTCTCCATCTTCATGAAGATCTCACCGCCGTCCGCGAGCAACGCATAGACCCGCTCCGCCTCCTGCTCGCGATCAAGAGTCAGGGTCAGGTAGGCACTTCGCATCGGCTCCGCGTGTGGAATGTCCGCTCCCATCAACACCGTCACGCCGATTTCGATGTGGGCGTGAAGGACCTTGTCCTGCCAGTCGGCAGGTATATTCGGGTTGGGCTGTTCCCGATGTCGGACGATCCCGGTGATCCTGCCGCCGAGGTGTTCCTCGTAGAAGCGGAACGCCTGCTCACATGTGCCGCGATAGTTGACGTACATGTCGAGCCGCATTGAGTCACTCCACCAAGACTGCCGTTCCGCTCGCCGATACCATCAGCATCCCGTTGTTGGCGCCGAGCACTTCGTAGTCGAGATCGACACCGACGACTGCGTTGGCGCCGAGCTGCTGCGCTTGCGTCTCGAGTTCGGTGAGCGCCATATCCCGCGCGCGCTTCAGTTCCGCTTCATAGGTGGCCGAGCGGCCGCCGACGATGTCGCGGATGCCGGCGAAGACGTCTTTGAAGACGTTCGCGCCGAGGATGGCCTCACCGGTAACGATGCCAAGGTACTTCGTGATGCGCTTTCCCTCGATGCTTGGTGTGGTCGTGACCAGCATGACGTCGTTCTCCTGACTGACACTCAGCGGGTCTTGGGAACGAATGCCTGGCGCATGAGCGTCGGGTCCAGGCCTGGCGTCGCGCCGCCGTCCGTGGCGAATCGATACAACGACGCGACGTAGATACCTTGCAGCGCCGAGAAGAAAATCATCAGGAACACCGCGCCGGCGAAGAACACGGCGACGGCCGCGACACCGATCGCCATTGACAGCAGGCCGGTGATCGCAATCAACGTGAGCCACGCACACACACCCGCCGCCCCAAGCGTCGTGCCACCGACCACCGTTTCGCCCCATGTCTTTCGGAATACGCTGACGGAGCGCCGGAATGAGTCAGGAATCGACTGCTCTTCAAAGACAAGCACGGGCACGATGAAGAAGGTGGCGAGCGACCAGGCGACGCCCAACACGCTCGCGAGGATCTTGCCAAGGAAGGGGACGCGATCGTGGATCGCGCGGATCGCAACGCCGACCGTCGCGGCCACGATTGCCCACATCAGGATCGGCCCGAGCCGGCGTCCCGCCGCGCCGAGCGCCGAGCTCACGGTCGGATCGCCGCCACGCATCCGCTCGGTTGCGCCGGCTACGACGGCCGCCTGGAAGAAGATCCCGATTGCGTAGGTCACCACGTACATCAGGAACAGCGGCAGGTAGAGATCCGGACCGTGCCGTTCGATGCGGGAGGTGTCGATGCCGAAACCGAACGCGGCCCCGGCGAGGACCGCGACCATGATGACGCCGGAGATGAGCGGCAGGACCATCAGCTCCTTGTCCTGCATGAGGATCCGGTACGACTGCCCCACGAGCTGGAAGCTACGACCGATGCGTCCCATTCTGCTTCTCCTTGCGATCCGGGTGTGTAGATGTCATATCACACGTCGAAGCTGGACCAGATCCCAGCGGTTGCCATAGAGATCCAGGAACACCCGCGACCGTTCCGTATGGTTCTTCTGCTGGCTGGCGAACGAACGTCACGCCCTTGGCGGTGTAGGCGCTGTAGTCGCGCCAGAAGTCGTCGGTATAGAGGAACAGGAAGACGCGGCCGCCGGTCTGGTTGCCGATCCGGCTCTCCTGCTCGGGCGATGAAATCACGTCTTGTCGACTACTCGCCTGCTCCGTCTCGAATCGCAATTCAGGCATAGGTGCCGATGCTTAAAAGTTGGAGGCGGTTCGAGCTTGCTTCAGGAGTGCGGTGATCTGCTCGACGGAAAAGCGCTGTTGTTTCACGGCACACCCTTCTGGCCGCCTGGCGGGATTGTGCCGCAGAACTCGCCGTCACGGTGGACCACCGACGAAAGAGCACCAGTGCGAGCGGCGTCAGGATGACGCTTGAACTCAAGCAGGTACCACACCTCGCGAACGCGCTATCGGTCCGCGGATGTCGGCACGATGTCGGTCTGCAGGGTTGGGTTCGCCGCCGGCACGGCGGTCAGCGGCAGGCCGAGCTCGCAGCGCACGATGTTCGCGCCCTGCGCGATCGACGCGGTCTTGAAGAACGCGATGTCGCGGTTCCCGCCCTGCCGCCCGAAGCCGCAGTCGCTCGAGAGGATCAGTTGTTCGGGACTGATGTGCTCGAGGGCTCGGCGGATTCGCGCCGCGACGTCCTCGGGCCGATCTACCTGCAGGGTTCGGTGGCTGACGACTCCGACGGCAATTTTCTTTGGAAGCCGGCCTTTCAGGCGGCCGAACAACTCGATCTCCCTGAACTGCCGGTCGGTCATCTCCACGGTCCAGACGTCACCCTTCAGCGCGTCCAGATACAACTCGAACGACGTCTCGTAGCTGTCGTTCTCGATGACGCGCTGCATATTGGGATTGCCCCAGCACGTATGGATCCAGATCTCGACGTCGTCCAGACCCTGGACTTCGCGATTGAACGCCTCGATCATGAACTTCACTTCGTCGCTTCTGGCGCCATAGGTGTTCGCCCAGAAGTGGATCGTCGGCTCCTCGATCTGAATCAGCCTGCAGCCGCCGTCGCGCAACGCCAGCAGTTCCTTGTTCATCGCTTCGGCCATGTCCCAGATCACCTGTCGGTGGTCGGTGTACTTCGGCGTGTGGATGTCGAGGAACAGGCCCATCACCTGCGAGCAGCAGGTGCCGAACTTGACCGGATGCGCGGCGCGGGCCTGCGCCAGGCGCCAGATCTTCGGATAGTCGAGCGGCCGGTGCGCGATCGTGTCGACGACGCGCGGCCAGCGCCAGCCGGTGTAAATCTCGTTCAGCAGCGTGCCCGGCGGGTAGCGCAGCCACGGCGATCGCGTTTCCTCAGACTGGAGGTAATCGCCCTCGAAGCCGGCCCAGCGCTGCAGCGGATAGTGATGCCACGATCGTCCGGCCATGTCGTCGTCACAATGCAGGTCGCCGTGTGTGACGATGTCGAGTCCGGCGCGCTCCTGGTCGGAGATGACCGTCGACAGCGCGTCACCGAACTGCTCGCGGTAACGCGTGTCCATCATGCAGGTGTCGAGCGGGCGTCCCCACATGCTCAGGTCGAACCAGCGCGGCCGCGGCCACGAGCCGGTGATGGTCGTGGGCAGGATCAGATCTTTGGTGACAGTCAGCATCGGCTACGCGCGGATAGTGAGGCGGCACGGCCGGCGAGTCAAGTCGATCCATAATGCGGCGCCCAGGAAACGCAACGTCACCAGGATGAACAGTCCCTCCTGCCGTAGCTCACATCTTTTTATTACGCTCATCAATTCCGGACGAATGAACGCCATCGCGTTCCCTGAAGATAGACGGCGCCAGCAGGTTCCAATGATCTCGTGGGAATTGCGCACGATAGCAATCCAACTAGTTGTCTAGAAAGGGCGCTGCGGGACGGTCAACTCGGCCAGCCAGTAACCCGACGTCGCAGCGGCCTGCGCGACTTGCTGGCGACCCGCATCGTCCATCGCCTTCAGCGCGGCTTCGCGTCGCTGCTCGAATACTTTTTCGAGATGTGCGCCGTAGTAGCTCCCATCCTGGCGCGTGGCGTATCGTTTCACCGATTCAGGGCTGCCGATCTTCAGCGTCTCGCCGAATTCCAGACCCGCTTCGAGGTAGAACTCCCGGTCCTGTCCATCGGGCACGCCGAACACGAACGGCTCTCCCCAATCGAAAGCATTCTTGATCATCCCGCTGGGATATTTTCTGAGCAATTCGAGACCGCCGCGGTTGAGATACTCCAGCAGCAGCGCGCTGCCGGGAGCGGATTCCGCAGCGATCGCGCGCAGGGTTTCTTTCATTCCTTCTTCGGGG
>DASPXV010000191.1:0-18183 GCA_035637115.1 Vicinamibacterales bacterium
ACGGTCGAATCCCGCCACGTATACGGGCCTGTTCACGTTCATCCGCGAATTGTTCGCGATGCTTCCCGATGCGAAGGCGCGCGGCTTCCGGCCGGGGCGGTTCTCCTTCAACGTCAAGGGGGGACGGTGCGAGAGTTGCCAGGGGGATGGCGTCATCGCGATCGAAATGCACTTCCTGCCGAACGTCTACGTCACGTGCGAGCAGTGCAAGGGATGCCGCTATAACCGTGAAACGCTGGACATCAAGTACCGCGGGAAGTCGATCGCCGACGTGCTGGATTTGACGGTGGACCAGGCGCTGCCGCTGCTTGAGAACTTCCCGCCAATCGCGAACAAGCTGCGCACGCTGCAGGACGTCGGGCTCGGATATCTCGGGCTGGGCCAGTCGGCGACGACATTGAGCGGCGGAGAAGCGCAGCGCGTCAAGCTGGCGAAGGAACTGTCCCGCCGTGGGACCGGCCGCACGCTCTACATTCTCGACGAGCCGACGACCGGACTGCACTTCGCCGACACGCACAAGCTGCTCGACGTCCTGAACAAACTTGTCGATCAGGGCAACACGGTTGTGATCATCGAGCACAATCTGGACGTCATCAAGTCGGCGGACTATGTGATCGATCTCGGCCCTGAAGGGGGCGCTGCGGGCGGCAGAATCATCGCGCAGGGGACTCCTGAAGCCGTGGCGCGCAGCCGAGAATCCTTCACAGGACGCTTCCTTGCCGAGATATTCACGGCTGCGTGAGGGAGAAACGGGGACAGTCCCCGTTTTCGTAACTGAGAAACGGGGACAGTCCCCGTTTTGGTGTGGTAAAATGACCACGCTTCCGTCATCCAAGTCTGTGGCTGCCGGGCCACAGACAGACCCCCGTTTCCGCCGGACCCGTGACTATCTCGGCCAACAAGTTCCTTCAAATCATCAACTTACCTGCGTCCATTTGCGGCCCTTTGCGGTGGCAGACCGTTTGCTGAGCTCGGGACAGCCCCCCCAGGCTTAAGAGGTCATGAACGCGCAGCGAACTCTCCGTCGTCCTGTGTCCTGCTCCGGAATCGGACTTCATTCCGGCAACAAGGTCACGCTGTCACTCAAGCCGGCGCCCGCCGACTACGGCATCCGGTTCCAGCGCTCGGACCTTGGCGGACTGGAAGTTCCCGCCACCGTCACGCATCTGGGCGGAATTCAGCTGGCTACGGGACTGACGCGCGAGGCCGTCTCGGTCGAGACCGTCGAGCACCTGCTCGCCGCGCTCACCGCACTCGGCATCGACAACGTCATCGTCGAGCTCAACAGCCCCGAAGTGCCGATCATGGACGGCAGCGCCGCGCCGTTCGTGTATTTGATCCTGAACGAAGCGGGCGTCAAGCGCCTGACAGCTCCAAAGAAGTTCCTGAAGGTCCTGCGGCCAATCTCGCTGAGCAATGGCGACAAGCGAATTGCGCTTTACCCGTCGGATCATTTCAAGGTCACCTACAGCATCAGCTTCGATCACCCGCTCATCCGCCATCAATCCCGGACGATGAAGATCACCGACGAGACGTTCGTCGAGGAGATCGCGCCTGCGCGGACGTTCGGGTTCCTCAAGGAAGTGGAAATGCTGCGCCAGCGCGGCCTCGCGCTCGGCGGCTCGCTGGACAACGCGATTGTGCTCGGAGAAACGGGCGTGTTGAACAACGCGCTCCGCTTCGAGGACGAATTCGTCCGCCACAAGATCCTCGACGCCATCGGCGATCTGTCGCTGGTCGGCTACCCGGTGATCGGCCACCTCGTGGCCCATCGCGCGGGCCACGCGCTGCACACGGCGTTCGCCGCCCGTATCCTCGAAGAAGTGGATGCGTGGAAGATCGTCGAAGGGGATACCGCCGCGACGGTGGTTGGAATGCCGGTGCCGGCGACCTCGAAGGCCGCCGCGCGCCTGGCGAACTAACGGACGACCAGATCTCTTACGGTCGTCCGCGACCCCGATCTCTCGAACCAGTCGATCCCTTCGCTCACCAGGTCGAACTTGATCTGGTAGCGGCCGGGTGTTTCCGGCGCCCTGAGTGTGATCGGGATCTCCACCGTCGCGCCCGCCTGCAGGTGTGACGGCAGCCACGCGCGTTCGTAGTCGCGGTTGATCAACGAACCGTCCTGGGCGCAGAGCTGCGCACCAAGCCGAACCAGGCGACGTCCGTAGCTCGCCTGCGCCGGGAACGCGCGTCTGGAAAGATTGGTGACGCGCGTCTTGACCTGCACCGGCTCGCCTGCTTTCGCCTGCAGCGGCGCCCCGCCGATCCGATCCAGCCAGGACGAGGTCTCGAGATCGATCCGCGCTCTCGGTGTCGCGCCGGGGATCGCGTTCCCCAACCCGGTTTGATCCCACACTTCGTGCTCGATGCGGGTGTATTCCGGCGTGCCTGGCACGAAGCGCCGCGAGAACATATTCTCGGGATGATCCGTGATCTCCCAGCTGAGGCGATCGACGCCGATTTCCTCCGCCATACGCCGCGCGAGGTTCATCTCTTCGTCGCTGTCGTTGTGCGTGAAAAGGATGTAGCGCCAGTTCACGAACGGCACGTCGAGCGCATTCTTCCGCTTTTCGTCCACGAGCGCGGTGAGATTGCGGATCGCCTTGTCGAAGTCGCCGCGCTGCCGGTACTTCACATAGCTTTCCGGCGTGGCGCCGTCGATGGAGAATGTCACTTCGTCGATGCCGGAACGCGCGAGACGCCGCGCCCCCTCTTCCGTGAGCGCCAGGCCGTTCGTGCTCGTGTAGAGATACACGTGCGGATAGCGCGACTTGATGTACTCGACCATGTCGAGCGCGCGCTTGTGCAGGAAGGCTTCGCCGTAGTTGAAGAAATCGATGCGGCCGACCGTCGGCCCCGCTTCGTCCACGACTTTCCTGAACACCTCGTAGTCGAGCATCCCCGCCTGCCGCGTGCGCGTGATGCCCGTCTCGGGCGCGCAGCAGGCCTGGTTGCACGAAATGTTACAAGCGGCGGTGCACTCGATATAAAGCCTGGAGGGAAGCGCGCCGACATCGAGGTTGCGCTTCGGCGGTTCCTCGTCCTTCTTCAGAGGCAGCTTCAGGGGGCAGTCGCCGCAGAACTTCGACCCGCCGTTCACGATGTCCTGCCGGAGCCGTGACGCCGTCTCGCCGGTCCAGATCTCCGAGACGGATGCCGTCTTCGTGTCGCCGAGCACGCGTTTGCCGTACGGGTCCGCGCAGCCGCAGACGAGCCGCCCATCGCAAAGCAGCACCATCGTGCTCCAAGGCCAGCTACAGGTAAAACGGGTTGCCAGGTAATTCAGTGACACTTGAGGTGATCGGTGTCAATTCCCAACTCCCAATTCCCAACTCCCAAACAGCTGGTGCCTGAAACTGCCTTGGAAATTGGAAATTGGGAATTGGGAATTATTTTTTCGTCAGCTTCTTCACGTACGCCCCGAGCCGCTCGTTTTCGTACGAGACGACGTTGAGGAACAGGCTCTCCGAGAGGTAGTGCCGGCGTTCCGCGTCATCCATCTGCTGGATGATGTGCTGGATCTCGCGAGCCATGTCCTCGAAGCTCGATTGCAGCTCGTGCTTCGCGGAGATCTCCTTGTACAGCGCCTCGAGCACCGCCAGCAGGTCTCCGTCCAGCGTCAACGTCGCGCCAGTCGTCAGCTTGATGGTGCGCATGTCAGGCTCCGAAGCTTTTGACGGCGCTGGGTTCGTCCGGGTGTACCTCGATGAAGTTCTGGGCACCCGTCATCGTCAGCATCGTTTCGACCCGTTTCTGCACGCCGGCGAGCTTCAGCGCGCCGCCGGCGGCGCTCGCCTGGCGGTACAGATCCATGAGGCAGCCGATCGTCGCGCTGTCGACGTATCCGACCGACGAAAGATCGACGACGACGCGGCGCTCGCCCGAGGCGATCAGCTTCTGCACCGCGGCGGAGAACTCCGACAGCAGCGGATACATGAGACGTGATTCGCCCACGCGGACGACGGCGATGCCGTTGGCGTGTTCGGTCGTGATGTTCATCCATTACTCCTTGCGCCGCGCTTGCGCGGACGGACCGGCTGGTTCTCCTGCACGCGCTTCAACTGGTGCGCGAGCTCGATGCGGCCGCGGTTGATCCGCGACTTCACGGTGCCTTCCGGGAGGCCGAGGCGATCGGCGATCTCCTGGTACGACAGTTCCTGCAGGTCGCGCAGCACGACGGCCGTGCGCAGCGTCACCGGCAGTGTCTCGAGCGCCTGCCGCAGCTGCGCGCGAAGATCCTGGTGCTCGGCCTGCGCGTAAGGTCCGCGCTCGCTCGTCGCCGGCTGCAGGTCGTTCGAATCGACGTCGCGCGCGATCGTCTGCCGCTCCTTCCGCACGCTGCGGTAGTGATCGATGCACAGGTTGCGGCTGATGCTGATGATCCACGTCTGGAAGTTCGCGCGGCGATCGAACGTGTTCAGCGCCTTGAAGATCTTCAGGAAGATGTCCTGCGTGAGATCTTCGGCTTCGTCATGCTTGCCGACAAACTTGTACGCGACGTTGAAGACCTTGCGCCAGTTCTGGCGCACGATCTGTTCCCAGGCGAGCTGATCGCCGGCCAGGCACTGCTCGATGAGGCTGTCAGGCGTGGCCGGCTGCGCAGCCGCGGAATCAGCAGACATGCGTCGTAATCTGATATCTTACACTCTTTTGTCCACACGCCTGTGACCGGATTCTACCGACAGGGAGCCGCGCTCGTGTGCGATGGCGTCCCGCTCGAGCCGCTCGCCGCCGCACACGGCACGCCGCTGTACGTCTACAGCGCTGCCACGATCGCCGCGCGCTACCGCGCGATCGACGATGCGTTCGCGGGGTATCCGCATTCGATCCATTACGCGCTCAAGGCGAACTCCACGCTCGCGATTGCGCGCCTTCTGAAAAGCCTCGGCAGCCACGCTGACGCGAACTCCGGTGGCGAGATCGACGTCGCGCTCCGCGCCGGCTTCGCCCCCTCGCAGATCGTGTTCACCGGCGTCGGCAAGACGATCGCGGAGCTGGGGCACGCGATCGATCTCGGCGTGCGCAGCATCAACGTCGAATCGGCGGGGGAGATCGAGCGCATCGAGACGCTGTCGCGCGAGCGCAAGGTGCGCACGAAGATCGCGATCCGCGTCAATCCGGACGTCGATGCGAAGACGCATCCACACATCTCCACCGGGCTGAAGACGAACAAGTTCGGCATCGCGATCGACGAGGTCAGGGCGCTCTGCGCCCAGACGCGAGGCCGGCCGGACGTCGAGATCGTCGGGCTCCACGTACACCTCGGCTCGCAGATCACAAACATGGAGCCGCTGACCCGAGCGGCGAGGTCGCTCGTCGACCTGGCGCGCCATCTGGCGCTGGACGGCACGTCCATCGAGCACCTCGACATCGGCGGCGGTCTCGGCGTGTCGTACGACGGCTCTCCGGTGCCCGAAGCCGCCGACTACGCGAACGCCGTGCTGCCCGTGCTGCGCGAATCCGGTCTCGCGATCGTGCTCGAGCCCGGACGCCAGATCATCGCCCCCGCCGGCCTCCTGCTGATGCGCGTCGTCGACGTGAAGGAGCAGCCCGGCAGCGATCGGCTGTTCGTCGTGATGGACGCGGGGATGACGGAGTTGATCCGGCCGATGCTCTACAGCGCATTCCACCGCATTGAGCCCGTCATCCGAACCGATGCGCCGGCAACATCGGTGGATATTGTCGGTCCGCTGTGCGAGAGCAGCGATACGCTCGGTAAGGAGCGCACGGTTCCCCGGCCGCGGGTCGGCGAGTTGTATGCCGTCCTTGACACAGGAGCGTACGGATCGGTGATGGCCTCCAATTACAACCGCCGCATGCTTCCGGCGGAAGTGATGGTCGAGAACGGCGCTGCCCGCCTCATTCGGCGCCGCCAGACGCTCGACGATGTGTTGACACTGGAGATCTGAGTGAGCAACGGGCTCCTGATCGCCTTCGAAGGCCTCGATCAAAGCGGCAAGCAGACGCAGGCCGAGCGGTTGAAGGCGGAGGTCGAGAAGCGCGGCCTGAAGTGCGTGCTCCTCGACTTTCCGTCCTACGAGACGCACATCGGCAAGGAGATCGACGAAGGACTGCACGGCGGGCGCGATTATGGCCCCGACGTGATGCAGCTCCTCTACATCGCGAACCGGTACGAGAAAAAGCCGCAGATCGAGAAGATGCTCGCGGCAGGCACCATCATCGTCTGCGACCGGTATCTCGCCTCGAGCATCGCGTACGGCGAGGCGCACGGACTGGATGGCGAATGGCTCCGGGAGATCCAACGCTACCTGCCGCCGCCGAACCTCACGATCCTGCTCGACATCGCGCCAGAGACGGCCGCGGGGCGCAAGACGTCAAATCGCGATAAATATGAGCGCGATCTCGCGCTCTTGTCGCGCGTGCGCGAGAGCTATCGACGGCAAGCACAGGACGAGGACTGGCTGTCGCTTAACGGTGAGCGCGCGAAGGAGGCGGTCGCCGCCGACGTGCTCAGCGCCGTCGAACGGTTGCTTTAAGCGGCGCTCGCGCCGCCGTAAGCGCGCGCACCTCTTTCGCTCCCGCGTCCAGCAGCGGCGCCGCGCACGCATTCAACGTCGCGCCCGTCGTGCTCACGTCGTCCACGAGCACGAGAATTAATCCGTCAACGCACACTTCGCTGTTGATGGCGAAGGCGCCTCGCACGTTTGCGTCGCGCTTTGCCGCGGGAAGATCTGCCTGCGTTGCCGTCTTCCGAACGCGCGTCAGCGCGCCGAGCACCGGCAGGCCAAGATGCCGCGCCAGTTCGGACGCCTGGTTGAATCCGCGCGTGCGTTCCCGCGACCGATGCAGCGGAATCGGGACGACGGCGTCCGCGCCGTCGATCACTTCAGCGCCGGCGGCGCGCATCCGCGCCGCGAGATGACGCGCGATCGTCGATCGCGGATCGTACTTCAGTGCGTGGACGATCGCCTTGAGCGTTTCGTCGTACGGACCTATCGCTGTCGCGAGCGAGACGTGAGGAGGAAGACTGAAGAGCCCGAGCGGAGCGATGGGAACGATCGCGTTCCAGCAGCGCGGGCAAACCGCGCCGCGCGTTGGTTCGTCGAGAGGAGCGCGGCACGCCGCGCAGGCTGGCGCGAGGACGACGGCGACGACACCATCAACAAGACGGAAGACGAAAGAAGGAAGACGGAAGTACTTCTTTCTTCTTTCTTCAGGCTTCTTTCTTCTTTCTTCAGGCTTCTTTCTTGGCGTGAGCAGGCTCGTCCGAGATGTCGATCCGTTCGGCGTCACCCCAGAGCCGTTCGAGAGAATAGAAGTCGCGCGTCTGCGGCGTAAAAACATGGACGATGAACGTGAAGAAGTCCATCAACACCCACTCCCCGCGGTCGTAGCCCTCGATGTGGTTCGGCCGGATCTTCATCGCGCGCAAAGCTTCTTCGACCGCGTCCGCGATCGCGTGCACCTGCCGCGGGTTCTGCCCCGAACAGAGCAGAAAGAAATCGGTGAACGCCGGCGTGTGGCGCAGGTCGAGCACGACGACGTCCATCGCCTTCTTGTCGAGCGCCGCCTTGATGGCCCTCGCGATCTCCCCCGTCAGCTTCCTGCTGCGGGGTTCGTGGGTCTTCTTCGGTATCGTTGGGTGCTTCTTCTCAGTCTTGGCCATGCAACTGGTCTGCCGTTTTGCCCGCCGGAGATTCAGCGGCGGCCGAGTACAACCCGTGTTGGTGAATATGTTTCTCGACGAGCGGCGGCACGAGGCCGCAGATGCTCTCGCCGCGACGGAGCCGCTCGCGGACAGCCGTCGACGACACATCCGGCGTCGGCGCCTGCAGCAGGTAAATCAATGGCGCACCCCTATCCTGTTTCGTGCTTGCGCTCCGCATGCGTGACGCGAGCGACGGCAGGCGCGAGGGCAGTTCATCGATCGGGTGCCCGGGGCGCGACACGACGACGAAATTCGCCAGGTCGAGGACCTCGGGATAACGCCTCCACGTTGCAATATCTGCGAACGCGTCGGCGCCGGTAATGAAGAAAATCTGCGATGGGCGCACGCCACGCGCGTGCTGCCGCTCCAGCGTGTCCGCGGTGTAGGACGGGCCGTCCGACCGCAGCTCGTCGTCGCTCGCTGCGAACCGCTCCACGCCAGAGACGGCGAGCGACGCCATCGCGAACCGATGAAACGCCGATGCGAGCGGCTGCACCGGCCGGTGTGGGGGAACGCTGGAGGGGAGGACGAGCACTCCTGAAAGATCGAAGGCGTCGCGGGCCGCGACGGCTGCGGCCATGTGGCCGCAATGGATTGGATCGAGCGTGCCGCCGAGGATGCCGATGCGCCGGGATTCGAGGTTCGAGCTTCGAGGTCCGTGCAGTCCCCGCTCGCTCATCGATCCTCGGTCCGCGATTCTCGATCCTCGGCCATCGATCCTCGATGTGCTTCCAGCTTCTTCCATGCTGCTTCGAGCAGCAGCGGCAGTCCGTCGCCGGTGGCCGCAGAAACAGGGTAAAGCGGAATGCCGGCGCGCTGCAAATGCGCGCGCAGCCGCTCCAGCCGCGTCGGATCGTCGAGCGCGTCGATCTTGTTCGCGGCGACGACGACCGGCTTGTCCTGCAGGCGCTCGCCGGTCGCGTCACGGCCCGGGAACAGCGCGAGCTCGCGCGTGATCGTCTCGAAGTCTTCGACCGGATCCCGCCCCGTCATCGACGAGACGTCGACGACATGGATCAACACGCGCGTCCGTTCGAGATGGCTCAGGAAACGGTGACCAAGTCCGAGACCCTCGTGCGCCCCTTCGATCAATCCCGGCACGTCCGCGGCGACGAACGACCGATCGCCGGAGAGTCCCACCACACCGAGGTTCGGCGTAAGAGTCGTGAACGGATAGTCGGCAATTTTCGGCTTCGCCGCCGAGATGCGCGAAATGATCGTGGATTTGCCCGCGTTAGGGAAGCCGACGATGCCGACGTCGGCGAGGAGTTTCAGTTGAAGCCTGAGATCCTTTTCTTCGCCGGGGAGCCCTGGCTGGGTGCGTCGCGGCGCGCGGTTGGTGGACGTCGCATAGCGCGCGTTGCCCTGCCCGCCGAGACCGCCCTTCGCGATCACCATCGGGTCCTCCTCGTGCGTCAGGTCGGCGATCTGGGTCCACTCGTCGCCGCTATCTGGGCGCTTCTCGAACACCTGCGTGCCGACGGGAACTTCGAGGGTGATGTCCGCGCCGGACTTGCCGGTGCGCAGGGAGCCTTCCCCCTGCGATCCGTTGCGCGCTTCGAATGTTTTCTGGAAGCGGAAATTGAGGAGCGTATTGAGATTGGCGCGGGCAACCATGTAGACGTTGCCGCCGTGACCGCCGTCGCCGCCGTCCGGGCCGCCGCGCGGCACGAACTTCTCGCGCCGGAAACTCAGCGCGCCCTTGCCGCCGTGTCCGGCAGCGACGTGGATTTCTACTTCGTCGACGAACATGACAGTCGGCAGTTTACAGTTTGCGGTTTGCAGTTCGGGAGGAAAACGGAACTGCTGGCTGCCAACGAGCGCCGGGTCTGAAGACCCGCCCCACGAACCCTGCGGCGCGCCCTACTCGAGCGGCAGTACGGAGATCACTCGTCCACGGGCGCCGTGGTCGGAGAACTTCACCGTGCCGTCGACCTTGGCGAACAGCGTGTCGTCCTTGCCGAGTCCGACGTTGAGGCCGGGACGGAACCTGCGGCCGCGCTGGCGCACGAGGATCGATCCACCGGTTACGACGTTGCCGTCGAACCGCTTGACGCCAAGGCGCTGCGAGTTGCTGTCGCGCCCGTTCCGTGAACTGCCCTGTCCCTTTTTTGTTGCCATGGCTTAGACCCAGCGCGGCGTCAGCCGCGCGTTTATCAAACCTAGCGCGGCGTCAGCCGCGCGTTTATCAAACCTAGCGCGGCGTCAGCCGCGCGTTATCAAACCTAGCGCGGCGTCAGCCGCGCGTTATCAAACCTAGCGCGGCGTCAGCCGCGCGTTATCAAACAATGATGTCTTTGATGCGCACTCGCGTGAGCGTGCTCCGATGACCCTTGGTCCGGCGCATGCCCTTGCGGCGCTTCTTCTTGAATACGCGGATCTTCGGCCCGCGCGACTCGCCGTCGACCACGCCAACGACCCTCACGTTGGCCACGAATGGCGCACCCGCGAGCACTTCGCCGCCGTCCTTTTCGAGGAACAGGATCTGCTCGATGCTCACTTCGTCGCCCGGCTGCGCGTCGATGCGGTCGACCTCGACCACCGCGCCCGGGGTCACCTTGACCTGGCGGCCACCGCTCTGGATGATTGCAAACACCTCTACCGGCTCCTTGATGGGGGAGGCAAAACTCTAGATTACCACGGCTGCTCTCCGGCCTCAAGGCCCGCCATTAGTGCGATTTACGGGTCTCGGCTTGACGGCCGGTCCATGTCCCTGCTGCGGCAGAGCCGGATTCGCGCTATGATGCCGGACCCCTCGCAGTGACGTTCTCCATCGTGACGGGGCCATGCGAGGTTGCGGGGAATTCCGTGCATCTGACGGGCGCGGGCACCTGCACCGTGCGCGCGTCGCAAGGCGGCGATGACACCTACAACGCGGCGAGGGCAGTGGACCGTCCGTTCACGATTGCGAAGGCCGACCAGACAGTTCTCGCCGTCACCGCCGCACCGTCCTCGGCGGTCTATAACACGACGTTCACGACCGCCGCCACAGGTGGGAATTCGGGTAACCGGTACTGATCACGGTAACCGGCATCTGCAGCCTTGCATCAGGTGGATTCGGATCCGCAACGGTGCAGATGGACAGTGGCACCGGCACGGGTAACGTGGCGTACAATCAGGCTGGAAACATCAACTACAACAGCGCCGCTCCTGTGACGGCCGCAACTACCGCGCTGAAGGCCATTCAAGTCATTGCGGTTACCGCGAGCGCCCCGCACTCGCATCTTACGGAAGCTCCTTCGTTGTCGCCGCTACGGGTGGGCCGTCAGGTAAGCCGGTCACGTTCGCTACACCGGTTACTGATGGCTGCACGGATACAGGACCGAGTTTCACCGTTACCAGTGGCGTTAAGCCGTGCCAAATCCTGTACAACCAGCTGGGGGATTCCAACTACAGCCCGGCGCCGCAGGTCACGCAGACTGTAAACGTCGTCGGCTTCACGTTCGACGGATTCTCTGCTCCGATCGACATGTCGGCGACGAGCGCCACGGTGTGGAACAAGGCGAATGCGGGCCAGGCGATTCCCGTCAAGTGGCGGCTGACCCTCAATGGCGTCCCGGTCTCCTCGCTCGCCAGCTTCGTCGGACTCTTCTCTTACGACGTGAGTTGCTCGACTGGCACGGGCGACATCGACGCCGCAATCGAAGAGTATGCGCCGAGCGCGTCCGGTCTGATATACGACGGCGATGGTAACTTCCACTTCAACTGGAAGACGGCTTCCCAGTATAAAAACGCCTGCCGCGTGATGTATCTGAGCTTCAGCGATGGCAGCGTCAGCAAGTTGGTGAACTTCAAGTTTAAATAGGATGCGCGCGCCAAAGCTCCATCGCAGTGGCCACGGACCCAGCAGCTAGACCGACTCCTTAGGGCGGAGAGTCGAGCCTACTTGAGCAGCACGCGGGTGCCGCGGATCTTCTGCGCGCTCAGCGTACTGAGGAACGAGGGCATCACGCGGTCCATCAGCTCAAAGTACGTCGAGAGCGCCGGAACGCTCTGCTGCGAGTTGTAGAGGATCTCTTCGTGGAACGTCTCTGAATAGAGGATGGCGCCCGTGCGGCCGTCGATGAACACGAAGCGCGGCTGCAGGATGAAGCCCTTGCGCTCCATGTAGGTGCGGACCGGGATCACGCTGCGGCGGCCGTACGCGTCGTAGACTTCGCGGTTCTGCATCACGAAGCCGTTCGCCTGATGCGGCGTGAAGAGCACCGTGCCGGTCACGATGAGCGGCGTCTGGTATTCCTCACCGAGCTTTTTCCAGTACGCGACGTCCGCGAAAATCTTGTCGTACTTCGCGAGATCTTTTTCGTTCCGGATGTTTGCTTCGACGCGCTTCGCGTCCGGCTTCGGTTCGGGCAGCGGCTTCACCATCTCGGCGGTCGGGACCGGAGAGATCGGCGTCACGCCCGTGGACGTCGTCGTGATTGCCGTCGCGTCTTCCTTCGCTTCGATCGCGGCGATCTCGGCGAGCGGCAGCACTTCCGCTTCGATGACCCGCAGCGGCGACTTCGTGCGCAGCTGGCTGCGCAGCAGCCGCACCGTCTCGAGGTTCGCGTCCACGTCGTCGCTGCCGCCGCTGATGAAGCCGGCGACGAGCACGCGCTGGAACGCGCTCACGTCCATTTTCGGCTGGATAGGCGTCTCGATGGGGATCTCGTAGAACCCCGTGCATCCCGCAAGCGCGAGCGCGCCGGCGACGATAAAGCTACTTGCCGCTGCGGCGCTTCGTGCGGTCATTGATTTCTTTGAAGAGATCGTAGTTCTGCCGGATCATCAGGTTCTTCGGTTCGAGTTCCAGCGCTTTTTCGTACGCCTTCTTCGCCTCGTCGAACTTGCCTTCGTGCTCGTAGGCGATCGCGAGATTGTTCCACGCGGCCGCATAATTGGGGTCGAGCTTCACCGCCTGTTGCCAGCGGTACAGCGCCTCATTCCAGAGGTTGTTCTGCGCGACCTTGATGCCGAACTCGACCTGCTCCTTCGACTTGCCGCGGTCCTGGGCGGACGCCAGCGCAGGGGCGAAGATGAGAACCACGACTGAGAACAGAATCAGTCGGCGCATGGGATGAATCGTCAATATACCAGTTTCCAGTTAGCCGTCGCCGGTTTCCGGCGAGAAATCTCCGCGACGATTCTGAGCAATGGACGTACCACGAAAAACGGCGGCTGTGCTGAGGGAAATCCTGCGAAACGGTCCGTTTTCGTAATCCGGAACGAGATGCGTAAGACCTATAATAAGGACAGAGGTCGGACACCCCGTGTAGGAGTGTCCGATGGACCTTCAGAGCGCCGTCGCACTATCGACCCTCACCGGCCTCACGCGCAACCGGGCGTTCGCGGTTTTCAAGGAACTGCGGGAGCAGACCGGCACCCCCTCGCTGGAAGAAGTGATTGCCTGCGCCGCACCCGGTGCGAACGCCGATCGCATCGCGGCGGAGGCGCGCGAGCAGGCGTCGGCGCTCCTTGCCGCGGCGAAGCGGGAGCGCATCGACGCCATTCGTGCGGACGATGAAAGCTATCCGCCGCTGCTGCGCGCGATCATGGACCCGCCGCCAGTACTGTGGGTGCGCGGCCAGGCCAACGTTCTGATTCGGCCGGCGGTCGCGATTGTCGGCTCCCGCGCGGCTTCGCCGTATGCGCTGGAGGTGGCGGCCCGCCTCGGGGCCGAGCTGGCGCGTCGAGGCGTGCTCGTCGTCTCAGGGCTGGCGCGCGGGGCCGACGGTGCCGCCCATCAGGGGTGCGTCGACGCGGGCGGGACGACCGTCGCTGTCCTGGGTTCTGGAGTGGATCGGATTTATCCCCCGGAGCATGACGTCCTGGCGGCAAGTATCTGCAAAGACGGGGCTTTGGTCAGCGAGCACGGGCCCGGCGTCCCCCCGCTTCCGGACCATTTTCCGCTCCGGAACCGTCTTATCAGCGGGATCTCGCTCGGCGTTGTCGTCGTCGAAGCCAACGAGAAGAGCGGGTCCCTCATCACCGCGCGATATGCGCTCGAGCAGGGCCGAGACGTCATGGCCGTGCCGGGCAGCGTCCTCGGCGGCCGCAACCGCGGCTCCCATGCCCTCCTGAAAGACGGCGCAAAGGTCGTGGAGACTGCGGACGATATCTTGGAGGAACTGGGGTGGCCTGGTCTGAGCGTCCCTAAAATTTCCGCTAACTCGTTGGAAATAGACGAGTTACTACGGAAATTGACCCCCGGGCAGGCCTACGACCTCGATGAATTGTCTGCTACGGTGGAAATAACGGGTTCGGATTTGCTGTCCCGCGTGACCGAGTGGGAGTTGCGCGGACAGCTGACAAAGGTGGCCGGAGGACGATACGTCCTCGCCGGTTGGAACTGACATTTTTATGGCCAAGTCACTCGTGGTGGTCGAATCGCCGGCAAAGGCGAAGACCATCAATAAATATCTCGGCAAGGATTACAAGGTCATCGCCTCGATGGGCCATGTCCGCGATCTGCCCAAGAGCAAACTGGGCGTGGATGTGGACGAAGGGTTCGAGCCTTCCTACGAAGTCATCGCGTCGCGCAAGAAGGTCCTGAAGGAACTGAAGGACGAAGCGAAGAAGTCGACCGACATCTTCATCGCGACCGACCCTGACCGCGAAGGGGAAGCGATCGGCTGGCACCTGGCCGAGGAACTGGGCAGCGGCAACAAGAAGAAAATCCGCCGCCTGATGTTCAACGAGATCACGAAGAAGGGCGTGCTTGCCGCGCTCGAGAAGCCGATGGCAATCGACAAGAAGATGGTGGACGCGCAGCAGGCGCGCCGTGTCCTCGATCGGCTCGTCGGCTACAAGATCAGCCCGCTGCTATGGGACAAGGTGCGCCGCGGTCTCTCCGCAGGTCGCGTGCAGTCGGTCGCGCTGAAGCTTGTTTGCGATCGTGAACGCGAGATCACCGCGTTCGTGCCCGAGGAATACTGGAACATCACCGCGCGGCTCGCCGGTTCCGTGCCGCCCGAGTTCGACGCCCGCCTCCTGAAGAAAGGCGGCTCGAACATCCAGGTTGGCAATGAGGCGGAGTCCAATGCCGTTCTCGCCGATCTCGAGTCCGCGCGCTGGATCGTCGATTCCGTCACGACCAAGGAACGGAAGAAGAGCGCCGTTCCGCCGTTCATCACGAGCAAGCTGCAGCAGGCGTCGCGCTTCCCGGTGAAGAAGACGATGATGATCGCGCAGCAGCTCTATGAAGGCGTCGAGCTGCCGGGGGAAGGTGCCGTCGGTCTCATCACCTACATGCGAACTGACTCGACGCGTGTGTCGGAGCAGGCGCTCGCGGAAGTGCGGCAGTTCATCGGCGGCGCCTACGGCGCGGAGTATGTGCCGGAGAAGCCGACCTTCTACAAGACGAAGTCGGATGCGCAGGACGCGCACGAAGCGATCCGTCCGACCTCAATGCAGTACCACCCCGATGAAGTGCGCGGGCAGCTCACGCCGGATCAGTACTACCTGTACAAATTGATCTGGAACCGCTTCGTCGCATCGCAGATGCCGCCGGCGACGTTCGACGATACGACCGTAGATATCGCGGCGGCCGATTATCTGTTCCGCGTCAAGGGATCCGTGCCGAAGTTCCCAGGCTGGCTCGCCGTTTATAACCAGCCAGCGGCGCCGATCGCGGGCGTTGCGGAAGAGGAAAAGCTCGCGCCCGGTCCCGACGCGAAGACGGCGGAAGACGATGAAGAGTCGAGCGTGCTGCCGCCGCTGGCGAAGGGGGATCAGCTCACGTTGCGCGAGCTGAAACCCGAGCAGAAGTTCACGCAGCCGCCGCCGCGCTACACGGAAGCCACGCTCGTGAAGGCGCTCGAGGAAAATGGCATCGGCCGCCCGTCCACGTATGCGTCGATCATCACCGTGATCCAGGCGCGCGAGTATGTGAACAAGATCGAAGGGAAGTTCAAGCCGACGTTCCTCGGAATGATGCTGGTCGAGAAGCTGCTCAGCCCCGCGTTCGACGACATCCTCGACGTCAAGTACACGCGCGAGCTCGAGGAGGATCTCGACAAGATCGAGTCCGGCGCGTCAAACTACGAGAAGACGCTGGCGAGCTTCTACAAGAAGTTCCAGAAGGATCTGAAGCGCGCAGAGAAGGACATGCCCAACATGAAAGAAGGGTATGAGCCGGATCCGCCGGTCCAGTGCGACAAGTGCGGCAAGCCGATGGTGATCAAGGCCGGGAAGTTCGGCCTGTTCCTCGCGTGCAGCGGGTATCCGGATTGCGAGAACACGCGCGAGCTCGATGCCCCGGAGCCCGGTGCCGAAGGAGACATCGAGGAAGCGTGCGAGAACTGCGGCAAGCCGATGGTCGTCAAGCGCGGCCGGTTCGGCCAGTTCCTCGCCTGCACCGGCTACCCCGAGTGCAAGACGACGAGGAAGATCATCGCGACGAAGCAGGGCCTCGCCGCCGCGAAGCCCGATCAGATCCTC
This sequence comes from Vicinamibacterales bacterium, assembly GCA_035637115.1. Classification (GTDB taxonomy): domain Bacteria; phylum Acidobacteriota; class Vicinamibacteria; order Vicinamibacterales; family 2-12-FULL-66-21; genus JAICSD01. The sequence continues at coordinate 16,094 of DASPXV010000191.1, forward strand.
GACGAGAAGTGCCCGAAGTGCCAGTCCAACCTGGTAGTCAAGCAGGGACGCTTCGGCGAGTTCACTGCGTGTTCCAGCTATCCGACCTGCAAGTACGTGAAGCAGAAGTCTACGGGAGTGCTGTGTCCGAAGGACGGCGGCGACATCGTTGAGCGCAAGTCACGCCGCGGGAAGGTCTTCTTCGGCTGCGCGAATTATCCCGACTGCGACTTCACGCTCTGGAACCGCCCGGTCGCGGAAAAGTGTCCAGACTGTCAGGCGCCGTTCCTCGTGGAGAAGATCACCAAGAAGCAGGGGCGTCAGCTGATCTGCAACAACGAGGAATGCTCGTACGTGCGGTCGGAAGAATTGGCAACGGCCTGAACGGGCCATCACAAAGTCCACTAAGATCAGAAAGATCCCAAAGGCCTTTGTGGTCTTCGTGATCTTTGTGAGCTTTGTGATGAAAGTCGTGACAATCGTCGGCGGCGGATTGGCGGGCAGCGAAGCCGGCTGGCAGGCCGCCTCGCGCGGCGTGCGCGTCGTCCTCCACGAAATGCGACCGGTGAAGCCGACCGCGGTCCACAAGACCGATGGCCTGGCGGAGCTCGTCTGCTCGAACTCATTCCGTGGCGACAAACTGGATAATGCGGTCGGTCTGCTCAAAGAGGAGATGCGCCGTCTCGGATCGCTCGTCATGCGCGCGGCGGACGAGACGCGTGTGCCTGCCGGCGCAGCGCTCGCCGTCGATCGTGATCTCTTCTCGTCGCGTGTAACCGAGGCGATCGCGTCGCATCCGCTGATCAGCATCCGCCGAGGTGAGATTACGTCGATCCCGTCGTCCACCGACGGCCCCGTGATCCTGGCGACGGGACCGCTGACCTCCGACGCCCTGTCCGCAGAAATTGCCACCCTCATCGGCTCGAAGCATCTCTATTTTTACGACGCGATTAGCCCGATCGTCCTCGGTGAATCCCTGGACCGATCGAAGGTCTACCGCGCCTCCCGCTGGGGCCGCAGCCTCCGTGGAAACGGGGACAGTCCCCGTTTCCCTCGCGCCGAAAACGGGGACAGTCCCCGTTTCGTCGAAACCCCCGGAAATAGCCCTGTTTTTGAAAACGGGGACAGTCCCCGTTTTCCGCCGCAGGAAACGGGGACTGTCCCCGTTTCGCCGGCGTGCGGGGTGGATGACGGAGACGGCGACTACCTGAACTGCCCGTTCACGCGCGAGGAGTACGAGCGGTTCTACCAGGCGCTGATGTCGGCGGAGAAGGCGGGGGTGCACGAGTTCGATAAGCCGACGTTCTTCGAGGGCTGCCTCCCGATCGAGGTGATGGCGGCGCGCGGAGTGGACACGCTGCGGTTCGGTCCGATGAAGCCGGTGGGCCTTCCCGATCCACGGACCGGGCGCGAGGCCTACGCGGTCGTGCAGCTCCGGCAGGACAACATCGCGGGAGATCATTTCAGTCTGGTCGGCTTTCAGACGCAGATGAAATGGGGCGAGCAGGCACGCGTGTTGAAGATGATTCCGGGGCTCGAGAACGCGGAATTCGTGCGCTTCGGGATGATCCATCGCAACACCTACGTGAAGTCGCCGACGGTGCTGCACGAGACGTGGCAGACGCGCATGCGGGACGATCTGTTCTTCGCCGGACAGATGTCCGGCGTGGAAGGTTACGTGGAGTCGGCCGCATCCGGACTCATTGCCGGCCGCAATGCCGCGGCACTCGCGCTGGGCGAGGAGCCATCGGCGCCGCCGCGGACGACAGCTATCGGAGCGCTGGCCTATTACGCGTCGCACGCCGATCCGAAACACTACGTACCATCGAATATCGCCTTCGGCCTGATCCCGCCGCTGGAGCAGCGGGTGAAGAGCAAAAAGGATCGGAACGTCGCCATTTCGGAGCGCGCGCTCAAGGACTTGGCCGAGTGGTTAGAGAGCACCTCAAAGCATTTCTCGAATACCTCGGCCTGAACGAGAACGCGTCGGCGCATACCGTGCGCGCCTACGACAGCGATCTCTCGCAGTATCTCGTCTTCCTCGCGTCGCATCTCAACAAGCGCGTATCCGAGATCGGGACCGAGGATCTTCACCATCTCGGTGCACGCGC